>JAPKZA010000244.1 GCA_026394015.1 Acidobacteriota bacterium
CCATGTGCGGACTGACCGGGACGGTTAAACCCGTCCCGGAGTTGCCAGTCCGCCATAAAGCGATAAATCCCAGGGGGCCGGGGGGAGGATCCCCCAAAGCTCTTTCAAAAAAGCCTTGACGAATGGTAGGGAGTCCCCCCCACGCCTTCGGCTTCGATCCGACCTCCATCGGCCTCCCCCAAATCTACAAAACTTCCGGCGTGAATCTCTTTCCGAGCTTCCCCCCGAAAACTATCAAGCCATGGGCACCAACGGTTACGCTCTCATCGGCCGCGGTGAAGACGTCTCCAGCGTCGCCGGCAGCATGGTCAAAAACCTCTCCGGCCACACCATCAAGGCTGGCGGCGAAGGTCGCTTCATGCGCCTGAACTACCTCCAACCCGGCTACCCCCAAGGCAACTTCGGTTTCGGCCGCGGCACCACCGGTGAAAACCCCCTCACCGCCAGCAACACCCAAGGCAACGGCATCGCCTCGATGCTCCTCGGCTGGGGCAACGGCGGCAACTATCACATCGATCCCTGGTCTGCTTCGGCCTCGCAATACTTCGGCTTCTACGTCCAGGACGATTGGAAAGTCACCCGCAAGCTCACCCTCAATCTCGGCCTCCGCTACGATTTTGACGTCCCCCGCACCGAACGCTACGACCGTCTGAGCTGGTTCGACTTCGGCGCCGACTCGCCCCTCGCCGGCAAGGTCCCCGGTTACTCCAACCTCAAGGGCCAGTTCCGCTTCACCGATTCGAGCAACCGCTCGCCGCTGGATCGCGACATGAACCACTTCCAGCCCCGCTTCGGCTTCGCCTACGCGCTCAATAGCAAGACCGCCCTCCGCGGCGCTTACGGTCTCCAATACGCCACCTCCCGTGGCACGATCAAAGGCCATACCGGCTCCGGTTACACCACCGATTCCGGCCCCCAGTTCAGCCGCGACGGCGGACTCCCCCCCCTACGCCACCCTCTCCAACCCTTATCCGGACGGCCTCAACATCCCCCCGGTAACTCGCAAGGCGCGTCCACTTTCCTCGGCCTCGGCATCGGCACCGAGCAGCGCGACAACGCGAATCCCCAGGTCCAGGCCTGGAACCTCTCGCTCCAACGCGAACTCGGCTGGCAGAGCGTTCTCGAAGGCAACTACTCCGCCACCAAAGGCACCCATCTCTACTACGGCGGCCTCGAAAATCAGAACCTCCTCGATCCCCAGTATTGGTCCCGTGGTCGTTCGGCCCTGAACGCCGCCGTCACGAACCGCCTCTCGCGGCTCAGCACCCCGACCATCCCGATCAGCGTTCTGCTCCGCCCCTTCCCGCAATACGATGGTGGCGTCAGCGGCAACTCGCCCAGCCGCGCCAACTCCATCTATCACTCCATGCAGGTTCGCTTCGAAAAGCGCTTCTCGAAAGGTCTCTCCGCCCTCGCTCATTACACCTGGGCCAAGAGCATCGACGATACCGCTTTGACCAACGGCAACGTCTCCTGGCTCGGCGGCGGCACCAACGTCCAGAACCGTTACGACCTCACCCAGGAACGTTCGCTCTCCGTTCATGACCTAACCCACCGCGCCACGATGACCTTCTCTTACCAGTTGCCCTTCGGTCGCGGTCGTCAGTTCGGTACCCAGATGAACCAGGTCGCCAACCTCCTCGTCGGCGGCTGGGAAGTCTCCGGTCTCGCCACGATCTCCAGTGGCTTCCCCATCGCCCCAACTCTCGCCAACGGCCAGATCTGGGACGCCACGCCTCGCAGCGCCCCAACCTTGTCGGCGATCCCAGCCACCACCGGCCGCATTCACCCGTCCCGCGCCCGATACCTACGGCTCCTCCGCCCGAACCCTCAATACCCGCACCCCGGGTATCTGTTCGATGGATATCGCCGCTCTCAAAAACCTCAACCTCTCCGAGAAACGGTATTTCCAGTTCCGCGCCAAAGCGTTTAACTGGTTGAACCATCCTGTTTTTAGCGCTCCCAACTCCAACGTCGGCGACTCCAACTTTGGCGTCATCACCGGCGTCGCCGTCGGGGCCCGCCAAATGCAGCTCGCGCTGAAGTTCTACTTCTAACCCCACTCCCTAACTGACCCATAGTCGTATGCAATCTGACTATGGGTCAGTTACGCGCACTCCGACCTTCCGAAAAAAACGCCCGCCGCCGAGCTCTGGCCCGCCACCCCCTTCGCCGATTTCCGCATGGCCGCCCTCGCCGACCACGTCGGCCTCGCCAAGGGCACCCTCTACCTCTATTTCTCCAGTAAAGAACACCTTTTCCTCTCTCTCCTCGAAGACAGCCTCTTCCCTTGGATCGCCCGCCTCGTCCGCCGCCTTGCCCTCCAGCGCCGCCCCACCCCCACCTCCGTCGCCCGCCTCTTCGCCGAAGCCTTCTCCGCCGACCCCACCGTCGACCGTCTCCTCCCCCTCCTCGAAAGCGTCCTCGAACATCAAATCGACGCCCCCACCGCGCTAGCTTTCAAGCAGCGATTGCTCGAAAACACCCTCCCCCTCGCCGCCGCTCTGGAAGAGACGCTCCTCGTCCTCGCCGGTCACGGCCTTGAAGCTCTCATCTCCATCCGCGCCCTCCACTCCGGCTACCGCCAAATGGCCGATTCCCCCCCAGTCGTCCAACAACTCTTCGTCGACCACCCCGCCCTTGCTCCCCTCCGCGTCGACCTCGCCCGCGACTTCCCCCGCGCCCTCACCCGCGTCCTGAGTTCCCTATGAAAAAACAAACCGTCCTCATCACCGGTGCCTCCAGTGGCATCGGCAAAGCCAACGCTCTCCGCTTCCAAGCCGCCGGCTGGAACGTCGCCGCCACCATGCGCCGGCCTCCCGCCCAAAGCGAACTCCCCGACCTCACGCTTCTCCCTCTCGACGTCACCGACCCCGCGTCCATCGAAGCCGCCATCGCCGAAGCGGAGCGCCTCCTCGGCCCTTTGGATGCGATCGTCAACAACGCCGACTACGGCCTCGTCGGCCCGTTTGAAGCGGCGACGGACGAACAGATCCGCCGTCAGTTTGAAACCAACGTCTTCGGCCTAATGAACGTGGTCCGAGCGGTTCTTCCTGGAATGCGCCAACGCCGCGTCGGCGTCATCATCAACGTGGCCTACATGGGTGGCCGCATTACGTTCCCGCTCTACTACCTCTATCACGGCACGAAATGGGCTATTGAGGGCTTCTCCGAGTGACTACAGTACGAACTCGAGCCCTTCAACATTCGCGTCAAAATCATCGAGACTGACTTCTATGACGGCTCAATGGACGTGATCACCAAGGTCGGCCTGACTGCGTATGACGCCTTCGTCCAGCGTGCCATGCCCAACGTGCAGAAGGCCGGTGCGACCGCCCCCGGCCCCGAAGTCGTCGCCGAAGCCATCTTCGCCGCCGCCACCGACGGTTCGACTCGTCTCCGCTACGCCGCCGCGACGAAAGGCATTCTCTTCCTCCGCCGCCTCCTCCCCGACGGCCTCTTCATGAGCGTAGTGAAAAAGGCCGTCCTCGGCTAGCGATCTCCCTGGCTGTCTGGCCAAGAAGCAGTACCCGAGTGGCACCGGCATCAGAAGAAGTACCGCTCCGCCGTTTCCCGCGACTTCAAGGCACGGAATGGGCCCGTCTATCCTGCCGCATCAAATTGGTGCAAAATGGTGAGATGAAAGTTGCCGAGCCCAAAGTCGTGCGCCAGAGTGTGAGTTTGCCTGCGACAGTGGCCTCGCAGGTCCGTATTATGGCGAAGTCCCGAAAGCTCAGCGCGACTCGCATGCTGGTTGAGTTGATCGAAAACGGGATCGAAGCGGAGAAAAGGAAACAGCAGGAGTTTTTCGAACTTGCCGAGCGCTTCCGGAGTGAGAGCAACCCCGAAGCGGCTAAGCGCCTGGGTGACGAATTGGGCCGCATGGTCTTTGGCGGCTGATGCCGAAGATTGAGCTTTGGGAGAATTTCCCGGAGGGCGTTCGGCAGCATTTGATTGACCGGATGCGGGACCGGGCCATCAGCATCGCAGACTTGAACAAGCTGCGTTTGTGGGTCGAAACCAAGCCCGAAGTGCCGGAAGGCGACTGGTACAAGGACTTTGGATCATTCAAGATCTGCGGCCGTGGAGCACTGGCCAAGACGTTTCTCCTGCGCGGCCAAGTCGGGAAGGGCGACAAGCTGCTGTAGCGGATATGGCATCCGCGACTCTTCAACAAGGATGCGGGCAGTCGTACGTTACTTGACCTTTCCGTGTTCATCGTTTTTCGCGAACCACAATAACGCGAGGCACCATACGGATCGGTGAGATTGGGCTTCCTCCGTTGGCCGAATCTTGTATATGCCATTCCGAATGTTTAGCCCCACGCTGCCTTCAGCGCCAAGTCTCAAGATTCGGCACGAAGGCTCCAATGACTAGGTCCAGGATTCGCGCTCGCATGCCATGATATCCGCAGGCGTCCGGTCGAAGCGGATTCGAGTGATTCTAAGCGAGTGGTCGGCTACGCGAGATTGCCGCCGACTCCCCGCCCCCCCGCATACAATCAAAGCAGTGGACATCATCCGCCGCACCATGCGCCTCGACCCCGCCGAGGTCCTCGCCGGTTACCGCCAAGGCATTTTCCCCATGGCCTATTGCAACTGGCCCTTCTTCACCTGGCACGACCCACCCCGCCGCGCCGTCCTCCCCCTCGACGCTTTCCACACCTCCCGCAGCCTAGCCCGCACCCTCGCCCAAGCCCGCTTCCGAGTCACCTTCGACCAAGCCTTCGTCGCCGTCATGCGAGCCTGCGCCACCCGCGGCACCGATCGCCCCGCCAGCACCTGGATCACCGAACCCCTCATCGACGCCTACAATACCCTCCATAAAGCCGGCCACGCCCACTCCGTCGAAGTCTGGGTCGACGGCCAACTCGTAGGCGGAACCTACGGCATCCACCTCGGTGCCGCCTTCTTCGCCGAATCAAAATTTCACTCCCAACGCGACATGTCGAAGGTGGCTCTCGCCAGTCTCGTCCACCATCTCCAACGCCAAAACTTCGCCCTCCTCGACGTCCAATACCTGACCCCCCACTTAGCCCAATTCGGAGTCACTGAAGTCCCCCGTGCCGACTACCAAACCCAACTAGCCGCCGTGTTGGCGCAACCGCGATCATTTCTATAAAATTCTTCACGCAATGGGCGTAAAATACAGTCAGCCCATGCCAGTCGTCCTCGCCCTCCTCATCCTCGCCGCCCTCCTCCCCGCCCAATCCCCCTCCCGCGAAGCGTTCCTCCAACGCCACTGCCTCTCCTGCCACAGCCAATCCGCCAAAGTCGGCGGTTTCATCCTCGAAGGAATCTCCCCCGCCAACCCCGCCGCCCACCCCGAAATCTGGGAAAAAGTAGCCAAAAAACTCCGCGCTCAGGAGATGCCCCCCGCCGGCCTCCCCCGTCCCGACCTGGTCGCCGCCAAAGCATTCATTCACGGCCTCACGGCCGACCTCGACCGCCACCCCCCCTACCCCGGCCGTCCCCTCATCCGCCGTCTCAACCGCACCGAGTACGCCAACGCCATCCGCGACCTCTTCGACCTCGAACGCCCCCTCGCCGCCGAACTCTCCTCGAACGCTACCTCAAAGTCGCCCGCCGCGTCACCCAACTCGCCACCGGCACCGGCGACCGCTCCCCCGTCGTCGAAATCTTTCGCACCAAAGCCACCCAAGCCGCCTGGCAAGGCGAAGGCATGCCCTTCGGCACCCGCGGCGGCATCCGCGTCACCCACTTTTTCCCCCACGATGGCGACTACGACCTCCGCGCCTTCCTCGCCAAAGAAAGCCTCTCCCCCCTCGAAGGCGTCCGCTTCTTCCGCCTCCGCCTCTCGAAAGTCAAAGCCGGGTCACACACTGTCATCGTCACCTTCCCCGATGAATTCGCCGAACACGAAGGCCCAGTCCTCGACGTCGGCGGCCCCGGCGGCCGACCCCTCGGTGGCCCCCTCGACGTCCTCGGCACCGCCATCCGCCCCACCCTCGAATTCCGTCTCGACGGCCGCCGCCTCAAGCTCTTCGAAATCTCTGGCATGACCTCCGGCGAAGCCGCCTTCGACGGCCAACCCGGCCCCCCCACCCTCGGCCGTATCGAAATCGCTGGCCCCTACAACCCCACCGGCCCCGGCCAAACCCCCAGCCGAGCCAAAATCTTCACCTGTCACGAAGACAGTTGCGCCGAAACCCTCCTGACCCCGCTAGTCCGCCGAGCCTTCCGCCGGGACATCACCGAAAAAGACCTCCAACCCTTCCTCAAAACCTTCGCCGCCGCCCGCGCCAAACAAAACTTCGAAACCGCCATCGCCGCCGCCCTCCGCGACCTCCTCATCTCCCCCGATTTCCTCTTCCGCCTGGAGCTGCGCCCCACTCTCTCCAACTTCGAACTCGCCACACGCCTCTCCTTCTTCCTCTGGAGCAGCCTCCCCGACGACCAACTCCTCAACGTCGCCGCCACCGGCAAACTCAACCAACCAGCCACCCTCGAAGCCGAAGTCCGCCGCCTCCTCGCCCACCCCCGCTCCGCCGCCCTCCTCGACAACTTCGCCGCCCAATGGCTCGGCCTCCCGGCTCTTGCCACCGTCGCCCCCGACCGCGAACTCTTCCCCGCGTACGACACCGCCCTTCGCACCGCCTTCGAAACGGAAACCCGCCTCTTCCTCGGAAGCCTCCTCCGCGAAAATCGCCCCGTCCTCGATCTCTTCGGCGCCAACTACACCTACCTCGACGAACGCCTCGCGAACCACTACGGCATCCCCAACGTCACCGGCCCCGGCTTCCGCAGAGTCGCTCTCGGGAACCACCCCGAACGCGGAGGCCTCCTCGCCCAAGGCAGCATCCTTCTCCTCACCTCCCATTCCACCCGTACCTCCCCCGTCCTCCGCGGCAAATGGATCCTCGACAATCTCCTCAATTCGCCACCCGCCGCCCCGCCCGCCAACGTCCCCCCGCTCGACGAAACCCCCGCCAACGGCCGCAAACTCACCGCCCGCGAACAAGTCGAACGCCATCGGGCCAACCCGAGTTGCGCCTCCTGCCACGACCGCATCGACCCCCTCGGCTTCGCCCTCGAAAACTACGACGCCATTGGCCGCTGGCGAAGCAGCGATGAAGGAGGCCCCATCAACGCCAAATCCAAGCTCGCCAGCGGCACCGAACTCGACGGCCCCCAAGGCCTCAAAACCATGCTCCTCCATCGCTCCGACGAGTTTGTCCACGCCACTCTCGAGCGCTTACTGACCTACGCCTTAGGCCGCGAACTCGACCCTCGCGACCAACCCACTATCCGCGATATCATGCGGCAAACGGAAGCCCACGGCCATCGCTTCCACGACCTCATCCTCGCCACCGTCAAAAGTGTGCCCTTCCAATCTCGGCAATAACATCACTCGGCAATAACATCATGTTTATCCAAAAGAAATTCCTCCCCCGCCGCACCTTCCTCCGCAACACCGGCATCGCCCTCGGCCTCCCCCTCCTCGACGCCATGGTCCCCGCCATGGTTGCCCAAAGCCGCACCGCCGCCGCCCCCGTACGCCGCCTCGGCTTCGTCATCTACCCTCTCGGTGTCGACCAAGCCCGCTGGCACCCCAAAGGCGAAGGCGCCACCTACGAGTACTCCGAAGCCCTCGCCCCTCTCGCGGCCCATCGCGATAAATTCGTCATCTGCTCTGGCCTCTCCTCGGATCCGGACCGCTCCAAAGCCGGCTTCCACGACCGCGCCCTCGCCTCCTTCCTCACCGGCGTCGAACTCACGAAAGGTAAGGTCCAAGTCGGCATCTCCGTCGACCAACTCGCCGCCCAAACCCTCGGCAAGGAAACCCCCTTTGCCTCCCTCGAACTCGCCGCCGAAAACAACAACGGCGGTGGCACCCCGATCGGGCCCGTCTTCAAAACCGCGACTACTCCCCTCCCCTTCGAATCCAATCCCCGCTTAGTCTTTGAACGCCTCTTCGGCGAAGGCGGCCGCATCGACCCCGCCGCCTCCGCCGCCCGCGACGCCGCCGACCGCAGTAGCCTCGACGCCGTCACCGAACGCATCAACGAACTCAAACTCCAACTCGGTGCCCCCGACCGCCGCAAGCTCGACGAGTACGTCGAATCCATCCGCGACGTCGAACGCCGCATCCAAGTTGCCTCCCGCAAACGCCCCACCGACCTCCCCGACATGGCCCGCCCCGCTGGCGTTCCAGATTCCTGGGTCGAACACGTCAAGCTCATGTTCGACCTCCAAACCCTCGCCCTCCAAGCCGACCTCACCCGTGTCTGGACCTTCCTCTACGCCCGCGAAGCCACCTCCATCAACTACCCCCATCTCAATATCTCCATGGGCCACCACGAAATCTCCCATCACAATTTTGAGAAGGAAAAGCTCGACGCCCTCGCCAAAATCAACGTCGACCAATCCCGCCTCTTCGCCTATTTCCTCTCCAAAATGGATTCGATCAAAGAAGGCAACTCGACGCTCCTCGACCACTCCCTTATCCTCTACGGCAGCAACCTCAGCGTCCCGACATCCCATAGCCAGCGCGACCTGCCCATTATCCTCGCCGGCGGCGCCGCCGGGCGCATCGCCGGGGGCCGCTATCTTAAGTACCCCGGTGACGAAACTCCGCTGACGAATCTCTATCTCACCATGCTCGACAAAGTCGGCGTGCCTACGGAAAAGCTCGGCGACAGCACCGGCCGCCTCAACCGCCTCGAGGTCTAAACGGATGTTGCCAGCCCTCTTCCTCCTCAGCGCCCTCTTCGACGCCGTCCGCGCCGACGATCGCATTACTGTTGAACAACTCCTCCGCCAAAAGGCCAACCCCAATGAGGCCGACACCGACGGCTCCACTCCCCTCGCCTGGGCCGTCCTCCGCGCTAACCCAGACATCGCCAGCCTTCTCCTCCAAGCCGGAGCCGACCCCAACCGAGCCAACGAACTCGGCATCGGCCCCCTCTCCCTAGCGATCTCGAACGGCTCCGCCCCCCTAGTCACCCAACTCCTAGCCCGCGGAGCCAACCCTGACTTAGCCCGCGAGAACGGCGAGACCCCGCTCATGACCGCCGCCCGTCTCGGCCGCCCGGACATGATGAAACTCCTCCTCGCCAAAGGAGCGAAGGTCAACGCCAGCGACAGAAAGTATGGCCAAACGGCCTTGATGTGGGCCGCCGGAAACCCCGCCGCTGTCAGGCTCCTCCTCGAGTACGGAGCCGATATCCGAGCGACCACGACGACGTGGGAGGTCAAGTACACGATCTACATCCCCACCACCGCCACCCTCGGTAAAACCGGGATCCCCTGGAATAACGAAGGAGATTACATCGCCAAGAAAGGCGGCCTCAACGCCCTCTTCTTCGCCGTCCAGAAGAACGATCTCCTGTCGGCGCAGGCCCTCCTAGCCGCCGGCCTCGACGTCAACGCTGCCTCCGCCGACGGCACGACCCCCTTGCTCGCCGCTCTCTACAAATGGGATCAACCCAAGGGCACCTTTGTCCCCGGCAAGGGAGGCCCTGCCACGGCCGGAAGCTCCCAGCGTTTCAGCCCGAATGTAGCCATGGCGAATCTTCTACTCGACCGCGGAGCGACGGTGAAAGTCGTTGACGGAGCAGGCTACACCCCGCTCCACGGAGCCGCGTTAGCGGTAGCCAAGGCCGCGCGCAGCGGCACGCGGCAGAAGGGGGCATACGGCCAAAACGCCGCCGCCCTAGCCCTAGGCACGGACACGGACGCCGCCGACAACCTGAAAGATGCGTTAGCCCTCGTCCAGCGTCTTCTCAAAGCCGGAGCCGACCCCAACCGCCAGACGGTCTACCCCACCGGAGGCCCCGCCGGCGACGTGCGAATCAACCCCGCCCCACCCGGTTCTTCGCCCATGCACATCGCCGCCAGCTCCAACAGCGTCGAACTGGTCCGCCTGCTCGCCGACAGCGGAGCCAACCCCAACCTCCATCGCAAGGACGGCCACACGCCTTTCTCCGTCGCCGTACTCGCCGCGGACATGGCCATCGTCCCCGAGATGGTACAACGAGGAGCCGAGGTGACCGCCCGTTGGAGCCCGCAAGACAAGATCCCCGATCCGGTCGAAGCGATCACTCTAGCCCGCCAAAACCAAACGATTCTCCACCTTGCCGCCATCGAAGGAAAGCCCGAACTCCTGGAGTTCCTACACTCCAAGGGTGCCTCTCTCGACGCCAAGAACGCCCAAGGAGAAACCCCGCTTGACTTAGCGGACAGTCAGGAAAGGTACCGCGAAGCGATCCAGCGTCAAGGAGCCGACGGAGACCCCGCTCTCCTCGCCAAGGTCGTTCGCAAGACCCTAGGCACCGACACCCTCAAGCACCTCGGCAACCGCCAGTAGCGTAGGCAGTTCAGGACCTCAATCCGATGGGCTGTACTCCCACGGCAAGCTGGAATCGAGACCGGTGCTCTAACGAGTTCGAGGTGTTTGTAGAGATCCAGCCAAGACATTCGTGAGTGTGGGCCCGTGCGAGGTGCTTTCTATGCCCCGCGTACAACGGGTTGTGGGACGTCAGGATTGGCTCATGATGGGCAATGCTGTTTCGCAAGTGACGGATGTCTTCCAACCGTGCATGAAGTAAATATCCCCCGGCAAAGCCGGGGGCCCTACTCCTGGTTTCGAATGTCCTCGCGGATGACGGCTTCTTCTCGACCCACTGTCGAGAAGAAGTAACCGCGTGCCCAGAAGTGCTGCCCAACAAAGTTCCGCTTCCGGTCTCTGTACCCTCAAGCAACGTGAATCGCGCTCCTCCCTTTGAGGTAACCCACGACCTGCGATACCGAGTCCTTCGGCGGGATCGCAATCCTCCTGTGCACAGGGTCACATATCCATTGACCCTCATCAATTCGGCGTTCTCGTTGGTCGGCCAATCGAGGAGCGCCGAATCCCAATTTGGCCGCGGGTATTTCATCCACGGTTAACCGAGCAAGCGATAGACTATTGGCATCATGCTGAATCGCCGATTCTTTCTGGCTCAATCCGGAATCTTGATCTCGTCCCTCTATTCGATACGGGTGCCGTTGTTTGCGGCACCGAAGTTTGCGAAAGACCCGTTTTCATTGGGAGTGGCGTCGGGAGATCCGACGGCTTCGGGGATCGTGCTTTGGACTCGGTTGGCCCCGGATCCGCTGAACGGGGGCGGGATGGAGAATGCGGCGGTCGAGGTGGAGTGGCGGATCGCCGAGGATGAGAAGTTATCGAAAGGCGTTAAGAAGGGCAAGGCCGTGGCGACGCCGAATTTGGGGCATTCGGTGCATGTGGAAGTAGAAGGGCTGCGGGCGGACCGGTGGTATTGGTACCAGTTCAAGGCGGGGAACTATGCGAGCCCGGTGGGGCGGACGCGGACGATGCCGGCGGCGGGGGCGATGGTTAAGCAATTGAACTACGCGTTCGCTTCGTGCCAGCACTGGGAGGCGGGATGGTGGACGGCTTACCAGCATATGGCCGAAGAAGAGTTGGACCTGGTGGTGCATCTGGGCGACTACATTTATGAAGGCCCGGAGCGGAGCAATGGGGTGCGGAAGCATACGGGGCCGGAGATTACGACGTTGACGCATTATCGGAATCGGCACGCGCTGTATAAGACCGACCCGATGTTACAGAAAGTGCACCAGCGGTTCCCGTGGATTGTAACTTGGGATGACCACGAGGTGGATAACAACTACGCCGGGGATGTAGCCGAAGATAAGCAAACGCGGGCGGAATTGTTGGAGAGACGGTCCAACGCCTATCAGGCTTACTACGAGAACATGCCGCTACGGGTGAGTTCCCTGCCCCAGGGATCGGCGATGCAGTTGTACCGGGCTTTGGATTTTGGGGCGTTGGCGCGGTTTACGGTGCTCGATACGCGGCAGTATCGGACCGATCAACCCTGTGGTGACGGGAATAAAGTGGGTTGTTTGGAGGCACTGGATCCGAAGGGGACGATACTGGGGGCAGCGCAGCGAGATTGGATGTTTGCGACGTTGGACAAGTCGCCGGCGCGTTGGAATGTGATTGCGCAACAGGTGCTGATGGCGCGGATTGACATGAAGCCGGGGCCGGAGGAGAGTTTGTCGATGGACCAGTGGAGCGGATACGATGCGGACCGGAACAGGGTGCTGGAGTTTTTAGGGAAGCGGAAACCGGCGAATCCGATTGTGATTACGGGGGATATCCATTCGAACTGGGTGGTGGATTTGAAGTTGGGTGCCGCAGTGGTGGGGACGGAGTTTGTGGGGACGTCGATTAGCAGCGGGGGCGATGGTAGCGAGACGCGAGCGACGACGGCGGCGGTTTATAGCGAGAATCCGCATTTGAAATGGTTTAATGCACAGCGGGGCTATGTGCGGTGCGCGGTTACGGCGCAGGAGTATCGGGCGGATTATCGGATTGTGCCGTACGTATCTAAGCCCGGAGCGCCCATTTCCACGTCAACGAGTTGGACGGTAGAGAATGGGCGGACCGGGGTGAAGAAGAGCTAGAAGCGGAAGCGGAGGGCTCCTTGCATCGTGCGGGGGCCTCCGATCGTCGACGTGATCACACCAGCCGTGCCCGGGCCGGCAGCCGCAAAGGTGTTGGCGGGGTTGGAAAACGTCGTCTGGTTAAATGCGTTGTAGATCTCCCAACGGAACTCGACCGAGAAGCTCTCGGCAACCTTCGTCATCTTGGAGGCCACAAAGTCGAACTGCTGTTGACCAGGACCACGTAAGATATTGCGCCCCGAGTTGCCCCAACGGTCGAGCGAATCGGTGAACGCAGAGGTGTTGTACCAGTTGTTGAGCCGGTCCTGGGCTCGGCCGGTGCCGCGGGCATCGGCAATGCTCTTTCCCGGAGCAAAATCGAGACGAGCCGCGGCGGGTTGGGCGAAGAACGCGTTGCGGGTGGAGTTGCCGTACGCCGAGAAAGCGGACCCGCCTTGGAGAGTCGCCGCGCCGCTGAGCGACCATCCGCTCGTAGCGACCGCGAGGAAGCCGGTGCGGATCGACTTGAGGCTGGGGATTTCGAAGACGTAGGCGGCGGTGAAGCGGTGGGTCCGATCGTAGCTCGACGGGCCGCGATTGTTTTCGATGTTTGTCGCGTCGTGCTCGATGATGCCGTTATCGGAGGAGACGGTATCGAGAGACTTTTGCCAAGTGTAAGCGAACTGGCCGGTGAAGAAGCTTCCCATACGGCGACGGAAGTTGGTCTGAAGGGCGTGGTAGGAAGAAGACCCGAAGTTGCCGCGGAAGCGGAAGCCGCCGCTACGGCTGAGACCGAGATATTGGGGATCGACGAAGTAGTCGGGGCTGATGACGGCACCGGTGGAGGTGTAGATGTCAGTGAAACCGTTGACGGGTTTGACGCGGGGATCCTGGGGCTGGGTCAGATTGACGCGACCCATGAGATCGCGACCGAGAGTGCCGACGTAGCGAACGTCAAGGAGGTTACCTTTGGCGGGTTCGAACTGGAGGTTGAAGGACCACTGCTGCACGAAGGGCGTGCGGATGAAGGGGTCAATGAAAGTCATATTCTTGGCACCGAAGGGTTCGGTGGAGGGGAAAGCGGAACCGTCGGCGCGCCGCCAGCTGGGAGCCCCGGTGGCGTTGCGGGCGATGGTGACGTTGAGGGGGATTTGGAAGGGGTTGACGTTGAGAGACGGATAGGGGTTGGCCATGTCGACGGGGGCGGGGACGTTGGCATAGAAGAAGAACGGGGGCGAGAGCTGGAGGTCGCCCTTAATTGCGGCGGAAGGCCGTTCGAAGAACATGCCGTAGCCGGTGCGGAGGACGAGTTTGCGGAAGCGCTGGGGTTGCCACGCCAAGCCGAGACGGGGAGCCACATTGTTGTAGTCACTGAGCAAGGTGGATGGGGTGGACGATTTGTGGACCTGTTTGAGATCCCATTGCGTTCCCGGAGCGAGGACGAGGCCGAGTTTTGTGGGGTCGAAATTGGGTTGAAAGAAGACGCTGTTTTCGGGGACGTAGAAGCCGGGCTCGACTTTGAGGCGAGCGGCAGTGGCGTTATTGTAGTAGTTGCCGATGCGGCCATCGGCGTCGACGGGATTGCCGTAGAAGTCCCAGCGGACGCCGGCGTTGAGGGTGAGGCCGGGGCGAATCCGCCAATCGTCCTGGAGGAAGGCACCGTAGTCTTTCATTTTGAAATGGCGGCGAGTGTCGCCTTGATCGAGGTCGGAGCCGCCGCCGGAGGCACCGTGACCGGTGAAGAAGAGGACCCAGTTGTCGTAGTCGAGGTCGCCGTTGGTGCGGGCCATGTATTCGCCTTTGATGGTGGGCCGACGGAACTCGCCGCCCATGGCGAGGGTGTGTTTGCCGAGGTTCCAGGTGAGGGTGTCGGCGACGTTGATGACCCGTTGGCGGTCATAGAAGTCCCAGGCGTTGCCGATGCCGGCACCGGTGAGCTGGGTAACGATGTCGACGGTGGGCATGAGCGAGGCGAGGCCGCCGACGGCTTTTTCGATCGGATTGTAGATGCCGAGAGTCGAGTTGAAGATGTCTTTGTACTTAGAGATGCGGGTGTTGTACAGCTCGAAGAAGCCGCCGCGAAAATCGTTGACGACGCGGGGGCCGAAGGTGCGGACATCGGAAAGCGACGCGGTGTAAGAGGGGGTTTGTCCTTGGGTGGGCGAGACCGAGGAGGCGGCCCAAGGGAAGGCTTCTTCCACGTACTGGACGGACTTGATGAAGTTGAGGCGGGTGCGATGGGTGGCGGTGAAGTTGTGTTCGAGGGTTCCGTTGCCGGACCAGGAGTTAAAGAACGTGGGGAAGACTTGGACGAGGGCGCGTTCGGCACCATAGGAGGCGGTACCGGGGAGGAGTTGCATGGAGTCAGTTACGGACGGCAGGAGGAGTTGGCCATTGCGCTTGACGTTGAGCATGTTGATGGCGACGGGGTGGATGTCGGAGGGGGTAAGGCGGCGAAAGCGGAGGGCGGCGGTATCGTCGAAGAACTTGCGTTCGAGACCGGGGGTTTGATCGGCGGGGAAGGCGCGGAGGGCGGTGAGGAAGTTGGCGGCGAAGCGGGGGTTATCGCGGGCACCGGAGGCGAGCCAGCGGTTGGCGACATCGGCGATGTTGTCGCGGGTACGGACGTCGAAGTTGAGTCCGTCGGGGACGCCGGTGCGGGCGATGGCCTTGTTGGCGTAGCCGGAGAGGAAGTCAGAACGTTGTACGGAGGCGAAGAAGAAGGTTTTGTTTTTGAAGACGGGGCCGCCGAAGGTGACGCCGGTTTCGTTGCGGCGGAGGCGGGGGCGGGCGGTGCCGGCGCGATTGAGGAAGAACTCGTTGGCGTTGAACTTTTCGTTTTGGAGGTAGTGATAGGCGGAGCCGTGGAACTGGTTGGTGCCGCTGCGGGTGATCATCTGGATGTTGGCGCCGCCGTTGCGTCCGGTGGTGGCGGAGAAGAGGGCGGTTTGTATTTCCACTACTTCCAGGGCGTCGAGGGGGACGTTGAGGTTGTTGCCCAGGCTTCCGTTGGCGTTCATCATGTTGGTGGTGTCGAGGCCATTGATGGAGAGGGCGTTGTTAGAGGGTCGGGCCCCGTTGACGGAAGGGTTGAGAGATTGGGCACCGTCGTCGGCTTGGCTGCCGGGCGCAGTGGCGATGTTCATGCCGCGGCCGGTGCGGTCCGGCAGGGGAGCGGAGACCCCGGCTTCGAGGACGATGAGGTGGGTGATGTTGCGGGAAGCGGTGGGGAGGCTCTGGATCTGGCTGGCGGAGAGGGTGGTGGATTGGGTGGTGCGATTGGGTTGGAGGAGATCGGCGGATTCGGTGACCTGGACTTGCTCGGAGAGGCCGCGGGTGCGGAGGGTGATTTTGAGTTGGGCGGGGGTGTTGATCGAGAGACGGGCGGTAGCGTTCGATTCTTCGAAGCCGGGGAAGCGGGCGTTGAGCTGGTAGGCGGCGCAGGGGATGGAGGGGAACGAGACGGAGCCGTCCGCGGTGGTGGAGCCGACGAGGGTTCGACCGGTGGCTTGATCGCGGAGGCGGAGGGAGGAGTTGGCGATGACACTGGCGGAGGCGTCTTCAACCGAGACGGTCAGCGAGCACTGGGCAAAAAGAGCAATGGGAAGTAAGAGTGCAATTCCAAGGCGAAGCATAAGCCCGAGAATACCGGGCCGGGGTTACTGTCGGATGAACGATTGAAGGCGGCGTTATGAATTCAAGACGGCGACGGCTTGGATCTCAATTAGTGCCCCGAAGTGGAGTTCTTTGACGGGGACCACGGCGCGGGCGGGGGGTACGGGAACACCGGCGAGGAAGGCGGCGTAGGCGGCGTTGACGGCGGGCCAATGGTCGATGCTGGTGATGTAGAGCGTGACTTGCGTGAGTTCCGCGAGGGTGGCACCGGCGGCTTCGAGGATGTGCTGGATGTTCGTAAGGGTTTGGAGCGCTTGGGCGGCGACGTCACCTTCTATGAGAGTGCCTTTAGCGTCAAGGGGGAGTTGACCGGAGATGAAGAGGAGGTTACCGGCGCGGACGGCTTGGGAGTAGAAGCCGGCGGGGGGAGGGGCGGCGGGGGAGAGAATGGGCGTTTGCATCGCGACGGCTAAGCCTCCGCCATGACTTCGATTTCCACGAGGCAGCCGAAGGGGATGGCAGCGACGGCGAAGGTGGTGCGGGCGGGCGGATTTTCACCGAAGCGACCGCGGAAGACTTCGTTCATGGGGCCATAGTTGGCGATGTCCGAGAGATAGACGTTGCACTTGACGGCCTTGAGCATGGAAGAGCCGACGTGCTTGAGATTGGCTTCGATGGAATCGAGGACCCACTTGGTTTGTTCCTGGATGGTGCCGCCGTCGATTTTCCCGGTGCCGGAGACGAAGACGAAACCGTTGGCGGTGATGACGGGGGAGTAGAGAGGCGCTTTGCCATCCTTCGGGCGGCCGTCTTTCCAATGGGCCTGCTTATTCTTTGATGGCTTGGCGATAGCGGCAGCGGGAACCGCGAGGGCTGCGGCGGCAAATAGGTTACGGCGGGAGGAAGGCATGGGAATATGATGCCAGATTTAGACGGCGTCGCGGACGGGGTTGGCGGAGGAGGTTTCCGTATTCGTGGGGATCGGCGGCGAGGCCGTAGAGTTCGCCGTATGTGGCTTTAGGGTAATGCACGAGTTCGTGGGTAGCGGCGGGGACCAGCTTCACGGTGGGGAACTCGGCGAAGACGACTGATTTGCGTTGGGTGGTGGGTTTCGAGAAGAGGGGGACGAGACTTTGGCCTTGCGCGTGGGGGGGGTGGGAAGTTCAGTTGTTGGCCGAGGGTGGGCTTGGTATCCACGGCCTCGCAGAGCGAGTTGATGTAGAGATTCCGCGGAATGCCGGGTTCGGCGAGGATGAGGGGGGAGTGGGTGACCTGGTCGTACCTATAGCTGGCCTTGCGCATAAGATTATGGTCGCCGAGCATTTCACCGTGATCGGCGAGGAAGACGACGACGGTGTTTTTGAGATTGATGCGGTGGAGGAGGCGGGAGAAGAGCTGTAGGTTTTCGAAGTTGAAGGGGTTGCGTGTTTGGCCGGTCGAGCCGCGGTAGTATTCGAAGGCGCTGCCGTGGAAACGGTTCGAGCCGGAGCGGGAGACGACGGAGACCTGGGTGCCGGCCTAGCCGAATTCGGCATTGGCGACGCCGTGGGTGACGGGGAATTCGCGGATGACGTCGATGGAGACGGGGATGGCGGAGCGACCCTGGTAGATGCCGTTGTTGGGTACGCCGTCGAGGAGGTAGTCGTTCGAAAAGGCGCGGGGTTGCCGTTGACGGTGACGCCGCCGAAATCGCGACGATTTGTTTTTGACGACACCGTCGGCGAGGAGGATGAGCTGATTAAAGCCTCGGAAGGGGAGGGAGCGGAAGCTTTACCATGTGAGTCGGAGGGACATTTGCATGCGGCGGCTGGGGGCGGCGGCGTTGGTTTGGCCGAAGAGCGGGCTCGACAGGTTGCGGAAATCATCGCCGGCGGCGGTGAGGAAGGGGACGTTGAAGATGTTGAACAGGTCGGTGCGGAATTCGAGGCCGAGGCGCTCGTAGAGGCGGACGTTTTTCGACAGGGTCCAATCGAAGTTGAGGAGGTTGTTCATGCGTTCGGTGTTGCGGCCGCAGGTGCCGTGGTTGCCGAGGAGGGGTTGGACATATTTGAAATTGGCGGAGTTGGTGGTACTGTTGACGCCGCGCGCGGCGGGGGTGGGAAGGGTGGCGCGATCGCCGAAGGTGAAGCCGGTGCCGCCGGAGACGCAGGAGGCGCGGGCGTTATCGAAGGCGCCGGAGATGTCGCCGTCCATGTTGACGTCGGCGAGGCCGAGGCGGGCGCCGGACATGACCGTGAAGGGGATGCCGGTTTGGTATTGGTTGATGGAGGCGAAGGTCCAGCCGCCGAGGACGCGATTGTTCTTGTAGAAGGGCAGTTGCCAGACGTGGGAAACGATGAAGCGGTGGGGGATGTCGTAGGAGGACGGGCCGCGTTCGGCGCGGTAGTTGAACTGGTCCTGAGCGAAGCCACGGTCGGTGGTGGCTTGGCCGGGGCTGTAGTCGGAGCCGTTATCGATGGAGCGGGACCAGGTGTAGCCGGCCTGGATGGAGAGGCCGCGGGAGAGGGTTTTGCGGAACTCGGTTTGGAGGGAGTGGTAGATGGAGCTGCCGTTGTCGCGGATGAGGTTGACGGTGTTGAAGCGGGGGTCGATGCGGACGGCGGCGGGGGCGGCGGCGGTGCCATTGGCGCGGGCGGCGAACTGTTGGAACTGGGTGAGACGGGCTTGTTCGTCGGCGAGACTGGAGGCAGGGGCGGGGCGCTGGGCGGGGTCGGTGGCATTGCCGGGTCCGAGCGTCGTGAGGGCGGTGCCTTTGGTGGCGACGTAGGCGACGTCGACGACCATGGTGGGGGAGAGGCGGGTTTGGACGCCGAGTGAGTAGTGTTGGGAGTAGGGGTTGCGGAGTTGGGGAATCTGGGAGGTGATGCCGCCGAGATTGCGGAGGGTGCCGAAGCCACCGATTTGGGTGGAGAATTCGCGCTGGACCTGGGCCGAGCCGGCGAGAAGATTGGCGAAGCTGTTGGCACCGGTGATTTGGGCGGCGGCGAGACTGCCGGTGTAGTTGGTGGGCGGGGTGGTGCGGCCGGCTTGGAGGCCGTTGAAGAGTTGGGAATCGAAGTAAATGCCGTAGCCGCCGCGGACGGAGAAACGACCGGCGCCGGGGTTCCAGGCGAAGCCGAGGCGGGGGGCGGCGAGATTGTAGCGGCCCTCGATGACGGGTTTTTCGTTCCGGAAGCCGCCGAGGAGCCCGGTGCCGGCTTGGCCGATGGCACCGGTGAGCCGGGGATCGAGGACGGACTGGAGTTGGTTGACTTCGGCGAGGCCGCCCTGGAACTCCCAACGGAGACCAAGGTTGAGGGTGAGGGTGCGTGTCACTTTGAAATCGTCTTGCACGAAGAGGCCGTGGTAGTCCATGCGGAAGCCGCGATAGGTGTTGCCGAAGACCTGGGTATAGGTGGCGGGGGTGCCGGCGAGGAAGGTATCGAGGGAGGCGAAGTTGTAGACGCCGCGGCGGGAGGAGTCGTTAATGGAATTATCCTGAATGCGGCGGAGGTCGACGCCGGCTTTGAGGATATGGCGGCCGCGGACGTGGGAGACGACGTCGGCGATTTGATAGACGTTGAAGATGCGGCCCTGGGGCCAGGATTGGACGGTGCCGAAACCGGCGAGTCCGGCGACGGTGTAGCGGGGGGTGACGGGTTCCTTGGCGGGGCTGAACAGGGCGCTGGCGCGACCGTAGGAGAGGCGGAGTTCGTTGGTGGTGGCGGGGTTGACGACCCAGGTATCGGCGAGCATGGCGTTTTTGCCTTGGGGGTCGAATGTCGCGTCGAACTGGGGAAGCGAGCCGGCGGTGCGGGAGAAGCTGGAGCCGGAGTTTTGGAAGTAGCGGGCGGTGAGGTTGTGGGCGCCGAAGTACTGGTCGCCACGGAGGAGGAACTGGTCGCTATCGGAAGGCGAGGGGAGCGAGGCGGCGACGGTGCCGATGCGGGGGTTGGAGGTGGCGGCGGTGGGAAGGGGCAGGAGGGGTAGGATGGCGCGCACGCTGGGGTCCGTGACGGTGGCGCGGGCGGCTTCGGTGGGCACGGCGAGGAGGGAAATTGGGCTGGAGCCACGGGAGCGGCGGGACTCCCAGCCGCCGAAGAGGAAGGTTTTATCTTTGCGAAGGGGGCCCCCGGCGGTGAGGCCGAAGAAGTTCTGGCGCAGGGGGGTGGCTTTACCGGTAGGGTCGAAATAGTCGCGGGCGTTGAGGGCGGAATTCTGGAGGAAGTTATACGCCGAGCCATGGAGGGTGTTGGTACCGGAGCGGGTGACCATGAGGACTTGGGCGTTGGACTTGACGCCGTATTCGGCGGCCCAGTTGGCGGCGAGGACTTTGAACTCCTGGAGCATGTCGGGGGTGGGTTGCGTCGAGAGGGCGATGCCGCCGAACTCCCAGTCATTGGCATCGGTGGAATCGAGTTGGTGGGCGGTGGCTTTGGAGCGGCCTCCGTTCGAGTTGAGTTGGCCGGCCTGGGCGATGTTGAGGGTGGTGAGGGAGCCGCCGCGGGGATTGAAGGTGGGGGTGACGCCGGGGACGAGCGTGATCATATTGACGACGTTTCGGCTGGCGTTGGGGAGGGTTTGAATTTCGAGGGCGGAGCGGGTGACCGAGCGGAGGGGCTCGAAGGTGTTGAGGAGAGCGGCGGCGGATTCGATGACCTGGACGGTGGAGGATTGGGTGGCGAGCGAGAGAGAGAAGTTTTGGGAGATGGTTTGGCTGGTGACGACGGCGAGCTGGACGGAGACCGGGGCGAAGCTGTCTTTCGCGATTTCGAGCCGGTAGGGACCGGGGTTGAGGGCGGCGAAGAAGAAGGCGCCGGTGTCGAGGGAGGCGGTTTTGCGGGTTTGGTTGCTGTCGAGGTTGGTGAGGGTGAGGGTGGCAGCGCCAACGGGCGCGCCGGTGGGATCGGAGATGTTGCCTTCGATTCGACCGGTGGTGTACTGGGCTAAGGCGGCAACGGCGAAGGAAAAGGAAAGAAGAAGGCGAATGAACATTTTTTCATGATAGCGAAAGGAGATGACGGCGTCATTTCATTCGCGTGACAGTTGGTTATGGTAATTGAGGGCGAAGTCCGAGACGGCGGATCATGCGGAGGAGGGAGTTGGGATGGATGCCGAGGAGGGCGGCGGCTTGTTTGTAGTCGCCTTTGGCCCGGGTCCAGGCCTCGACAATGGCGGTGCCTTTGGCTTGGGAGAAGCCGGCGGCGGGCTTGGGGGGTTCGTTGAGCTCTTCGGGTAGGTCGTCGGGTTCGATGAAGCGAGTCGAGCCGAGGACGGAGGCTCGTTCCAGGCAGTTTTGGAGTTCACGGACGTTGCCGGGCCAGTCGTAGGCGGTGAGCAGGCGCATGGCGGCGGGGGAGATGCCGTCGATGGGGCGGGTGGCACGGGCGAGGAAGTGGCTGGCGAGGGCGGGGATATCGAGTTTGCGTTCGCGGAGGGGCGGGGTGTGGAGGGTGACGACGTTGAGGCGGTGATAGAGATCTTCGCGGAAGCGGCCGGCTTTGACTTCGGCGGAGAGTTCGCGGTTGGTGGCGGCGAGGATACGGGCGTCGAGTTTGATGGTTTGGCGACCGCCGATGCGTTCAAACTCGCGCTGCTGGAGGACGCGGAGGAATTTGGCTTGGAGTTGCGGGGCGAGTTCGCCGACTTCATCGAGGAAGACGGTGCCGCCGGCGGCGGTTTCGAGCTTGCCGGGCTTGCGTTCGATGGCGCCGGTGAAGGCGCCTTTTTCGTGGCCGAAGAGTTCGCTTTCGAGGAGGCTTTCGCCGAAGACGGCGCAGTTGAGGGCGAGGAAGGGGCCTTTGGCGCGGTTGCTGGCGCGATGGATGGCTTGGGCGATGACCTCTTTGCCGGTGCCGGTTTCGCCGAGGATGAGGACCGTGGCTTCCGAGGGCGCAGCGCGGAGGGCGAGGTTGAGGACGCGGAGCCAGTTCGGGCTTTGGCCGATGATGCCGGAGAGGCGTTCGCGGAGGACGGCGTTTTCGGATTTGAGGGAGTTGAGATGGAGTTGGCTTTCGAGGGCAACGGTGGCGAGGGTGGCGAGGGCTCCGAGGGTATCGTCATCTGGCGTGGGGCCGGGGTAGTCGAGGCGGAGGGCTCCGATGCGCTCGCCGCGGGCGAAGACGGGGACGGTGGCTATGCGTTCGCGGTGGTCGACGGAAACGTCTTCGGGGCCGGGGCCAAGGGTAAACCGGATGGCCGCACAGCCGAGGAGTTGGGCGAGGTGTTGCTCGATGATCGGGTTGGGTCCGGCGAGGAGCGCGCGGAAGAGAAAGATCATGGTGCAGGCTTCGAGGAGGGCGGGGGCGCGGCCGGCGGTATCGGGTTCAAAGACGAAGCGATGGGGGCCGATCGAGATGTGGTCACCGGGGTTGAGATCGTCTTCGCGAATGCGGAGGCCGTTGACAAGGGTGCCTTCGGCGGAACGGAGATCGGTGAGGCGGCGGCCGACGAAGACGCAGTGACGCCAGGCAACGCCTTGGCCTTCGAGGACGATGCCAGCGTCGGGGTCGCGGCCGACGATGGTTTCGACATCGGGGAGGGGGATGGCCTGGCCGGCTAAGGGTCCGTAGAGAGAGAGGAGACGGGCGGACATGGCGAGAACAGTGTATCAGGATTAACCAATGGGTTAACGGAATTCTCCGGATGGTTAATTCAGGGGCATAGGCTGTATAAGAATCCATCACTTAGATGGTGGCGAAGGACCTGCATTAGAGAGAGCAGGATCCAGATGGATCGCAACGAACAGGAGATACGACAATGACGAAAGCACTGGTAGTGGCGATGTTGGCGGCAGTGAGCATGAAGGCGGAGACTCTGGAGGCGAAAGTAACCTTCCCGTTTGTGGTGTCTGGGGTGCCGATGCCGGCGGGCGAGTATCGGATTGGGGCGGTGGGGCTGGGTCGGCACACGATCAGCAACGCGAAGACCGGCAAGAAGGTGATTTTGGCGGGTTTTGGGACGGCAGCGAATCAGAGCCGCAGCCCGGTGGCGCCGCACTTGGGATTTACCTGCTCGGCGAGCCGATGCGCTCTGTCGCAGGTTTGGTTTGAGAGCGCGGGAGTGGAGAACCGGCGGGTTCGGGAGCAGATGGAAGCGGGGAGCGAGCCGGTGGAAATGGCTGTTGTGGCGATGACTCGGTAGTAGAACGGTTCGGAATCATTAACTTACAGGAGAAACGACAATGACGAAAGCAATTGTGACGATGATGATGGCGGTCGTGAGCATGCAGGCCGAGACGATGATCGCGAAGATCAACTTTCCGTTCGCGGCGTCCGGGGTGAGGATGCCGGCGGGAATTTACAACGTAGCACCGACGGGCCAAGGGTTGTTCACGGTTCAGAACAACTTTACGGGCAAGGCGGTGGTGTTGATCGGATTTAGCTCGGCGTCGGAGAACAACCGGGCGATGGCGAAATCCCACCTTAGCTTTGCTTGTGGGGCGAGCGGCTGTGCGCTGACGCAAGTGTGGCTGAAGGATCGGGGCGTAGAGAATCAGAAGGTCCGTCGGGAGTTGGAATCGACGAGCGCGCCAGTGCAAGTAGCGGTTGTGAGGATGACTCGTTAGGAACGATGCCGACGGGGCAACGGCTGCAATTCGCAGGGAGAAAACTCTTCGGCATGGGCTCAACAGGTCGAGCCCATGCCGAAGTTATCGTTGGTTCAAGGAATGGTTGGCGGCCATGTCCCGGTCAATTACGACTTCGCTGGAGCCACGTAGTGCCCCGAGCAATTCTTCAACCGGGAAGCGAATAAGCCCAAATCTGGATTCTCCATGCGCGCGTAGGGCAATGGAGCGCGACTAATCAGAGTAAAACAGTCGATCAGCAGGCCGTCGGTATCGAGCCAAGAAATCAGCTCTTGTCGACAGTCCAGTCCCTTTGCTTCACAAAGCTCCCGAACAAAATCGGCGGTAACCTCCGGATCTCTCCAGTGGGTCTCGGGAATCAATTGAAAGTACTTTCTCCAACGCCATGAGGGCACGATCTTCGCCCAAAACCGCTTTCGATCCAAGATGTCCTTGTAGGCACCGAGGTTTGAGTGGTGAATGAAGGCGATACCGTCATTCGTCAAAATTCTGTCCAATTCCAGGATGTATGCCCGAATGGTATCTCGATCGATGTGAACGAGCGAATCGTAACTAAAACAGAAAGAAATTGAACGCTCCTTGATGACAGGAAGTGACACTCCGTCCGTAAGATGGAAAGTGAGGTCGGGGAATTTCTTCCGACTGGCCGAAATGGCTGTTTCGGAGACGTCTATTCCCACGTATTGCTGGCAGAATTGCTTCAGATAACCAGTCCATCGACCGAACCCTGAGGCGATTTCGAGGACGGTACCGGTCGGGAGGTAGCGGCCAATCCGAGGATAGAGAACGGCCCACCAAACTTGATTTGAGTCGCCCCATGCCTGTGACCACTCATCGCCGTCCTGCGGCCAATCATACGTATTCCATTTGTCTCGATTTTCTTCAACGGTTGCCATTTGGTTCTATCCTATAATCGGCAGAATAGCACGACCCTGCCGATGCGACCCTGTTGCGTCTTGTCCAATACAAGATGAGCCTGGAGAGCCGGTCGATTCCAACACAAGATGAGCCTGAAGGGGTCCGGATGGGCCAAGCTGGGGATTGCTCATTCGAATGCAGCAGACGGAGAATCCGAGCCTGGAGCAGATGCGGGCTTTTCTGGAGGGCAGACAGGAGTTGGACTTCCACGCCGAGGGGCGAGCCGCAATCTACGCCTGGGTGGAGCGGACGTTGAGGCGGCAGCGGCACCCCAAACTGAGCCGCGAATCCAAGGGCTTGGTGCGACGCTACATCGCCAAGATGACGGGGCTGAGCCGGGCGCAATTGACGCGGCTGATCAACAAGTTTGTGAAGACGCAAGAGGTCAAGCCAACGGTGTATCGACGACGCCGGTTTCGACGGCGCTACACAACAGCCGATGTGGCGACGCTGGTCGCAGCCGATCAGGCGCACGGGCGGCTGAGTGGGCCGGCGACCTGCGCCATCTTGAAACGAGAGTACGAGGTGTTCGGCAATCAGCAGTGCAAACGGCTGGCGGCGATCTCGAATGGGTACCTGTACAATTTGCGAAACAGTGCGGGCTACCGGCGGCAGCGCATCGACTACACCGCACGAGCCCGACGCCCGTCTCGATCGGGGAACGGCGCAAGCCGACCCGGAAGGCCAGCCGGGCTTT
Organism: Acidobacteriota bacterium; assembly: GCA_026394015.1. GTDB lineage: Bacteria > Acidobacteriota > Terriglobia > Bryobacterales > Bryobacteraceae. Next base: position 25,229 of record JAPKZA010000244.1, read on the forward strand.
GTGCGGATCGACACCGTGCACCAAGGTGACCGAGACGGAGTCAAAGGTGTGTATCCCATCAATGCCGTCGATGAAGTTACGCAATGGCAGGTGGTGGGGGCGGCCTCCCACATCAGCGAAGCGTGGCTGATGCCGGTTTTACAAGCGATTCTGGCCCAATTCCCCTTCGTGGTGTTGCACTTCCACTCCGACAACGGCAGTGAGTTCATCAACCATGTCGTGGCTGAGCTGTTGAAGAAACTGCTGATTGAACAAGCGAAGTCGCGTCCCCGACGTTTCAATGACGGACATCGGCTTCGTGGAAGCCAAAAGCGGAGCCGTGATCCGGAAGCAGATGGGCTATCTGCATATTGGGGCAGAGCACGCCGCACCCATCCATGACTTCTACCGCGAGCACCTCAACCCCCACTTGAACTTCCACCGGCCTTGCGGCCAGGCCGATATTATCATCGATACCAAGGGTGAGGAGAAGCGAGTCTACAAACGGTATGCCACCCTTGGGAGGTCTTCCAACAAATCCCCGACCCTGCTCAGCATCTCCGCCCCGGTCAGACGATGGCGGCGCTGGCGGCGGAAGCGCTGCGCATCAGCGACACCGAGTCGGGGCGCCGCATGCAAGAAGCTAAATGCATTTTGTTCCGTAGCTTATACCCGGAGGCGCGCCCTGCGTAACCGGACGAAAACGGCCGTGGAAAGGAGCCCTTACTTGGTCCCGGTTACCCCGGAGTGCCCTCCAGGCTCATCTTTCAATTGGAATGTGCTGTTCCAGGAGCATGTAATGAGAAAAGCGGATGTGCCGGTGGTCCTGGCGGCCGTGAGCAAGCGGCTGGAGGGATCGATCATCAGGATTTAGTTTCCGATTTGCGGCTTAGGGGGTGATTTCGGCGGGGATGCGCAAGGTCGCGCCGATCGGGGGGCTATGGGACAAGAAAGTGGTTCTGAGCGGATTTCATTCGGCACCGAATGGAGGAGCGACAAGTGGTTTTTGAGAGCGCGACGAAGCGGAGTTGCGTTTCGATGTTCACCAGACCGCGGTTCGTCGAAACTTCCAGGAAGGGGGCGTAGGGGTGTTGCTCATTCGGAACGAGGCGCGAGGCTACGCGGGGTTGGGCGATCCGGCGATAGGTCTACCGGTAGGCGACGCAACGACGCCCGAGCGAGAAGTAGGCTGGAGCGCGGACTTCGACAGCCACCACCGTTGGCCAGAGCACGGTGCCCTGGCCAACGGTGGTAGGCGAACTGGCGAGACGGACCAGTCTATTGCGGGCGATGGCTGAGGTGCAGAACGGGTTAGAAGTAGAACTTCGCGCCTAGAACGACGCGGCGGGCGTCAAGGGTGGAAGTGTACTGTCCAAACGTAGTGCTGATTTGGCGGTTTTGGGCGTCAAATCGGGCGGTGGTGTCGACGCCCTGGAAGCTGGCGTGGTTGAAGAAGTTGTAGAACTCGAAACGGAGTTGGAGGCGACGCTTGCCGTCCGGATCGAAGGGGATGTTTTTGAAGACCGAGACATCGAAGGCGTTTATGCCGGGTCCGCGGAGAACATCTTTCGGCGCGTTGCCGATGCCGAATTCGGCGCGGGTGGGCGGGGCGAAGACGCTGGTATCGAAGTGGCGCAGTTCGGTACGGTCGCCCTTGGGGAGGACCGGGTTCGAGAGCACGTTGATGCGGCTATCGATGCCGGCGCCGGAAGCGCCGACCAGATCGGCTCCGCTGACGAGGGAGTAGCCGATGCCGAGAGGCGCGCCGCTCGTGAACGTCGTCAGACCCGAGACTTGCCAGTTATCGAAGACGGCTTTGGAAACCTGGTTTTTCCAGACGTTTGAGAGCTTGGGTACGTCGTAGAGATAGTTGAGAACGAAGTTATGGGTGCGGTCGAAGCTGGCCTTGCCGTAGTTGCGGACCCGATAGTTGAGATAGGGGTTCACCGCGTCTCCGTTTCCATTGACGATGGTCATCGCTTTCGACCAAGTCCAGGAAGCGCCGAACTGGACGCCCTTGGAGAACCGCTTGGTGATCTGGCTTTGGAGCGAGTGATAGTTGGAGCTGCCGGCGAGTTCGATGTACTGGATGTCGGCGTAGCCGGGGTTGGGCCGGAGGAAGTTATCGGGAAGCGGGCTGCCCGAGGTGGAGTCGATCGAACCGGGCAGAAAACGGGTGCCATATGGTAGCGCGTTGAGGCTGCGGCGCTGCATGAGGCGGCGACCGACGTTGCCGACGTAAGCGACATCGAGCACGGTACCGAAGCCGACGTTCTGCTGGATGCCGAGGCTCCAGTTATAGACCGTGGGCGGGCGGAAATCGCGTTGGATGGAGGTGACTCCGGGAGGGCTGACGCGGAAGGGGCTGGCGAGGAGGTCAGCGATCGTCGTGTTGAACGCTTGGCGGGTAACCGTGTTCGGAGGGAGTTCACGATGAATGAGGACTTGATCGTCGTTGAAGCGATCGTAGAAGACGCCGACGCCGCCGCGAACGGCGGTGCGGGCGCTGCCGAAGACGTCCCAGGCGAAACCGAGCCGGGGGGCGACTTGGATGCCGGGGGTGTTTTGGAGGTGCTCGTTGTAGACGGTCATGCCTTGGAAGGGAGCGACGCCGGAGGCGAACTGACCGATGGAGGCGGGAGAGAGTTCGAGGCCGGTGACGGGATCACGACCGACGCGGGCGCCGGCGGCGTTGCGGAATGGTTGAATGAGAGCCGGTTGTTTGGTGCGGTCGTAACCAGCCAAATCGAAGGCGGCGAGTTGGTCACCAGCGCTCCAGGTGGGCTGGATGAAATAGAAGCGGAGGCCCGCATCGATGGTGAAGCGGCGGGTGACTTTCCAGGCGTCCTGAATGAACCATTCGACGTTCAGGTAGCGAGCGTGGCCATCGGGCTTATTGTTGGCTTCCGAATAGCTTTGGACGCTGCCGAGGAGGGCGTTTGAGTATGCGTAGTTGGTATCGAAGGGGTTGTTGACGTCGCGGTTGAAGTTGAAGGTGCCGTTGAAGGCGGAGCCGCGGGCGGCGTTGCGCGTCGTGCGTTCGACGTAGATGCCGGCCTTGACGTTGTGGCCGCTGTAGATTTTAGATAGGTTATTGGACCAGTTCCAAATGTTGTTGGTGCCGAAGAACGGGAAGCGTTGTTCGATGTTGAGAACACCGGCGTTCGGCACGCCGCCGAAGTTGGCTTGGGGGATTAGATTGCGGGCATTGGCGCTGGGGAAGAACTGCGGCAGGTTGGGGGTGACGTTGGCACGAACATTGCGAGCGAGGCCGGCGTCGGTGAGGGGGTCGACGGTTTGCTTGGCGCGGTTGACACCGAAGGTGAACTCGTTGACGAGGGTGGGAGAAAACGTGTGGATCAACGTGGAGACCATGCCGGCGGAGCGGATTTGGTAGTTGATGGGGAGTTGGGGCCAACTGGACGAGGCGAGGACGAAATCGAATTCGCCTTTGAAGGCTTCGTAATCGTTGATGCCGCGCCAGTAGAACTGGGTTTTGTTGCCGATGTTGTAGTCGATGCGGAGGATGGAGTCTCGGCGGGGTTGATCGACGGTGGCTTGGATCAGGGAGTTGAACGCGCGGGAGGGATCGGGGTTGTTGGGCAACGGGAAGATGTTGAGGAGTGCCTGGCCGTTGCGATCGATGCGGTTGGTGGGGACGCGGTTGCCAGGGAACGGGACGCGGTTGTTGAGGGGATCCCAGATGGGGATGAGGGTGTTGTTTTGGTCGCGGGAATCGGAGTAGTCGCCGATGCGTTCGCCGGCGGTGGGGAAGGTGCGGCGCTGGAGCGAGGTGGGGTATTTCCGGGGCAGGAACTCTTGCGACCAGAAGAAGAAGAGCTTGTCGCGGTTCTTATTGAACTTGCCGATGGTGACGGGGCCGCCGATGAAGTAGCCGGGGTAGTTGAAGCGGTATTGGGGGCGTTTGAGGCCGTCGCGGTTGCGGAAGAATTCGTTGGCGTTAAGGGCTTCGTTGCGAACGAAGTAGTAAGCGCCGCCGTGGAATTCTTTGGTGCCGGACTTGATGATGGTGTTGATGGTACCGCCGGAGGAGCGGCCGTATTCGGCTTGATAGTTGGTGAGGAGGACCTTCACTTCGGCGACGGCGTCGACGGAGGGGGCGAGATAGGGGCCGCCCATGGAGCCGGTGTCGAGGGAGGAGATGCCGTCCAGCGTGAGGTTGATGGTGCCGGCGCGGTTGCCGTTGATGACAATCCCGCCGAGGTTGTTCCAGCCGGGGGCGTTGCGGTTGGCGGTGTCGATCACGCCGGGGAGGAGCTTGACGAGGCCGAGGTAGTCACGCCCTTTGAGAGGGACGTTTTGAGTTTGTTCGAGGGAGATGAGGCCGCTGCGTTCGGCGGACTGGGTTTGGAGGCGGGCGGTCTCCGCTTTGACTTCGATGGTCTGGGTGATCTCGCCCAATTGGAGTTCTACACGCTTGAGGACGACACGTTCGGTAGCGGACAGAATAATATCGTTCTGTTCGTAACGTTTGAAGCCTTTGGCCGCCACTTCGAGGCGGAAGGTGCCGGGGAGCAACTGCGTAAACACGAAGTCGCCGTTGGCCTCCGTGGCGGTTTGACGCACCTGATTGGTGCTGATGTTGGTGACCTTGACGGGAACGCCTGCTATGGAGCTTCCTGACTGGTCACTTACGTTGCCCGAAATCGAGCCGGTGAGGCCCTGGCCGAAAGAGAGCGTAGAAAAGCACACTGCGCCAACAAGGGTGAGAAAAGTCTTCATGGATAGGATCCCCCAGCAAATCTAGGAAGATCCTATCACAAGAAAAGCTGCCCTAGAAAGAGAAGCGGAGTTGGAGTTCGACGAGGCGGTTGGCCGCAGCACCGCCACCGCCACCGCCACCACCAGGGCCACCGCCACCACCGCCGGGCCGGGGGCCGAAGCCTCCGCCGAGTTGGGTGGAGATGCCGAACAAGGGCGAGCCGAGGTTGCCGCCCGGCTGCGAGGGGTTGACGTGGTTCAGGAGATTGCGCGCCTGGACGGAGACGGTCATGTTGTAGCGTTTGCCGGAGGAGGCGCCGCCGAACATGCCACCGGGGCCACCGCGTCCACCGCCGCCGCCCATACCCGGAGGAGGTCCGCCGCCACCAGGACCGCCGCGTCCACCGCCGCCGCCCATTCCCGGGGGCATGCCGCCGTCGCTGATGCCGGATTCGCCAGTTTTGCCGAAGCCGAAGCTTTTGCTGGCGCGGAGGTTGATGGTGAACGACCCGGGACCGCGACCGTAGTTACGGGGAATGATGGTGTCGTTCGGGCCGGGGGTGAGCAGGAAGTTGCCGTAGGTGGTGGAGACGACGCCGGGGCCGCTGGAGGTCGAGGCGAAGGACGGACGATCGTTGAACTGGGTGTCGAGGTTATTGTCCCGACCGGTGGTGATGTTGAACGGCGACCCGGTGGAGGCGATCACGAACGGGTTCAAGGAAATGGCCCATTTCGCGGTGACGCTGCCGCCCATGATGAAGCGGTGGCGCACGTCGAAGGCCGAATAGCTGTACTCGTTGCGGAGGTTGTAGTTGTCGGCGGGGGAGGAGCCGGTGCCGTCAGCGTCGCTCTTGGACTGACCGAGGAGGTAGACGCCGAAGAGGCTGACCTTACGGCTGAAGCGGGTATTGAAGTTGGTGATCAACTGATTCTGGCGCGAGAAGCCGGTGGACTCGTACTGGAAGAGATTGCCGATGGGCCCATACGGATAAACACCGCCGACGGGCGCGTTGATATTCCGGGTACGCAAGGTATGGACGCCGCGGCTGAAGACGTAGTTGACGGCGATCGAGGTGTTCTTGGGCAACTGGCGGTCGATACCGACGGAGGTCTGAATCTGATAGGGCGTGCGGATATCGCTGTAGAGATTGCGGATGGTGGCCTGAGTCTGGAACTGGCTGAGGGTGGATAGCGACGGAATGTTGGGATAGAAATCCGGATCCCGAACGATGTAGTTGACCTGGTTGGTTCCGTTGAAGCGGAGGCTTTGCAGCGTTAGGCTGTCGTTGAGGCGATCGTAAAAGATGCCGGTGCCGATGCGAAGGACGCTCTTGGCGGGTTTGGATCCTTTGGCGTCGACGCCCCAAGTGAGGCCAATCCGGGGGGCGAAGTTATTGTGGTTGGAGATGTTGGTCTGATCTTCCCAACGGATGCCGGAGCTGAAGGTGAGATTGGGGCGGATGCGCCAATCGTCAGTGAGGAAGAGGCCGACGTCGGTTTGGTTGACGGAAGCAAGAGGGTTGCCGCCGTTGATCGTGAACTGCGTCGCGCCGCCGCCAAGGGCTCGGATCTGCGCCGCGTTGAGGCCCTGTTGCTGATAGAGCAACGTGCGGCGGTAGCGTTCGAGCGAGGTGATCTGCACGCCGTTGACGACGCCGCCGCCAAAGGTGAAGGTGCCGCCGAAGTTGTTGGGGGAGGTGTCGGCGTTGGAGCCGGACCGGACGCGGCCGCCGAACTTGATGCTGTGCGCGCCTTTGACGATCGTCGTGAGATTCTGGACTTCGGCGCGCTGGGTGACCTGGCTGGCTTGGCCGACCTGGACACCGCCGCCGCTGAAGGCGTCGAGGACTTCGAGCGCGGGCAGGGCGTTGTTACCGTTTTGACGGGTATTGGAGTGGTTGTATTGGAAACGGGTCTCGTTGATCATGGTCGCGCTGAGAATGGACGTTTCGGTGAGTTGGACGGTGTGGTCAGTATCTTGGGTTGAGTAAGCGCGGGAGGCGAGGGCGAGTTGGCCGATGCCGCTGCGATCGTTTTTGATGGGCGAAAAGTTATAGCGACCGACGAGAGTATTTTTGTCGCTCAGAGCGTAGTCGACACGGCCGCCGAAGTTGTAGCGGGTTTGGGGGGTGACGACGCCTTCCTGAATGCGGAGAGGTTGCAGCGCAGAGTCGAGGATGGTGGCATTGATGACGGCATTTTCTTCGACGTTGCGGCCTTCCATGTCGAAGCCGAAAGAGGCGCGTTTATTGATGGGCCCACTGAGGCGACCGCCGAAGAGGCGGGACTGGTAGGGGGCTTTGTTGGTGGAAAACGGGTTGCGCGAGTTGAACGACTGGTCAGAGAAGTTAAAGAATGCGTCGCCGCGGAACTTGTCGGTGCCGGGTTTCGTGAGGATCTCGATGCGGCCGAAGCCGATGCGATCAAACTCGGCGGAGTAGGGGTTCTGATTGACGCGGATTTCGCGGATGGAGGACTTGGGCGGGATGCGGCCGCCGGTGAAGCCGTCGATGAAGATTTGGCCGCCGTTGGGTCCGGCCCCGGGGCCGGCGAGGGCTTGGAGCTCCTGGGCGAGTTGGTCGGGGTCGTCGGAGAGGGCTTTCAGCTCTTCGGCACGAAGGACGAGGGCACCGGCGTTTTGCTGGGCATCCGTGGTGACGGCGCCTTGCTCGTCTTCCACCTTCAGGGTCTGCGCGTCGGTGGCCAGGGTGAGGCGGACGTCGAGCGACGACGGACCGGAGATGGAGACGCCGGCAGACGAGTAGAGGGCGAAGCCGGGCTTTTGGACACGGACGGTGTAGGAACCGGCTTGCACGACCTTGAATTCGTACAGACCTTGTTCATCGGTGGTTTGGCGTTGGTCGCGAGCGCCTGCCTTGCGGAGGGTGACAATGGCGCCGGGGACAGTGGCATCAGAGGGGTCGGTGACGCGGCCTTTGATATTGGAAACTTGCGCGAATAGCGCTTGGAGCACGAATAGACACACGAATAGTATGCGAGTCATGAAGAGGTCCTCGTTAGTGGGTTCGTTTCGTTGTTACTGGATGCCGGGCATGCCCATGATGGCGTCGAGGCCACCGGCACCGCCGCCCATACCGCCCATGCCACCGCGCATGGCACCGGCCGCGGCGCCGGCCGCACCGGCTTGGGCTTGCGCGGCGAGCATGGTGAGAATCCGTTCGGCACCGCCGACTACGGTGATCGCGATGAGGCGGTCTGGTTTGTCGGTCGGGGTGCTGGCAATCATGATGGTGTCGCCGACAGCGAGGTCAGCGAAGGAGACGGCAGGGAGGCGTTCGATCATCTGCGAAGGATCGAAGCCGCCGGGAGGACGCATGCCACCCATGCCAGCGGGGGGGCCACCGGCAGGAGGACCGCCGGCCGGCATACCCTGGGGCCGACCGCCACCGGGAGGACCGCCCATTCCACCGCCCATGCCACCGAAGTTCGGCATTTTCTTGACGGTCGTATCGGCCGAGAGCTGGATCATCATGGGTTTGCTGCTCTGCCAGTCTTTGACGGTTACTTCTTTGGTTTCGGCGTTGATGGCGGTGATGACGCCGGCAGCGGAGCGGAACGTGCCGTAGATGATGCGTTCGGCGGCGACGGTTGCCCCGTCTTCACTCTTCGCTCCCATGGCCCGGAGTTGGTCGCCTTTCTTGATTTCGCTGAGTTTGCTGGCTTGCGCGCTGGAGTACTTTACCGAGTCCTTGGCGTAGCGCTTGACGTCGGTCTTTTCAGCGAGAGTAACCTTTACCGGCTTGGTGCCCTCAGTGGCGCGGACCATGACCGTGATCGAGTTGGTAGTGGGGTCGACCTTGTCGACGAGGCCGGAGATGCCCCGCTTGGTCCACTCGGCGGTTTCGGCCTGGTTCTTTTGGGTGATCTCGCGGGAGCTCATCAGGATGATGCTCTCGGCAGAGAAATCGGCACCGGTCTGGGCGCCGCGGAGAAGGACGCGATCGCCGGAGGCGAGGTCATCAAGGGACACCGTTTGGGCGCCGCTCAAGTCTTTAGCACCGGGCGCGACCTTGCGAATGGTCGCTTTGTCGGCGAGCCCGACCTTCAGTAGTTCACCTTTATCGGTTTTTACTTCGAGGGTGGGGACGGCGGATTGGACGGTGCCGAGCACGCGAGCTTGTTGGCCAAAGGCCGCGGCGGCCAGAACGAGAGGAATTAAGAATCGGAACGTAAGTTGCATCACAGTCTCTTACGTATGATGACGACAAACGTTCGGCCCGTCAGTTTAAGTTTTGTAAACTACGGTAACTACTTGATTTCTTTACTCGAAGCGGTGGCCGGCTCGGGGCCCCAGTTCTCGCGAATGACCATTGTTTGATCGGAGAAGAAGCTGCGGCGACCGCTGCCGTTGTAGGATTCCGGGGTAACCGTGAGGGTGTAACCGCCGGGCGTACCCTGCATTTGGAAGTTGAATCCGCCTTTTCGGCCGATGGCGAGGTCGCCTGGGATGAGGTCGGCGGCGGCGGGGCTCGGCTGACCGCTGGCGGGCGGGCCAAGTTCCTGTAACGTAACGGCGTAGCGGCCAAACTGGCTCTGGTACTGAGCCTGGGTCGTGTGGATCGTCCCGACCATGCGGGTGGCTGAAATTTCGTTGGCCAGCATTTTCGACTGGTTGTATTTCGGCACGGCGATCGCCAGGATCACGAAGATGATGGCGACGACGATCATCAACTCCATCAGGGTGAAGCCTCGGCGGCTGATTCGACGGTTATGGGCGGCTAGGGTACGCATACAGTTTCATTATCGTACGACGGAGCGTTACGAATCGGCGTGCAGGGATTTGCGAGAATTGTGACAGATGCGCACGATTTTTCTGTTTGGGGCGGTGACGGCGGGCGCTTGGGCGCAACCAGATTTGATTTCGGGGGCAAGTTGGAGCCATCCACAACCGCAGAACCTGCAAACGGTGAGCGCGGAGGGGAACCCTGGTGGCTTTGCGACGGCGTTGCGGGCGACGACGACGGCGGTGACGCCTGGCCAACCGTGGACGCCTCAGTTATCGCTCGTGATTCCGGGCGAGACGCGCGCCGGACAGTGGCTTCGTTTTCGCTTCTGGGCTCGGTCGGCGAACACGAGCCGAGTCGGGCTGGTCCACGAGTTGAACGCGGCCCCGAACACGAAGGCGCTCGATACCGTGGTGCGGCTGGCGCCAGAGTGGAAGGAGTATGCGCTGGCCTATCAGGCTTCCGCGTTCGCGGCCCGGACAGCGGCGATGCGGGTGAGGCTCGGCTTGGACGTCGGTACGGTGGAGTTCGCGGGTTGGCGTTTGGAGGATTGGAGCGGCCAGACGACGGTGCCGCCGAGCATTGGCTTTGATCCGTACGGGGGCCAAGCGGTAGACGACAGTTGGCGGGAGTCCGCGCAGGAGCGGATTCGGCAGATTCGAATGGGTGGGTTGCGGGTGAAGGTGGTCGATGCCGAAGGTCTGCCGATTCATTTGGCGAAGGTGGAGGTGGAGCAGTTGCGGCATAGCTTCCGGTTCGGCACCGCGATTGCGGACGGGCCGCTGTTTGCGAACAGTGCGGACGGCGAGAAGTACCGGGCGACAATTCGACGACTGTTCAATTACGCCGTGCCGGAGAACGCGACCAAGTGGAATTTCCAGAACGGCAACGGATGGCCGACGGCTTCGCGGATGCTGGATTGGTGCGCGGAGAACGGGTTGCCGGTGCGGGGGCATAACTTGTTTTGGCCTTCGTATCAGTACCTGCCGACGACGGTCCGCGACTTGCGGGGGCAGGCGTTGCGGGACGCAATCGAGATGCGGGTGAAGGATGCGACATCGCGAACGCGGGGGCGCGTCGTGCTGTGGGACGTGATCAACGAAGCGGTGACGAACACGGAGGTGATCCGCGATGGGGGCCGCGATCTGCTATGGAAGGCGTTTCAGTGGGCCAGGGAGATTGACCCGGAGGTGGGCCTTGTCTATAACGACTACAACATTTCGAACGTGCGGGGCGGGTCTAGTGATGCGCAGCGGCAGGGGATTATGCGGGTGATTCGCGAGATGATCGACAACGGGGCGCCGATCACGATGCTGGGCGATCAGGGGCACATGAATGTTCCCTTGACGCCGATTCCGCGGGTGATCGAGACGTGGGATGAACTCGGGCAGTTCGGGTTGCCGCTGGAGATCACCGAGTTCGACGTGGTGCTGGGTGGGATCCGGGATGAAGAGGCGCAAGGCAAGTACTTAGCCGACTACATGACCGCCGCGTTTTCTTACCCGGAGATGAAGAGTTTTCTCCTTTGGGGGTTTTGGGACGGGGCCCATTGGCTATCGGCGCAGGGCGGCGGGATGTACCGGCGGGACTGGTCGCCGCGGCCGATGGCGGAGGCCTACGAACGGCTCGTGCTGGGCGAATGGTGGACGCGGGAGAAGGGGTTGACCGAAGAGACCGGAGAGTGGTCGACACGGGCGTTTCTGGGTCGGCATCGGGTTCGGGTGACGATGGGCGAGACGACGCAGACGGTGGAAGTGGAGCTGACCGAAAACGGCGACGCGGTGCGGGAAGTGGTCATAGTGGCCACTCCGTAGGAATGCTGTCATTCTAGGAAGAACATCTCGTGTCATCCTTTCGCTATAAATTAATCACTGCTATTGGGCTGGCTGCCAGTTCGTTACGAGCGCATAAGCTGCGAACGTTTCTTACTCTTCTGGGCATCATCATCGGCGTTACCAGCGTGGTGCTGGTGGGGGCTGCGATTGAAGGGCTGGGCAACTACGCCGAAATCACGACATCCAAGGCGTTTGGGAGCGAGACCTACCTGATCGCGCAGATCGCCAATGTCGGGCGTTTGACCCGTAAGGAGCGCGCCGAAAAGCTGCGCGTGAATAAGCAAATTCGCGGCGAGGATGTCAGCTACTTGCGACTGACGACCGGTGATCAGATTCTATACTCGCCCTACCGGACCCGCATTGAGGACATCAAGCGGAACGAAGTGACTTATGAGGGGGCGGCCATTCTCGGGGTGGCGGCGAATCTGCCCGACATCCGCGACGTGGTGCTGACGGACGGACGTTTCTTCACCGAACAGGAAGAGGCGACGCGGCAGAGCGTCTGCGTGATTGGCGATGAAGTGCGGGAGAAGCTATTCGTTGGCGTATCTCCGCTGGGCCGAAAGATTACGGTGCGCGGCGTTGAATTCACGGTGCTCGGGGTGCAGGAAAAGCTCGGCAGCGCGGGCGGACGGTCGCAGGACAATTCGGTCTACATCACGTCGGAGGTTTTCACGCGACTGATTGGACCGGCGAACAACATTACGATCTTCGCCAGACCGCGGAAGGAATCGGGGCTGACGCTGGACCAGAGCCTGGACATTACCCGCGTCGCGCTGCGGACTCGATTCCGCACGCGCCCGGCGCAGGCCGACAATTTTGACTTTTTGACGCCGGATTCGATTCGCGCCTTTATTGATCAGATTTTGGGTTTGATCAAGGTGGTCGTCGTGCCGGTAACCATGATCTCGCTCGTGGTCGGCGGCATTGTGATTATGAACATCATGCTCGTCAGCGTGACGGAACGGACGCGTGAGATTGGCGTGCGCAAATCACTGGGCGCGCGGCGGAGCGACATCTTGCTGCAGTTTCTGATCGAGTCGCTGATGATGTCGATGTTGGGGGGCATCATTGGGCTCGGCTTGGCCTATGCGCTAACTCTGGGACTCTCCATTGCCTTCGAAGCGCCGCTGGAGATCACCGGAACTTACGTATTTTTGGCCATTTTCGTCTCGAGCACCGTGGGCATCATTTCGGGTTGGTACCCGGCATCGAAGGCCGCAAAGTTGGATCCGGTAGAAGCGTTGCGGGCGGAGTAAGACATGACAGTCGGAACCATTTCGTTTACTGAGTCGATTTCGATGGCGTTGGACGCGGTTTGGACCAACCGCTTTCGATCGATGTTGACCATTCTTGGCATCGTGATCGGCATCACGACGGTGGTGACCGTCTCGAGCCTATTAACGGGCTTGCAGCAGGGCATTACGACGTTTTTTTCTGAATTTGGGCCGGATAACATTTTCATTGGACGCTATTCGGGAGACCCGAATCAGGAACCGCGGGTGAACGAAATCCGGCGGCGGGTGGTGGGCCCGGAGTATGCGGAACTCATCAAACGGCTCGTCCCGTCTGTGGAAGAGACGAGCGTGACGATGTTCCTGCCTGGGATCATCGGCCGGAGCCCGATCACGGCTAAAGTGCCGGGGTTCGAATCGGATCAAGTGAGCATGCAGGGAGCCTCGGCGAGCGTGTTTATTACGAATCCGCGCAACTTCATCGCGGGGCGGCCGTTTACGCAGGAAGAAGAACAGCGGGCGGCACGGGTCTGCATCATCGGCCCGAAGCTAGCCGGGGCGTTGTTTCCGTCCGGGGGTGGCGTAGGCCAATCGGTGACCGTGGCGGGGCAGGAGTACGCGATTATCGGGATTACCGAAGAGGCCAAAGGAAGTTTTTTCGGAGAGAACCCGATTGATCGGCAGGTGACAATTCCTTTGTCCGTGGCGCGCTTGCGATACCCGGGGATCGACCGCTTCAGCGTGACCGCCAAGGCGGCACCGGGCCGACGGGAGGACGCGTTTGAGGAGATCCGGGGAGTGATGCGCCGGTTCCGGAAGACGCCGACCGCGGCCGAGGACGACTTCTCGATTACGACGGCGGACCAGATCATCGCGCGGTTCAATTCGATCAACGGGTTGATCATTCTCGTCTCGACGGCCTTGTCGGGATTGGGTTTGCTCGTCGGTGGCATCGGAGTGATGAACATTATGCTCGTCAGCGTGACCGAGCGGACCAAAGAGATTGGGACCCGGAAAGCGCTGGGGGCGCGACGCGGGGATATCGTGCTGCAGTTTCTCACGGAGGCGGTTACCTTGACCGGCCTGGGGGGGCTGCTGGGGATCATTGTTTCGGTGTTGATTACGTTGATTATCGGCAAGCTCGTGCCCGCGCTGCCCAGCGTCGTGCCGATCTGGGCGATCGGAGTTGGCTTCGGCGTCAGCGTCGGGATTGGGCTGTTTTTCGGCGTCTGGCCGGCGTTTAAAGCCTCGCGGCTCGACCCGGTGGAAGCGCTGCGCTACGAATAGCTACTGCACCCGCAGGCGAAACGAGAGGGCGACCACGACGGCTTCCGGGGTCATGGTCGCCCACGGGACTTGGAAGTCGCTGAGCCTGCGTTCGAACGGGAAGTTCGGGATGGGTGCTTCGAGAATCCGTTTGGCTTCCGGAGCGATGTCGAACAACATCTGGCGGGGAAGTTCGGCCGTCAGCCCATCACAAACGCGGCGGGAGTAGAGGCTGCGGCGGCCATCGGCTGGTTCAACAACGACGTCCTTTAAACGGAGCAGCGTTTTGTCGACGTAAGGCGTGGCGAGAATGATGACGTCGAACGACTCCCCCAGGCCGACACAACGACCGAGGAAGTCCATGGCCGAGCGGCCAGTGAACCGGGCACGGACGATGAGGCGGCCGCCAGATTCGCCAATACGGGGCGCTTCCAGGTAGGCGAAGGTGCACTTATCCGTTTTTGAGCCCCGGATGTACTTGCGGCCCTCGGTGGTAAAGACCTGCTCGCTGACCACCTTTTCGAGCATTCGAAACGTGAGGTGAAGTTCGACATCGGCCCAAGCCGTGACGGGCAATCCGAGGAAGAAGAGAGCACGGAACAACAAGTTCCCAGTTTACTGCGACATTTTTACTGCGACAATGTCCACATGGTCGTTGAATTGGATGGGGTCCGCCTCCACCTGGCGCATCCCGATGAACTAAACATTGAATGGGTAGGGCAGGATGAAGTTCTGCGCCAACTGCTCGCCGCGTGGCTCGTGATTGATGAACGTGACCTGCCGATGAGCCCGCGCCTGGTGGGCAAGCCCGGAGTGGGGAAGACGACGCTGGCCTACGCCGCCGCGAAGCGGTTGGGCCGCGAGGTCTACATCATGCAGGCGACCTCGGATACGCGTCCAGAGGACCTGCTGGTGACGCCGGTGATCGAAGGGGAGGGTCAGCTCCGCTATGTCGCTTCGGCGCTCGTGACGGCCATGATCCGGGGCGGCATTTGCATTCTGGACGAAGGCAACCGGATGAGCGAGAAGTCCTGGGCGTCACTGGCGCCCCTGCTCGACAATCGACGCTATGTCGAATCGATCATCGCCGGCATTAAGATCAAAGCCCATCCGCTGTTCCGCATCGTTTCGACGATGAACGACGATAGCTCTACGTTCGACCTGCCGGAGTACATCCACTCGCGGCTGCAGCCGCAGATCCTGATCGACTTCCCGAACTACGACGAGGAGTTGGCCATCCTGCGCGAGAACCTGCCGTTTGCCGACGACAGCATTCTGGAGTACGTCACCGAGTTTTTGCAACACGCGCATGCGGCCGACGAACGCTACTCCGCCCGCGACGGCATCAACATCGCCCGGTACACGTGCAAGCTGAAGCATATGGCCAAGGACTCCGCGATGGCCGGCGACGCCATGCGGACCGCGATTCTCGAAACGCTAGGCGAAGAGGCCCTGCGGTATGTTCCCCGGGACTGACGACGCCGGCAGCCTGCGGCGCGGCGCATGGCGCTATTTCCCGGTGGTGCCGGGCCGGATGGAGTTTGCCATCGAAGTGCGGCAAACCATTTTGAACGATCTGCCGAAGGTGGTGGCGGTGGAGTTGCCGCATACCTGCGAAGAGTTCTATCTGCGGGCAATCGATCGGCTGCCACAGTTTTCCGCGCTGATGTATCCGACGCCAGACGCGCTTGACTTGGACGACGATTCGTTCGTCTACGTGCCGGTGGAGCCGTGTGACCCGTTCGTCGAAGCGGTTCGCACCGCGCGGGAGATCGGGGCCCAGGTGCTCTTTATCGAACCGAGCTTGCAGGACCGGCCCCATATCCCCGCCAGCTATCCGGACCCCTACGCGGTGCGGCGGATTGGCTTGGCCAAGTACACCGAAGCGTACCGGTTGAATCCCCCTCCGCGGCACGAAGACCTGGAAGCGCATGCGGCCGGGATGGCATGGCGGCTGCAGGGCGCGGACCCGTTTGCCGATACGCTGATACTGGTTTCGTTCAACCTGCTCGACCCGCTTTTGGACGCGATGCAGATTCCGCAGGAAGAACCAGCCAAGCGCGTGAAGGCGTCCCGCGTGCGCCTAGTGAACCCGGACCCGGAGTGCCTGGCCGAGATCACGACCGAGATGCCGTACCTGCAGCAGCGCTATGAACTTTGGCGCATCGCCCGCAAAGACGACGCCTTGATCGATCGCCAGCGGGCCAACTTCGATCTTTTGCGCGAAGCGGAGGCGGCTTATCATAAGAGCACCGGGGACACGGTTAGCCACTGGCAGCGGCGCCTGCTGGCCAAGTACACCCGCAACCTCGCCAGGACCGCGAACGATCTCGTGGCCGGGCTGTTCGACGTGACGCTGGCGGCGCGCTCGATCGTCGACGATAACTACGGCTGGGAGGTTTGGGAACTCGCCAACAAGTACGCGGCCCAACAGATCGCGCCGGATATGGAGACGATGCGGATCCAGGCCGACGACGTCTGGCTGAACACGAAGAAGATTCGCTTGCGGCGGCGGCTACCGCGGCCCAAGCAGAGGCTGATGCCGCGCGGCCTAAAGCAGCGGAAGAAGGAAAAGGAACCCGGCGATTGGAAGCACCGGCTCGACGGCGAATCGATTTGCAGTTATCCACCGGAGGATCTGGAGATTGAAAATTATGGCCGCGTCTTGAAGGACAAGGCACGGCGCCTGTTGAGCGAAGACCGCATGCGGGTGCAGGAGTTTACGACCTCGTTGCTGGATGGCATCGACCTGCGCGAGACGCTGCGGAACTGGCACAAACGCAAGATTTTCGTCCGCGAAGGGAACCGGATCAACGGCGACGTGGGGGCGCTGTGCGTGATCTTCGAGGAGGACCTGGACGACAAGTATACGTACTTGGCGACGTGGCAGGGCGAGCATCAAAACGAGTCCGACATGGCGTTCTACGCGACCGACCCGGCGGCGCACGTGGTTGGCCCCGGGATAGGCCGGGCCGAGTACGGCGGCTTTCTGATGACGCTGCCGGCGCGGCGCATGGCCTACGTTTGGAGCGATCCGGACTATGCGTTTGCGGAGTCGAAATCGGAGACCCTGCTCATGGCCGCACTCGACTACTCGGTAGAGCGGCACGTGGTTTATGTCGCCGCGAAGCCGCCGCGCAGTGTGTTCCGTTCGATGGCCAGCCGACTGAATCGGTCGATCATTTACATTCCGATCGGAGCTCTTTCGAGCGATAAGGTGAAACGATTACGCGTCGTGCATATTCTAGATAGTTATGCGCGCCGCAAAGAGGCGAAGGATTTCATCTGGTAGTTCATCGCCGTTCTTTTCTGTGGACTTTCTCCGTCGGAATTGTGCCGGCGCAAACGGACCGAACCAGTCTGGGGCTGAAGGAAGCCTTGACGATCGGGCTCAACACGGCCGTCGACCTGACCGGCCGCCTGGATGGCTATTTTCGAAACGAAGCCATTAAGATCCTGATGCCCGATAAGTTGAAGCCGCTCGTGAATGGGCTCAGTATGATCGGTATGCGGGGCAAGGTGGACCAGTTCGTAATGACGATGAACCGGGCAGCCGAACAGGCCGCTCCGCTGGCCAGGCCGATCTTCGCCAACGCCATCAAGACATTTAACTTTAACGACGCTCGGGGGCTGCTTGCGGGCGGCGATACGGCGATCACGGACTTCTTCAAGAACAAGACGAAGGATCCTCTGGCGCTGGCGTTTCGCCCGCCAGTCGTGGATGCGATGGGGCAGACCGGAGCGACCAAGCAGTTCAATGATCTGATCGGCCGCTATCAGAAGCTTCCGTTCGCCAATAAAGACGTCGTGAATATTGAGGACTACGTCGTGGGCAAAGCCCTGGACGGCCTGTTCTACATGGTGGCGCAGGAAGAGACGAAGATGCGAAAGAACCCGGCCGCGCGGGTGACCTCCGTGCTTAAAGAAGTCTTCGGGCGACGGTAAGCCCGTCCCCCATCGGCAGCATGGAAAGCTCGATGCGAGGATCGGCGTGCAGTTTCCGATTCAAGGCTCGAATGGCGACGGTGTCGGGGTCTTGCTTCAAGGGGTCGATGACGTCGCCGTGCCACAGAACGTTATCGACCGCGATGATCCCGCCGGGGCGGACGAGTTGGAGACAGCGTTCGTAGTAGGCGTCGTAGTTGTCTTTATCCGCATCGATGAAAGCGAAGTCGAACTGGTCGGCTTGGCCGGCGGCGAGCAGGCCGTCGAGGGTCTCGACCGCGGGGCCAAGGCGCAGGTCGACCTTATCCGCCACGCCGGCTTCGAGCCAGTAGCGGCGACCGATGGCGGTCCATTCTTCGCTGACATCGCAGGCGATCACTTGGCCATCGGCCGGCAGGGCGAGCGCCGTGCAGAGAGCGCTGTAGCCGGTGAAGACGCCGATTTCGATCGTGCGCCGGGCTCCGAGAATGCGGAGGAGTAACTGCATGAACTGCCCCTGTTCCGGGGTGATCTGCATGCGGGCGCGGGGGAGGGCGGCGGTTTCCGCGCGGAGCCGGGCGAGGAGCGGGTGGTCGCGGAGGGAGACCTCGCGGAGGTAGTCGCTGAGGGCGGCGGTCATTTCGATATGCGCAGAAGACATCGTTACAAAGCTACCGCAACCCGTGGCAAAAAGCCGGGTTCATCGAGACATGAAAAGATTATTCTTGTCTGCCTGTTTGATGCTGGCGCTGGTCTTGACGCCTGCATTTGCCAAGAAACAAGGGAGCGGCCGGAAGGCGATGCGCTCGGATCTGGATTCGGCGGTCCGCAACGGAAACCTGAACGAACAGGAGCGGGCGAAGTACGACGCCGCGATGAAAGTGCTCGACGGCGCGCGCGGGAAGAAGAAGTCGGGCGAGACGGTCGACCGCACCGCCATGCGCCAGGCGATGAAAGACTTGCAGCAGATTTCGCGGAGCGAGAACCTGAAACCAGAGGATCGTGAGAAGTTGGCGAAATCGATGCATGCTAAAGGCCGGCGCGCAAAGTAGCGGCCAGCGGCGGATAGTCGACGAGGTCACCGGCGGCGACGACGGCGGCCAGCAACTCTTGCGCTTCGTGGCGCTGCCCGGCCTGGGACAGCGCCACGGCCCAGTTGAGGCGAACGATGGACGTGGGCTTCACCTTGTACAAATTGCTATAGAGCATCACGATGTGCGGCCAGTCAATGGGCCGCCATAAATGCGCCGCCGCGATGCCGGCTTCGAGGTGCCAAGGGCTGAGCTCCGCCGCCTGCATCGCGGCCTCCAGAGCCTGGTAGCCGAGCACGACCCGATGCGGCGCCACGGGCGTTGGAAACCGCGCGGCATGGAGATAGAACAGAGCACGGAGCGCCTGGGTTTCGGCGGTGCCGAGGCCGGATTCAAGGAGACATTCGACGAGTCGGATGGCCTCTTCGCAGTGTTCCCCGCCCGCGGGGTAACCCGCGTTGAAGAGCAGGTACAGCGCGGTGTGGACGGCCGGCAGGAAGTCCACGCTCGAACTCACGCCCTGTTCCCGAAGAATCCGTTTGGCCCGCACGAGACGCTGGGCGATGGTTTCCGTAGGAAGCAGGAAGCCTCGGGCGATCTCTGCGACGCTGAAGCCGCTGACCGTCTTCAGGATCAAGGCGACGTGGCTTTCCGGCGGGATGGAAGGGTGGCAGCACAGGAGAATCAGTTGCAGCGTGTCATCGATCGCTGACGGCGCTGCGAGAGGGAGCGGTTCGATACCGGGTTGCTTCGCGTTGCGGCGGAGTTGGTCGATGGCGTAGCGCCGGGCGGCGGTGTGCAGCCAAGCGGCGGGGTTCGTTGGGATGCCCTGGAAGGGCCAAAGGCGAAGCGCCCGAACGAGCGCTTCCTGCACCGCGTCTTCGGCCAAGCCCAGGTTAGCCGGACCGAATGCTCGCGTCAGCGACGCCACCATTCGGCCGGCCTCCCGTCGAAACAGGTTCTCGACGAGGTTCTGCACGGGTTTACATCACGTCGACTTGGCGAATTTCGATACGACCAAAATCGATATGCGGACAGCTCCTGGCCAACTCCACAGCCTCGTCGTAGTCGGCGGCTTCGATGACGAAGTAGCCGCCGATGATCTCCTTCGTTTCAGGGAAGGGGCCATCGATCACGCCGAGCTTGGTCAGTTGGCGGGCCGTGCCATCTTGCAGCTTATTGCTGCCTTTCATGCGCCCTTCGGCCGCAAGCTTACTGGCCCAGGCGCCGTAACGTTCGATGACGGCCTGCATCTCGGCGGGGCTCATCGAGAAGAACGGAGAATCCGTTGGTTCGTGAAGGAGGAGAAGATATTGACTCATGACCTATAACGAATGAGTTTGGCGATATTCGACAACCGACGCAATTAATCCCGCCATCGTCGATTCCTTGGCCTCGACGGCAACGGTGAGCCCATGCTGGCGGGCGGTCTCGCTGGTCACGGAGCCGATCGAGGCGACCCGCGCGCCCTGCTCGAACAGCCGTCCTCCCCCCAGGGCCAGAAAGTTCTTCACGGTGCTGGAACTCGTGAAGGTGACCCAATCAGCCGCTTCGATCGAGGACAGATCGGTCGCGGGGACGACGGTCCGATAGGCCTCCACAATGTCGACCTGCGCGCCGCGCTGCCGCAGCGCATCGGGCACCACATCCCGAGCCACCGCGGCCCTCGGAAGCAGGATCCGCCGGCCGGCGAGATCGAACTTTTCCATCGCGACGACCAGGCTTTCGGCGACGAACTCTTCAGGAGTCACGTCGACTTTCAGATGGACCGCCGCGAGCGCCGCCGCCGTCGCCGGGCCGACCGCGCACAGCCGAGCACGGAGTTGGCGGAGATCCGCCGAGCTGTCATCCAGCGCTTGCAGGAATCCCTTGACGCCGTTGGCGCTCGTGAAAATGAGCCAATCGTAAACCGCGAGTTGCCTGATGGCGTCCGCGAGCGGTGCCGGATCCAACGGCGGCTCAATCGCAATCGTCGGTAGTTCGATCACCTCGGCACCGAGCGAGCGGAGCGGTTCGGCCATGCCGACGCGGGTGGTGACGACGCGCTGCCCGAACAGCGGCAACTTTTCGAACCAGTTCAGCTTTTCCCGCAAGGCGACCACCTCGCCAATGATGACCGAGGCGGGCGGCCGCATTTGGGCCGCGGCCACCTGAGCAGGCAGATCGGCCAAGGTTGCCACGATCGTCCGCTGGTCGGTCCGCGTGCCCCAACGGACGGCCATGGCGGGCGTCGTTGGCGAGCGGCCCGCGGCGATGAGCCGGGCCGAAATTTCGCCGATGGCCGTGAGCCCCATGTAGATCACCAGCGTTTCGGCATGGCCGATGCGCGACCAATCGATCTGCGCGGGATCATGACCTGTCACAAACGTGACGGCACTCGTATGGTCGCGGTGGGTCAGCGGCACGCCGGTATAGGCGGCAATGCCCAGCGCGGCCGTGACGCCCGGTACGATTTCGTAAGGGATACCGGCATCCACCAACGCCTCCATCTCTTCCCCGCCCCGCCCGAAGATCAGCGGATCCCCGCCCTTCAATCGAACGACAACGTGACCCGCGCGCGCGTGCCCGATCATCAGCCGGGCGATCTCTTCCTGCGGCATCGAGTGATCGGCTTTTTTCTTGCCGACGTAGATGCGCTCCGCCTTTGGCGGCGCAAAATCGAGGATGGCATCGCTGGCCAGGTGGTCATGCAGGACAACGTCGGCACGGGCCAAGGCGTCGCGCCCCTTCAGTGTCAATAGGCCGGGGTCGCCCGGCCCGGCACCCACCAGATACACCTTCACTGGGCGTAGACCTGATCGAGAATCAAGCGCGCACCGCCATCGAGCAAGCGGGCCCCCAACGCCGCGCCGAGCGCTTCTGGATCGGTGCCCTGCGCGTCCGCCCGGATGACAAGCGAACCATCGGGAGAGATGCAGACGGCGGCCAAACGGAGTTCGCCACCGGCGAGAACGGCATGGGCTCCTAGCGGCACTTGGCAGCCGCCACCGAGCGCCCGTAGCGTCGCCCGCTCCGCGGTTACGCAAAGCCGCGTCGCCGCATCGTCGAGCAGTTGCGCCGCGTCGAACCCACGGCCGGAGAGCCGCGTTTCAATCGCCAACGCCCCCTGCGCGACGGCCGGCATCATCACCTCTGGCGCCAGATATTCGGCGATGTGTTCGCCTAATCCGAGTCGATGCAAGCCGGCGGCGGCGAGAATAATCGCGTCGTACTGGCCGTCCCGCTGCTTTCGCAAGCGCGTATCGACGTTGCCCCGTATGTTCTCGATTTTCAAGTCCGGCCGCAGCGCATGCAGTTGCGATGCCCGGCGTAGCGAACTCGTACCGACGACGGCACCCGGCCCCAGGTCCGCAATCGGGCGGCCGACGACGACATCCCGCGGGTCCTCGCGCACGGGAATCGCCGAGAGCTCGAGCCCTTCCGGCAGTTCGGTCGGCATGTCCTTGCACGAATGGACGGCCAAATCCACCCGTCCGTCGAGCAGGGCCTCTTCAATCTCTTTCGTGAACAGGCCCTTCGACCCGATCTTCGACAGCGCGACATCGGTGATCTTATCGCCGGTCGTTTGAATGATCTCAATGGTTACGGTAAAGCCCCGCTGTTCGAGTTGGGCTTTCACCCAGTTCGATTGCCAGAGCGCAAGTTGGGAGCCACGGCTCCCGATGGTGAGCAAATTAGTCATCGTTTTCTAACCGGAATAGCCGGCGCACCAGGCTGACGGTCTGCCAGCCGTCGTCCTGCGCGGCGCTCTTGCGAATCTCCGCGATCGCGCCATGTGCGACCTTGTTCATCAGCCCTCTCGTCAGTGCTTCGAGAGCCTCTTCCTGCTGCGGAGTCAGGTCGCCGAACTTCGATCGAAGCCGCTGCAGTTCGCCTCGCCGCAAATGGTCCAGATGCTCCTGCAACTCGACAATCACCGGCGTCGCGGCTCGGGTCTTGAGGCGGGTGACCAGCTTCTCCACCTCTTCGGCAATGATGGCTTCGCCGGTGGCCGCCTCCACTTCGCGCTCTTTCCGATTTTTGTCGACAACCTTGCCGAGGTCGTCGATGTCGTAAAGAAAAACGTTTTCGAGTTGGTTCGTCGACGGCTCGATGTTTCGCGGCACCGCAATATCGATCAGGAACATCGGTCGGCCGCGACGTTGGCCCATCGCTTTTTGCACTTGGTCGCGGGTGAGGATGTAGTGCGGCGCACCGCTCGAAGCGATCAGGATATCGATCTCCGGCAGGCTCTGCAGATAGGCGTCGTAGTCGATAATCGTACCGTCGAAGATCGCAGCCATTTCCTGGGCTCGGGAGCGGGTTCGATTGGTCACCAGGATTTTGCCCACGCCGCTCCGATGCAGGTGCCGCGCCGCCAGTTCACTCATCTTTCCGGCGCCCAGCAAAAGCACCCGGCAATCCTTCAAATTGCCAAAGATCTCGCGTGCCAACTCGACCGCGGCGAAGCTCACCGAAACGGCGTTCTGGCCGATCATCGTTTCCGTCCGCACCCGTTTGGCCACCGAAAAGGCCCGGGTCAGCACCGTATCGAGATAGCCGCCGACGGCGCCTTCGTGCTTTGCTACGGCGTAGGCCTGCTTCAACTGCCCCAGAATCTGCGGCTCGCCCAGCACCATCGAGTCCAACGAAGACGCCACGCGGAACAGATGCCGAATGGCGTCCCGGTCGTCGTAGCCATAAAGGTGGCCGGAGAGCTTCCGACGTTCAAGATTGCGTGCCTGGCCCAGAAACTCTTCGAGCGATCGCTGCACGTCCACCTGGTCGTCGGTCGTGACGGCAATCTCCACCCGGTTACAGGTGGAAAGAATCAATCCTTCGTGGAAGCCTTCCCTGTCCCGCAGTTCGCGCAACGCGGCCGGCAGCGCGGCGTCGGAAAACGCGATGCGTTCCCGTACTTCGACCGGGGCGGTCCGATGGTTCAAGCCTGTAACGTGCAGCTTCATCGTGCCAGAATCGGTCGCAAATCGGAGTGCGAAACCCAGGTCAAGGCGCTGAACAGCAGCATGTAGATGGACAGGAACGCCGCCCGCCGCCCGCGCCATCCGGCGCTCGAACGAAGGTAGACGAGCACGAGGTAAAAGACCCACGTGAACAAGGCGATATGCACTTTCCCTTCGCTGATCCAACGGGTGCCGGATTCGATGTACGCCCAGGTCCCTCCGGTGATCACCCCGGCGGTGGTGCAGACAAAGCCAATCGCCATGGACCGGGAACTGAGCGAATCCAGGGTGCCCAGCGGTGGCAGGCGGTCGAACAGACTCCCGGTCGACTTTCGCTTCAGATGGCGCTCCTGGACGAGATAAAACATGGAACTCACCGCCATGAGCAGCATGGCCACATAGCCGGCCAAAATGAGCAGCAATAAACGTCATCACGCAGGTGATCGGAAAGATGAAGATCGCCAAACTCGAGAAATCGTAAAGTTTGTAAACGATTAGGAAGGCGACGGCGATCAACAGAGCACAACCGCTAATCGTTTGATGAAAGGTTTGTAGGGCCAGGTTGCCGCCCTGAATCGATTGTTCAACGATGGAGACGGTATGGAGCAGAGCACCCGCCGCAAACGCGTGGAGCGCCAGCGGGAACAGCCGATTCGATCGAAGCCAGACGAAAAACAGGGCGTGGACCAAGCCGACCGCATAGAGGCCGGTGGCCATTCGTAACCAAAATATACTGATCTCCTGCATCCGTTTGCCTCTTCAGTATATCGACTAAGGGTATGTCTACTTCATTGGCAGGAAAGAGAGCCCTCGTAACCGGAGGCACGCGCGGGATCGGTCGCGCCATTGTGGAGCAGTTGCTCGAAGCCGGGGCCCATGTTGTGCTCTGCGGTCGGGGCGATTCGGACTGGGCCGAAGCGGAACTGCGGACCGCCGGGTTCCAAAACGTATACGCCACCGGCTGCGACGTTTCCATTCCGGAACACGTCGCGGGATTGTTCCAGTTCGCCGATGCCAAATTGGGAGGCCTGGACATCCTGATCAATAACGCGGGCATCGGGATCTTCAAGCCAACGGCCGAACTGACCATCGAAGATTGGCGCCAGACCCTTGACGTTAACCTGAGTGGAACCTTTTACTGTTCCCGCGAAGCGTTGACGCGGATGCGGGGCAACGGAGGTGGCTATATCGTGAACCTTTCGAGCCTCGCGGGAAAGAACCCGTTTGCGGGCGGGGCGGCCTACAATGCCTCGAAATTCGGTATGAACGGCTTCAGCGAGGCGATGATGCTGGACCACCGCCAGGAAGATATACGCGTCACCTACATTATGCCGGGGAGCGTCGACACCGATTTTTCTCCTCGGAGCGCTGGAAAAGGTGCAGATTGGAAGATTGCTCCGCAAGATGTTGCCGATATGGTTCTTGCGGTATTGAAGATGCCTGCGCGGACTTTGGTGAGTCGGGTGGAAATCCGGCCAGCAAAACCCGGGAAATAGGCTCGGAAGATTCTGTAAATTCAATCGGCTACTGAATTGCTGGTACCCTGCATGAGGTATTCGGTGATCCAAGGGCTAAGCAGAAGATTTCGAGACATTCCGGATGTGACTCCGACAGACGCGCAGGCCACTTCACAACCCCCACGTTGGCACCTTATGAACTGGCAAAGGAGTAGTGGAATGACGCGACTGGCGAGCTTGGGACTATCAGGATCTGGATCCTCCGCGAGAAATGTCCCCACGAATGTGCGCCTCGACCCCTCCCGCACCGGGAGGGATGCCGAGGCCCTGGATGCGAACCTCCGCCGACTGGTCATCGGCCAGGACGAGGCCGTCGATCAGATCGTCAATATGTATCAGATGCATCTGACGGGTTTGAACCCGCCCGGGCGTCCGATCGGAAATTTCCTATTCCTGGGCCCGACCGGCACCGGCAAAACGCGCATCGTGGAAGCGATGGCGGAAAGCTTGGTCGGCAACTCTCGCGCGGTCATTAAGATCGACTGCGCCGAGTTTCAGCATAGCCACGAGATTGCCAAACTCATCGGCTCCCCGCCCGGATACCTCGGTCACCGTGAGACCCACCCGCTGCTCAGCCAGGAGACGATCAACCAGCACCAGACCGAGCGAACCAAGATCAGCTTCATCCTTTTCGACGAGATCGAAAAAGCGTCGGACTCGCTTTGGAACCTGCTGCTGGGCGTCCTCGACAAGGCCACTCTCACTCTGGGCGACAACCGCAAGGTTGATTTCACTAAAGCGATGATCTTCATGACTTCGAATCTGGGGGCCAGCGAGATGTCGACGTTGCTGCAGCCTCGGCTCGGCTTCGGGCTCAAGCGGCTGGAAACGGTGAACCCCGATCAGCTCGATGCCAAGACAACGGAGAAAATCTCGCGCTCCGGCATAGATGCCGCTCGGAAAAAATTCACCCCCGAATTCATGAACCGCTTGGACAAAGTGGTCGTGTTTCATCCTCTCGGAGAGAAGCAGATTCGGCAGATCCTGGAGATCGAATTGAAACAGGTTCAGCATCGGGTGTTCCAATCCTCTCCCGAACGGGCCTTCGTGTTTCAGTGCTCGGATGAGGCCAAGGAGTTTCTACTCTCGCAGGGCATCGACGCCAAATACGGTGCGCGGCACCTGAAGCGGGCGATTGAACGGTCGCTGGTGCAGCCGCTTTCCAACCTCATCGCAACGGACCAGATCCGCCTAGGGGATTCGATTCGAATTGGCTTTGATGCCGAAGTAAGCCAGCTCACCTTCTTGCGCGAGGCCGAAGGGATGAGCCCGGTTACGATGGCGCAGATCACCGAGCTGACATTCAGCCAACAGTTAGCCGCCGCCCATTCCGCCGTCGACGCCGAAAGCGGGCGGACTGCATCCGCCCGCTTTACACGGCGCTAGTGGGAAACCTTCGGGTCTAGCGTCTTCGCCTCTTCAATCCAAGCCGTCACCTGCTTTTCGCTCGGCGTCGTACCCGAAATATTCTTCGCCTCGTTGATCTCGATCAGCCGCGTGGTCAGATTCGCCGCGTTTCGCGTCCGAAGCTCCTTCACCGTATCCACGCCAGCCGCCTCCAGCAGTTCCGCGTATTGCGGTCCTACCCCGTTCAGCCGGATCAAGTCGGCGTGGTTCACCCAAGTCAAAATCAACTTCTCGCTGATCCCGGTCGAGCTCGCAATCGCGCCCCGACCCTTCGCCGCGCCGCCCTGCTCAAGCAGTGCCTCGACCGTGGTAATTCCCGCCGCCTTTAATCGGACGGCATAGACCGATCCGATGCCTTCAATATCTTCAATATTCATTTGGCGATCTCTCCTCGCCAAACACTCTATCGCAACCAGGGCCTAGGAGGCACACTCCCCTCGACCCAACTGCAGCGAGAAGGCGACTTCATCGCCCCAGTCCATGTACATTTCAGGCGTGAATTCGGTCGGTTTGGCCAGATCGGCCGTCATCTCTTTGAAGAAGGCGACCTTGTGCCGCAACACGTATTCACGGAACGATTCCCCCGCCTGCCGATCGGTCTGGAAATGATCGATCACGCGTCGTACGGCCACCGTCGCTAACCGCGCCGGCAGACTCTGAATGGCCAAACCGAAACGGAGCATCCCTTCCCGGTCGTGCCCGCCGCCCAGCAACATCAAGTAGTAGGGCACTTCGCGACCGTTGATCTTGCGCGAATTTCCGTAGAAACCGAAGTCGGCGATCCAATGCTGTCCGCAAGAGTTTGGGCAACCACTGATTTTCACGCTCATCTTTCGAACCTGCGGATCGCGATAATCGGAAACAGCTGCCGAGATCGCCGCCGCCAAATTCATCGATTTCGTCAACGCCAAATTGCACGAATATCCGCCCGGGCAGGAGACTGTATCGGTAATCTCATACGCCCCGGCGTCCGCCAAATCGACGGCCTGCAACGCCGCGTGTACCCGACGCAAATTGTGGACGGGAATCCACGCGACCATCAGATTCTGGTCGATCCCCACCCGCACATAGCTATCACCGGTATCCCGAGCGATCTGCGCCACGGCGCGCATCTGCGCGCTCACCATGTTGCCCTGTGGGCAACGAACCGTCACAATCGCGTAACCAGGGTGCTTCTGTTCCTGGACGTTCGTTTCCAGCCATCGGTCAAACGTCGGGTCGGCCGGGGCCGAACCCAACACCGGTAACTGACCGCCTTCGCCTAACACAAACGGCTGCAACCGGAACCCACCAAAATTCTCCGGCACATACTCGGGCTCCGGCGTTCCACCGTTAGCCAGGATATCGGCAAAATTGGCCTCAATCGTCTGCTTCACCCATTCGATGCCGCGCTCGCGCAGCACAAACTTCAAACGGGCCTTATTCTTGTTCCCGCGATTGCCATGCTGATTGAACAACCGCAGCACCGCCTCCGTCCGCTGGATCAAGTGGCCTTCCGGCAGAAACTCATCGAGCAAAACCGCTTCGTTCGGCAGCGGTCCAAGCCCACCGCCCAACACCGTGCGGAAGCCCCGCTGCCCATCGCGGATCACTGCCGTCAACCCCAGGTCGTGGATCGCCAGCGCCATATCGTCGCGCTCGCCCCCGCCGAAAAATGCGATCTTAAACTTTCGCGGCATCGCGTCCGTCAGCGGATTATGCAAGAACGCCAACGCCACTTTGCGCACGTAAGGCTGCACGTCGAAAACTTCATTCGCCAACAGTCCCGCCAGCGGCGACGCGGTAATGTTCCGCACCGTGTTGTAGCAGGCCTCTCGCGTCGTTAACCGCACAGACGCCAGTTTGTGCAACAAATCCGCCACTTCCGGCAGCGGAATGAAGTGATATTGCATATTCTGCCGCGTCGTCAAATGGCCCTTGCCCGCCGCAAACTGGTCCGCCACCTCGGCCATGCAATCCATCTGCTCGGCCGTCATGATGCCCCCCGGAACCTTCGTCCGGATCATGTGGACACCTTCCTGGCGCTGAGAATACACCCCGCGCCGCAGTCGCTCCGCGCGAAACTGATCGGCCGTTAGACTGCCTGCCGTAAAGTCGGCCGCCACGGACCGAAATCGTTCAATATCTTCGCGGACAGTCTCGTCGTATGCCGCTTCCGCAGCTTCACGTGTGGGGTGTTTCAAATCAGCCAAAACCAATCTCCCTTATTCCGATCGAGAATAGCACATATGGACCGAAGACGCTAACTGCCGCGCCGCCGTAGAATGGATTCATGCGTATCGGAGTCGCGCTCTTGGCCGTCGGGCTATTCGCCCAGACCGCCAAAGAGCAGGCGTTCCAATTTTATCAGCAACAACGGTTCAAAGAGGCCGCCACGCTCTACGAGCAGCATATGGCAGCCCATCCCGATGACCGCTCCGCCGCCCTTCTCCTCGGCCTCGCTTGGCAACAATCCGGCCTACTCCCGCAAGCCGAGGCCCAATTCACCCGCCTCAAGGCCCCCTATTTCCTCGCCCGCGTCCAATTCCTCCGCGGCCGTTTCGCCGAAGCCCTCGCCAGCGCCGACGACGCCCTGGCCGGCGGCGAATCGGCCGACCGCGTCTGGCAACTCCGCGGCCGCATCGAGGAAGAACGCGGCAATCTCGAACTCGCCGCCACCCACTACGGCCGCGCCACCTCGCCGGAGGGCCGCTCCGGCCTCGCCAGCGTCCTCTATAAACTCGGCCGCTACCCCGAAGCCCGCACCGCCGCGCTCGCCGCCCAAAACGCCGAAGGGCAGCAAATTCTTAAAAAGATCGCCCAAGCGCCCTCCCTGATCTCCCCCGACCCCGTCGTCCTCCCCCGCTTCAGCGTCCAAGATCTGCCCTTCACCCTCGCTCACTCCCCCACCGCCGCCAAGCACCTCGTCTCGACCATGGCCGGCGGGCTGGCGGCCGCCGATTTCGACGGCGACGGCCTCGTCGACCTCTTCTTCCCCAACGGAGCGGACCCGCGCACCCTCAAGAAGAACGGCCCCCAGCACGCCAACGTCCTGCTTCTCAACCGCGGCCCCGCCGGCTGGAAGCCCCTCCCCGTCGCCGGAGACGGCTTCTCCATCGGTACCGCCGTCGGCGACTTCGACAACGACGGCGACCCCGACCTGTTCGTCGCTGGAGCCGGCCGCAACCTCCTCTATCGCAACGACCACGGCAAGTTGACCCTGATCCCCTCCGCCATCGCCGACGAGCCCTTCTCCGTGGCCGCCGTCTGGTTCGACTACGATCGCGACGGCTGGCTCGACCTGTTCGTCGTCAACTACCTCGCCTGGTCACCCGCCAATAACAAATTTTGCGGCGACCAAGCCAAGGGCCTCCGCGTCTACTGCAACCCCCGGGAGTTTGCCCCGCAAGCCAACCGCCTCTATCGCAACCGTCACGACGGAACGTTTGAAGACGTCTCCGCCCGCAGCGGCATCAGCAAGCACCTCGGCAAGGGCATGAGCGTTGCCGCCGCCGACTTCGACGCCGATGGCTGGCTCGATCTATTCGTGACCAACGACGGCCTGCCCAATTTCCTATTCCGTAACCGCGGCGACGGCACGTTCTCGGAGGTCGGCCTCGAATCCGGCGTCGCTCTGAGCGAAAGTGGACAGCCGGTCTCCTCAATGGGCGCCATCACCGCCGACTTCGATCGAGATGGCCGCCCCGATCTGCTGTTCACCGCCCTCGTCCGCGAGACCTTCCCCCTCTTCCGCAACCTCGGCGCCGGCCGCTTTCAAGACGTCTCCTTCCCCGCCAAGCTCGGGCCCCTCACCCTCACCCGCTCCGGCTGGGGTGCCGTCTTCGGCGATTTCAACAACGACGGCTGGCCCGACCTGCTCACCGCCAACAGCCACGTCACCGACAATATCGCCGCTGTCTCGAACGAGGTCTATGAAGAGACCTCCACCGTCTTTGTCCAATCCCGCGGCGTCTTCCTCCAGGCCCTGCCGGTCACCCCCAAGGGCGCCTGGCGCGGAGCCGTCGTCGCCGACTTCGACAACGACGGCCGACTCGACGCCGTGCTTACCCGCCTCGGCGCGCCCGCCGTGTTCCTGCACAACATCACCGAACCGGCCGGCCGCTCCGAGTCCAAGCCCCGCCCCCGCCTACTCCCCACCGCCTGCGGGTACGCCAGCTCCTGCGCCGGGCCCATTCATGTCGGCCTAGGCCAGAATGTCCCGCAGTAGCTCCCCGTGCACGTCCGTCAGCCGAAAATTCCGACCGCTGTACAGGTACGTCAACTTCGTGTGATCCAGGCCCATCAGGTGCAGCAGCGTCGCATTCAAATCGTGCGGATGCACCGGCTGCTCCACGGCCTTGTACCCAAACTCATCGGTCGCCCCATGCACATGCCCGCCCTTCACCCCGCCGCCGGCCAACAATATCGAGTACCCCAACGAGTTGTGATCCCGCCCGTTGTGGAGCTTCGTCGTCGATCCGGTCTCTACCGCCGGCGTCCGTCCGAACTCCGTCCCCACCACGACGAGCGTCTCCTGCAGTAGCCCCCGTTCTTCCAAATCCTGCACCAACGCCGCAATCGCCGGATCGGCCTGCCGCGCCAACCGCCCGTGCGCCTGAATGTCCTCATGCGAATCCCACGGTTGCGAATTCCCGAAGTAGATCTGCACCATCCGCACGCCCTTTTCCACCATCCGCCGCGCCATCAGACAGCCCCGGCCAAACGCCGAATCGCCGTACCGCGCCCGCACCGCCGGTGACTCCTTGGCCAAGTCAAACACCTCCGGCCCTTCGGTCTGCATTCGATAGGCGACCTCCATCGATTCGATCGTCGCCTCCAACTGCCCATCGCCCGGCCGCGCCGCCAGATGCTCCTCGTTCAGCGCCTTCAACAAATCCAGCTGCTTCCGTTGCGCCGCCGATGTTGTGTTCCCCGGGTCAACGTACTTGATCAGCTTCTTCGGGTCCGTCTCGTTGATCCCAATAAACGTTCCCTGATAGATCGCGGGCAAAAACGCGCTCTCCCACAGCGGCGGCCCCACCACCGGCGTCCCGGGACACATTACCACAAAGCCCGGCAGGTTTCGATTTTCCGTCCCCAGACCATAGGTCAGCCAACTGCCCAGCGACGGCCGGCCCGGCTGAATCGCCCCGCAATTGGTCATAAACAGCGACGGCTCATGGTTCGGCACATCGTTGTACATCGACCGCACCACCGTGAACTTATCGATCATCGAACCGATCTTCGGGAAGATCTCGCTGACCTCAATCCCGCTCTGCCCGTACTTCTTGAACGCGAACGGAGACCGCATCAGGCTGCCGGTCACCCGTTCTGTTTTCGGGTTCCCGCCCGGCATCGGTTGCCCGTGGTACTTAGCCAGCGACGGCTTCGGGTCAAACGTATCCACCTGCGACATGCCGCCATTCAGGATGAGGTAGATGACGTGTTTCGCCTTGGCTGGAAAGTGCGGCGCCTTCGGAGCGAACGCGTCCGCCGCCATTAAATCGGATAGCGCCACGCCACCGAATCCACACCCTACCCGCGCCAATAGCTCTCGTCTAGTCCACATAAAGAAACTCGTTCGCACTCAACAAAACCTGCGCGTACTCGGCCTTCGATGCCTCGCGCAAAAACTGCTCACCGCGTTCTTTCTCGCGTGCCGACGGAGCTCGTTGGAACAACAGTTCGTACGCCCGCTCCACGCTCGTAATCCGCCCGCCCAACGCCTTCGCCCGTCGCTTAATGAAGTCGCTATTCAAAAAGTACAGCCGCTGCAGCGGCACATTCGTCGCCGCCCGATGCTCGGCGCTCGCGCTCGAACTCGGGACGTCAAACAGCGCCAGCGTCTCATTCTGCTGGTACCGCCCCACCCGCGCATACACCGTCCGCCGCAAGTTGCGATCATCCAATTCCGCCGACTCGCCCCCCACCGTGCAATCGAGTTCCCCGCTCACGGCCAGAATCGCATCCCGCATCGACTCGGCATCCATCCGCCGCCGCTCCGCGCGCCAGAACAAACGGTTCGAAGGGTCCACCTTTTCGCCCGCCCCCGTATTCGCGCTCGAAGCCTGATAGGTCTCACTCAGCACGATCTCCCGAATCAATGCCTTCGGAGACCACTGCAGTGCCACAAATCGTGCCGCCAAATATTCAAGCAACTCCGGGTTCGCCGGCCGCTCGCCCATCAGGCCGTAGTTGGATGGTGTCCGCACCACCCCATGGCCCAGCAGGTGCTCCCAAATCCGGTTCGCCATCACCCGCGCGGCCAGCGGATGCGCCACCACGGCCTCGGCTAACTGCAACCGTCCGCTTCCCTGCCCCAGCGCCGCGCCGCCCAGCGCCGTCAAAAACTGCCGCGGAATCTTCGGCCCCAGCCGCTCCGGGTTCCCCCGCAGGTTCAATTCAATATCGATCGGCTCTTCGTGCTCGGCCACTCCATGCAGGAACGGGTACGCCGCCGGGCTCGTCTTTTTCAAGCTCGCCAGCTCCGCCCGCAGCGTATCCAAATGTCGCTTCCATTCGCCGCTCAAATGGTCGTCAATCTTGCTCACGCGCAGCAGAGCCGTGTCGCCGCTGAACATCTTCCGCCACAGCGTGTACCGGTCCCGCTCCAGCGACTCGGTCGGAATATCGGCCCCGGGATTGAAGTCCGCCTCGGAGTCATAGTTGCCGGGCAGAATCTCCTTCCGCCGCTTCGTGGGCGGAGGCGCCGCCTTTGCCACCAGCTTTGCGTTCTCGGCATCCAGCGCCCGCTTCTCTTCGGCCACTTGCCGCACCAACGCGCCAAACGCTTCGGCCGCCGCCCGATCCCGCGTCTTGTCCCACCCCGCCCGAAACGGCTGATCCTCGTCCGGCTTCGCCAGGTACGCCTGCCACCGTTTGGTCAAGTCCGCGTCGACCGCGCCGGTCCCCATCATCAGATCGGCAATGCGAAACGACAAAATCTCCGCCAACTGCTCCCGCTGCTTCTCCACAAACGCGGCAATGGTTTTCTCCTGCGCGGCAATCTTCTTCTGGCGCGCCTGGTAACGGTCCACCTCTGCCGCCGCGGCCAACGGATACTCTTTGTATGCCGTGCTGGCAAACACCCCCGCCAACGCGTAGTAATCGCGTTGCGAAATCGGGTCGTACTTGTGATCGTGGCACCGGGCGCACGCCGCCGTAATCCCCAGGAAACCGCGCGTCACCATATCCACCCGGTCATGCCGTTCGTCCGCCCGCGCCTGCGGCGGCTGCGAAATCCCGTAGTACCACGGCCCCAAACCGAACAAACCCAGCCCGCCCAGATACCGCTCCCGGTTCGGGAGCAGGTCCCCCGCAATCTGCGCCTTCACAAAAACGTCGTACGGCATATCGTCGTTCAACGCGCCGACCACCCAGTCGCGATAGCGCCAAGCGTTCGCGTACGGATGCGGCGCGGTACCGTGAAAATCGTCCTCGCCGTAGCGGGCCACGTCGAGCCAGTGCCGCGCCCAGCGCTCCCCAAATTGCCGCGAAGCCAACAACCTGTCCACCAGTTTTTCGACATTTGGATCCGCCAAAAACAGCTGCGCCTCGGCTTCGGTCGGCGGTAACCCGGTCAAGTCAAAATGCAGTCGCCGCGACAGAGTCCGCGCATCGGCCCGCGGATTCGGCACCAACTGCTTCTTTACAAGGCCCGCCCGCACATGCCCATCGATCGACCCCGTCACCGGACGCAGCGGCGTAAAGCTCCACCAGAGCTTGGCCGCGGGCTGCGCGAAAGCACTAGCCGCAAGGATGAGTAAAAACCAACGCACGCCCCATTCTACTTGCGCGCAATCCACTCATTCTACTTGCGAGCAATCCAAACGAGGAAGAGCCCATCCGGGTCCACGTCTTCCCAATACGAAATCGGTCGGCTCGTCACCTCGCGGCAGTGCCGCCGCAGCATCTTTTCCAGCTCCTGCTGACCGAACCAACGCTCCCACTCGGGGGTCTCAAACCGACCCCAGTGGTCCTTGTTTTTGTCGATGACGACAATCGCCCCGCCCGGCTTCACCACCCGGCACAACTCCGCCACGGCCGCCTCAATATCCACGGCGTGTTCGAGCGACTCGGTCGCATAGGCGGCATCAAACGCGCCCGTCTGAAACGGCAACTGCGTCAGGCTCCCCGCCGTCGGCCACAGCGGTTCCTGTACGTGCCGCAACATCGCCACCGCCAAATCCATCCCGCAGAATTTCGCCGCCGGATACTCGGCCAGCAGTGCCCGGGCGAACCGACCCTTGCCACAGCCAGCGTCCAGCACCCGCTTCCCGTTCAAATCGCCGAACGTCTCTACCAACACCCTCACGTGCAAAATCCGCGGATTAATCGTCGAAGGAAAATGCTCCTCGTCCGCCGCCGCTTCTTCAAACGAACGGCGGATCCGCTCTCGCAGATCCGCCGTCAGCTCCGGTTTCTTTTTCGAAAACAGATCGAAAAGACCCATTTAAGCCCCGCTTACGCCTTCGTTAGGAAGATCGGAATCCCCTGCTTATTGCTGTAATTCGGCCGGTAGCGGTCCAGGTTGTACATCGTATCGACGTCCACCTTGCGCGGTCCCAGCTTCGGATCCGGAATTTCCACCATCGCGTAGCAGCCATGGTTGATCGCCGCCATCAGGCCGCTCTTGCCTTCCAGAATCGCGTCGAAGGCCATGTTGCCGAACGTGGTCGCTACCATCTTGTCAACGAAGTCCGGGCTGCCGCCGCGGAGGTCGTAGGTCAGATCGCTGACGATCGCTTCCAGCCCCGCTCGCTTCTTGGCCTGTTCGGCGAACAGTTCGCCGACATTCATCTTTCGGCGATGGCCGTAGTCGTCCGGCTCGCCGTACTCCTGCACTTCGTACCCTTGCCATGCCGCTCCCTCGGACAGCACCACGAGCGCGTAGTTCGACGGGTTGTTTTTCTTGTCCCGAGAAACCAGTTCGAGCATTTTGTCCAGGTCAAACGCATGTTCCGGAATGCCGCAGCGGATCGAAGTCACGTACGCCGTATAAAGGGCCGTATACCCGGCGTCGCGGCCAAAAATCCGAAACACGCCCACCCGCTCGTGCGAGCCGACGGTTGTCCGCTGCCGTTGGATCGCGTCATGCGCCCGGGAAATGGCCGTCGAAAAACCGATGCAATACTCCGTGTTCCGCACGTCGTTGTCCATCGTCTTCGGCACGGCTACAACTTTGAAGCCCAGCTTGTCGAGCTTCTGCGCGTAGCTCAGGGTGTCGTCGCCACCAATGGCGACAAGGCAATCGACGCCCAGCTTTTCGAGGTTCGCCAGCACGTGCTTCGAAATGTCGTAAGCCTGAAAGGTCTCGCCTTTCTTGGTCACCGATTCCGGGGTGAAACTATCCGCGCTCAGGAAGGATGGCAGCTTGCGCATCCGCGCCGGGTTCGTGCGGCTCGAGTGCAGGAAGGTCCCGCCGAAGCGATCAATCGTCCGCGTGTTCTCGCGGCTCAAGGGAGTCAGATACTTTTTCTTCGACTCCTCGTCGTCAAGGTTCAGGTGCGTGAGCCCTTCCCAACCGCGCCGAAAGCCCAGAACATCGATGCCGAGTTCGGAAGCGCGATAGGTGACACCCTTAATCACCGAATTTAAGCCGGGGACGTCGCCGCCTCCCGTCAGGATGCCGATACGCTGAATTGCCATGAATCTCCTAGGAAAAATGGGGGTTTCTTTTCATTATAAGGCGAGCAGCCGCGGACGATGAGGTAATTGAGGGAGAAGCGCGTGGCATCGGAGAGTTCAAAATCGTGGATCGGTGCCGGGGTGGCCGTTTGGGCCATCGCGCTGAACGCGATTCTGGCCGGCTGGATGGTCCCGCACACGCTGCCCTTGCGGGCGATCGCGATGCCGATACAGTCGACACAATGGACGGCCACCCATCTGCTGCGGACCGATTGCGACTGCTCCGCGGCGGTCTATCGGCATCTGATCGCGCGTCGGGCCCGCCCGGACTGGCAGGAGAACGTTCATCTGAATCTCCCCCGTCCGGAGTGGATTCCCCCGTTGGAACGTGCTGGCTTCCGCGTCGAAGTCACCGGGGTCCGCAGCGGTCCCCGCCTGGTTCTAAATGGGCCCTCCGGCCAAAGTTGGCAGGGCGGCTACGCCCCCCGCCGCCCCCGCCCCGGCCTGGCTCTCGAAGACCTTGCCTCCATGCAGTCGTTTCGCGCTGGTCGCCCTCCCGAGCCCATCGCGGCGTATGGCTGCGCCACCAACACTCCATAACCAGTAAGACTCCCATGAATACCGAACTTTACCTATCGAAATACCGCATCGCGGCCAATCGCCGCTACTTGGGCATCCTCCTTGCCCAAGTCCCCATCGTCATCGCCGTGGCCGCCTACAATGGCGTTTCTCTCTTTGCGATCGTCGCCATGGCACTGGCGATCTGCGTCGTCCCGGTCCTGGCCGTTTGGCACATGCCGGAGACGCGGATCACGGCCATCATCCTCGGCGTGGCCACCATGTTCACCACCGCCCTGCTCATTCACGCCGGTAAAGGCGGCCCCGAGTGGCATTTTCACGTCTTCGCCAGCCTGGCCATTCTGATCATGCTCGCCGACCCCTTCGCCATCCTGGCCGCCGCGGGCACCATTGCCGTCCACCATGTTCTCTTCTTCTTCGTCGCCCCCGCCAGCCTGTTCGACTACCAGGCCGCGTTCCCCGTCGTCCTGCTCCACGCCGCCTTCGTGGTCGCCGAAACCATCCCCGCCGCGATCACGGCGCGAATCCTGGCCCGGGCCACGATGGCCGAAGCGCTCGCCACAGCGCAACTTTCCGGGCAGGCAGAAACGCTCCATCATCACGTCGATGCCATCTGCTACTCCGGCCAACAACTCTCGCAGTCTTCCCAGGCCCAGGCCGCCGCGGTCGAACAGAGCACCGCCTCACTCCACCAACAGGTCGACGATATCCGCAGTATCTCGGTCGCCGCCCAGCAGTCGGGCCGACTCTCGGCGGATTCAGTCGAATCCATCTCCGAGAGCGCCAAGCAGATGGCCGCCCTGGACCAGCGGATCAGCCAACTCGTCATCGCTGGTGAAGCGATTAAAAAGATCGCCGCCACCGTACAATCCTTCGCCTTCCAAACCAACCTGCTCGCCCTAAACGCCGCCGTCGAAGCCGCCCGCGCCGGAGAAGCCGGCGCCGGTTTCGCCGTCGTCGCCGACGAAGTCCGCTCCCTTTCACTCCGCTCTTCTGAAGCCGCCCGCCAGACCGAAGACCAAGTCAATCTCGTCCTCAGCGAAACCGCCGGCGTCCGTTCGCTCAGCCTGGAAGTCCGCAAGCACCTCGAACAGGCAGTCTCCTCGTCGGGCTCCGTCTCCTCCGAAATCGCCGTCCTCGCGCAAAAAGCGCAATCCCAACTCCAGCAACTCCACAGCGTCCAGCAGGCGCTTCAGGAAATCAGCAAGATCAGCCAGGACAACGCCGCTACCGCATCCTCCACCAACGAGGCCGCGCAAGCCATCCAATCCACCAACCAAAGCCTCCGCCAAACCGTTGCCGACCTCGTCTCTCTCTCAAATAACTAGCTCCGCAATGCTAAAATTTGAACGATGATTAAAGCGCAAGCTGGCGATAAGGTGAAGGTTCACTACGAAGGCACTCTCACCGACGGCACCATTTTTGATTCCTCCGAGGGGCGGGAACCCCTGGAACTGACCCTCGGCACGGGACAGGTAATCCCTGGCTTCGATGCGGCCATCATGGGCCTCTCCCCTGGCGAATCGGTCGTCACCACCATTCAACCCGCCGAAGCCTACGGCGAATCGAACCCGGAGATGATCCTCGAAGTCGAACGCGATCGCTTCCCCGAAGATATGGAACTCGAAGAAGGGCTCGAACTCCAACTCTCCGGCGGAGGCCAAGCCTTCATGGTTCGCGTCATCGGCATCGCCCCCGATAAGGTCATGCTCGACGGCAACCATCCCCTCGCCGGCGAAGCCCTCACCTTCAAAATCACCCTCGAATCCATCGCCTCCAAGCTGATCTTTTAGCTCGGATGCACGCTAACCTTGCCCTAGCCCTCCGCCTCGAAAGCGCCTCCGCCGCACTCGCCCGGTGGAGCGCCGAAGTCCATCCCACTCTCTTCCCGAAATCCGCTGCCACATTTATCCCCTGTGGCAGCGGCACCGCCTGCTTCCTCGACGAGTCCTCCCCCTTGACCCAAATCAAAGGCGCCGGCATGATCGCCCCCACGATCGAAGCCGACATCGACGCCGCCGAAGCCTTCTACGAAGAACGCATGGCCCCGGTCACCTTCATCCTCTGCCCCTTCGCCGACGCCGCCATTTTCACCTACCTCTCCCGCCGCGGCTACGAAATCGGCTCGTTCGAAAACGCCCTCTTCCGACCCCTCTCCGCCGCCGACATCCTACCGCCGGATCCCGACATCACCTCCGCCGAAGAGGCTGAAGAATGGGCCAACACAGTTGGCGAATCGTTCTTCGACGTCGTCACCCCCGCCGGGCTCGAACTCGGCCGTACCCTTTATCACCTGCCGAACACGCAAAGCCTGCTCATCCGCGACGGCGAAACAACCTTCGCCGGGGCCCAAATCGGCTTCCACGAAGGCCTCGCCCTCTTCCAATGCGACGGCACGATTCGCCGCTATCGCCGCGCCGGCCTGCAAGCCAAGTTGATCCAGGACCGCCTCTCCCGCGCCGCTCAAGCCGGTTGCGACATGGCCACCGCCGATACCGAACCCGGCAGCGCCTCCCAACGCAACTACGAAAAACTCGGCTTCCGTGTCGCCTATACCCGCGTCACCCTCATTAAGCCAGAGTAGCTTTCCACGCCAAGTACGCCAACCCCAACAGGAAGCCAAACAGCGCCTGATACTCCTGGTTCTTGCGATATAACCACCCGCGAAACGGCGTTTCACTTTCCAATCCGGGCCACCGCGGAATCAGCAGCGGAACCCGGTCCGCATACGCCGCGTAGTCCGGAAACAGCCCCCGCAAATGCTGCTCCTCGAGCTCCATCACCGGCACATACACCAATCCAAAAACCGCCCCGAACAGCACCGCCAACTCCCACCGCCCCGCCGCCACCGCTAGCCCCAAAGCCGTCAACAAAGTCCCCGCGTACAGCGGATTCCGATGGAACCGATACGGCCCGCTCGCCACCAGCTTCTGGTTTTTTTCCAGGTGCCCCGCCGCCCAGGCCCGCAGCGCCAAACCCACGAGCGAAACCGGAACGCCATAGAGCAGCGTCTCCGCCGTCGGCCGGGCGAACCAGCCAAACGCCAGCACCAGCAGGAACCCGCTCGGTACGCGCATCCTCGCCACTAAATCGGCGTATGGTTTGGGGAAGAAGTATCGAGGCATCGTTCCAAGGCTTCCCGCACCGCGCCCACACTAAGGGCGCGCATGGAAGCCGCAATCTCCTGATTTCGTTTGTAAGTCGTTTCCGCGCCCGGCGCGCGCATCACGGTGATGGTACCGCCATAGGGCCCATTCCGTTCGGGTGAGGTCGGGCCAAACAGCGCCACCCCCGGCTTCCCCAACGCCGCCGCCAAGTGCATCGGCCCGCTGTCGAGCCCCAAAACCGCCGCCGCCCGCCGGGTCGCGTAGATCAGTTGGTCTAAATCCCAATCCGCCCGATTCATCACCAGCGGCACCCCCAACTCCATCTCGAGCGCCGCATAATTCTCCGCCGGCCACTCCTTCGCCCGCCACCCGGCCCGCTCCGAAGCCAGCACGAAGGGCCCCGCGGGCAACCCCTCCACCACTGTCCCCAAGGGCAAGGGAAACTCCCCCCCCGCCAAACCCATCAGCGACAAATTATGTTCCACCACGTGCGCCCCCCGCGGCGTCACCCGTTCGGTATAAAGCCACCCCGCCGCCCTCTCCCGCAGATACGACGAAACGAACCCAACCCGCCGCGGTGCCCCGCTCACCCGCCCCACCAGCGCCGACTTCACCAACCCCTGAAAATCGTAGGCCACCGCAAACCCCGCCCCGCGCAACTCGCGTGCCACGGCCATCACCTCGCCCGCGTTCCGCCGATCAAACGCCACCGTCTTTACCGGACAGGCCCGTAGCAGAGGAGCCCATTTGCGGTCCACCACCCACGTCACCTCGGCGCCGCTCCGCGCCAACGCCGTCGCCGCCGGCATCGCGTGCAACACATCGCCAAACGCGCCGAGTCTGATCACGAGAACCCGCACCGCGCTCAATTCCTAAGCTTTCTGCCGCTCACGCACGAGCGTCATCAGCGCCTCCCGGCGCCGCAGGTCGTCATGCGTCTCGTCGATCACCATCAGGCCCGCAATGCCGCTCAGCACCGACACCTCGGCGTGTTCGGCGATCGTGACGAACTCGGTACACCCCAACGCGGCGGCCAACTCCGCCCGCGCCCGCACCGGCAACAGCGGATCCGCCGGGCTCGTCACGCAAACAGCGAGCGGGCCATACTCCGCCGCCAACTCGCCCATCCGTTCCACATGCGAATAGACGACCGGGTCAAAATGCCCAATCACCAACGCCCGCGGAGGCACCGGCGCCAACAGCCGTTCGCGAAACTCTTCAAAGTCGACAATCTTGGTTCGGGTATCCACCATGTAACCCGCCTATTGTCGCGCGATCTGAACCAATTCCAAAACTTCGCCCGCTACCCGCTCCGCCGTCACCGCTTTCATGCACCGGTGATCAATCGGACACTCCCGTAGCAAACACGGGCTACACTCCACCTGCTCCCGGATGATCTTCGCCAGCGGCCCGGTCGGCCCGGTCGCCACGTGGTCGGTCGCGCCGAACACAGCCACGGTCGGCACCCCCAACGCGCTCGCCACATGCATCGCTCCGGAATCGTTCGTCACAAACGCTTGGCACGCCGCCGCCATCTCGACAAACTCGGACAGGCTCGTCTCACCCGCAAAGTTCGCCGCCGTCAACCCCGCCTCCCGCACCTGCCCCGCCACTGTCTCGCACAACGCCCGTTCATCCGGCGATCCAAACACCGCCACCTGCGCCCCCAAAGCCGTCGCCACCGTCACCGCCGTCGCCGCAAATCGCTCCGGCAGCCACCGCTTCGCCGTCCCGTAAGCCGCCCCCGGCGATACGCCAATCCACAGCCCGTCCAGCCGCTTCCGCCCCTCTTTCCGAAGAAACGGAATCCCCGGCAACCGCACCGCGGGCACCTCCGGCAGGTGCTCGATCAACCCCGCCCGCCGCAGCATCTCCAAGTAGTAGTAGCGCTGATGGTCTTCAATCTCGCCCGGCTTCGGCACCACAATCGGGTCCGACAGCAGCAAACCCCGCCCGTCGCGGGCGTATCCGATCCGTACCGGAATCCGCGCTAACCAAACAATCGCGGCCGCCTCAAACGCATTCTGCAGCAAAATCGCGGCGTCGAAGTTCATCTTCCGCAACCGCCCCGCCAAGTGCCACTTCCCCCGCAGATCGCTCCAGCCCTT
Source organism: Acidobacteriota bacterium (assembly GCA_026394015.1). Classification (GTDB taxonomy): domain Bacteria; phylum Acidobacteriota; class Terriglobia; order Bryobacterales; family Bryobacteraceae. Next base: position 67,233 of record JAPKZA010000244.1, read on the forward strand.
CGCCGCCTGAAAGGGAATAATCTCGTCAATCAACGATTTGTCGTAAAGCCCGCTCACCCATGGCCGCGCCAGCACCGCGATGTGCGCCTCCGGGAAGCGCGCACGGATCTGCTCCAGAGCAGGCACCGACATCACAGCGTCGCCCACCCAGTTCGTTGCGCGAATCAAGATGCGGTTAAAGTTCATTGCGTTACAATCGCAGCGTGAACCCGAAAAATTTTCAGGAGTTGCAGGAACAAGGGTACACGATCGTCCCCCAAATGATCGACCCCACCTGGCTCGAAGCCCTCCGCGCCGCCGTCGCCGAACGCATGACCATCGAGGGTGAAAACGCCGGAGCCGAGTTCCGCCAGGAAGCCAACTCCCAACGCCTCGCCAACCTCGTCGACAAGGGGGAAGTCTTCCACCGGGTCATCGCCCACCCCACCTTGCTCGCCGCCGCCGCCGCCGTCCTCGGCCCTGACTACAAACTCTCCAGCCTCAACTACCGCGCCGCCGAGCCCCACTCCGACTCCGCCCAACCCCTCCACTGCGACATGGGCCTCCTCCCTGACGAAAAAGGCTCCGCCGTCTTCAATTCCATCTGGATGCTCGACGACTTCACCCCCCACAACGGACCCACCCGCGCCGTCCCTGGCTCCCATCTCTCCGGCCAACTTCCCCCCACTTCTCACCCGGACGAAACCATCCTCCTCGGTCGCGCCGGCGACGTCATCATGATGAACGCCCATTGCTGGCACGGCGGCACCGCCAACCACACCGACCACCCCCGCCGCTCCCTCCACGGCTTCTTCGTCCGCGGCGATCAACCCCAGCAACAGTATCAGCGACGCCTGCTCCGCCCGGAAACCATCGCGCAATTGAGCCCGAAACTGCGCCGCGTCCTCGCCCTCGACGACCCCCGCAACGACGCCCTGAGTGCCACCGGCAGCGGCAAGTCCGGTTTTCTCCGCTAACCTGGAAGGGAGCTGATGAATCCTCTTCTGTCCATTTCCTTCGCCATCCCCTTCGACCAGATCGAAGCCCCCCACGTCGTCCCCGGCATTCGCGAGTTAATCGCCCACGCCCAAGCCGCCATCCAAACCATCGTCGGCGCCCCCGCCCCCCGGACCTACGCCAACACCCTCCTCGCGCTCGACCGTTGCACCGAACCGCTCGACGTCGCCCTCAACGTCGTTCGGCATCTGGAAACCGTCGCCACCACCCAGGAACTTCGCGAAGCCTTCAACGCGATCCAGCCCGAAGCCAGCGCGTTCTACTCTTCGATCGCGCTCGACCCCGGCCTCTGGGCCGCCCTCAAAGCCTTCGCCGCCACCGAGGAAGCGGCCCAGCTCTCGGGCCTCCACCGCCGCAATTTTACGAAAACGATGGACGCCTTCCGCCGCGCCGGTGCCGAACTCGACGAGGCCGGCAAGAAGCGCTCGGAAGCCATCGACGTCGAACTCGCCAACGTTTCCACCAAATATTCGGAACACGTCCTCGACGCGACCAACGCCTACGAACTCTATCTCACGGACGAAGCCCAACTCTCGGGGCTCCCCCCCAGCGCCCGCGCCGCCGCCCGCCAAAGCGCCGAAAGTAAGGGCCAACCCGGCTGGCGCTTTACCCTCCAACAGCCCAGCTACCTCGCCGTGATGACCTATCTCGACGACCCGGCCACCCGCGAAACCCTCTACCGCGCCTTCTCCACCCGCGCCTCCACCGGCGACCACGACAACCGCGGCCTCACGACGCGCCTCATCGAACTCCGCCGCGAGAAAGCCCAACTCCTCGGCTTCGCCACGTTCGCCGATCTCGTCCTGGTCGAGCGCATGGCCAAAACCGGCGCCGCCGCCCGCGCCTTTCTCGACGATCTCTACGAGAAAACGAAGCCATTCTTCGCCGTCGAAAACGACCAGCTCATCGCCTTCGCCGGCCAGCCCCTCGCCCCCTGGGACATCGCCTACTGGGCCGAAAAGCAACGCGTCGCCCTGTTCGACTTCGACGAAGAAGAGCTCCGACCCTACTTCGCCCTCCCTAAGGTCATGGAAGGCCTGTTCGAAATCGCCCGTCGCCTCTTCGGCATTCTCGTCGTCGAAAAAGCCGGCGCTCCCGTTTGGCATGCCGACGTCCGCTTCTACGAAATTCGCGACGAAGCCTCCGGCGCCCACATTGGCAGTTTTTACTCCGACTTCTATCCCCGCGAAAACAAGCGCGGCGGCGCCTGGATGGATTCTTTCCTGACTGGCCTCCCCAACGGCGAATCCTGGGACCCTCACCTCGGCCTCGTCTGTGGCAACCTCACACCGCCCATCGGCGACCTCCCCGCCCTGCTCACCCATCGCGACGTCGAAACCATCTTCCACGAATTCGGCCATCTTCTCCACCACTGCCTGAGTCGCGTCCCGCTGCGCGGCATGGCCGGCACCAACGTCGCCTGGGACTTCGTCGAACTCCCCAGCCAGATTCTCGAAAACTGGTGCTGGGAAAGCGAAGCGCTCGCCCTGTTCGCCCAGCACTATGAGACCGGCGCCCCCATCCCCGCCGAATTATTTAACAAGATGAAACGTGCCCGTAACTTTCGCGCCGCCAACGCGCAAATGCGCCAGCTCAGCTTCGGCATGGTCGACCTCGCCCTGCATACAATCTATTCCCCGGCTACCGATGGCGACGTCATCGCCTATAGCCGAGCACTCCTGCTGCCGTTCGCCCCGGCCGGTCTGCCGCCCGAACACGCCATGATCGCCAGCTTCACCCATCTGTTTGCAAACCCAGTAGGTTACGCCGCTGGCTACTACTCCTATAAGTGGGCCGAAGTACTCGACGCCGACGCCTTCAGCCGCTTCCGGAACGAGGGCGTGTTCAACCTCCAAGCCGGCCGCGACTTCCGCAATCACATCCTCTCTCAGGGCGACAGCGAAGATCCGGCCCAACTCTACCGCAATTTCATGGGCCGCGACCCGGACCCCAATGCCCTACTGGAGCGATCTGGGCTACTCGCCTAGCGCATGATACAATTTTCCATAGTTGGCAAGGTTAAAGTCTATGAAAACTGCAACCTTGTTGACTGGCGAATCGTCTAGATGTGCAGGGGACAGGATGCAGAACGATGGCGACAATTCCAACTCCACCACCGACCGAAAATAACCGCGCGTTTCCCTCGCAGCTTGAGATCGAGGAAGACCGCCACCTAGCTCGTTTAATGGCTCCCCCGGCGCCGCCGTGGCATTTGGCGTTCATTCAAAACGTAAAAGAGCTGTTCAGCCCCCCCGTTCTTCCCCCGCTTGATGTCACCTCGAAGCCGGTCGCCGTTCGCGACATCTGGGGCCAGACCGGCGGCAACGAGAAAAAATCCGGGGCCTACTCGGTTTTGGTTCACGGCGTCATCCTCGCACTCTTGATCTACATCGGGACCAACAAGGCCGTCATCCAGGCGGTTAAAGATACGGCGTTGTTCATGCCGACCGATCTCGCTCCTTACCTCCCCAAAGCCGCGCCCCAAAAGGTGTCGATGGGTGGTGGCGGTGGTGGTGGTAACTTGAACCCTCTGCCCCCGACCAAAGGCAAACTCCCGAAGATTGCGCCTAAACAGTACGTCCCGCCCACGGCGGAACCGATTTTGACTCAACCCAAGCTCGTTATGGAGCCCACGGTGGTTCTCCAGCCCAATGCTCCGATTCCGCAGGTAGCTCTCACCAATATTGGCGATCCGTTCGCGATGGGTAAAATCCCTTCGAACGGCCCCGGCTCCCAAGCCGGTATCGGTTCGGGCAAGGGTGGCGGCGTCGGCTCAGGCTCCGGCGCTGGCGTCGGCCCTGGATCGGGCGGCGGTATGGGTGGCGGCGTTTACAGGATCGGTGGCGGCGTCTCGGCCCCCTCGCTTCTGTCCAAGGTCGAACCGGAATACTCTGAGGAAGCTCGGAAAGCGAAATTCCAAGGCACTGTCGTTCTCTACGTAGTGGTCGACGAGAAGGGTCAACCGCAGCAATTGCGGGTCGTTCGGCCCCTCGGCCTCGGCCTGGATGAGAAGGCGATCGAAGCGGTCCAGAAGTGGCGTTTCCGTCCCGGGTTCAAAGACGGCAAGCCCGTTCCGGTCGCCGCAACCGTAGAAGTTAATTTTAGGCTCCTGTAAACCGCTCTCCTCCGAAGCGGTCCAGCGAAAGAGGCCCACTCACGCCAAAAGCGTGAGTGGGCTTTTCTGATTTCGGATAGAATAGAAGGGTAACCGCACCTTTTTCTTACCATGCTGAAACCCAAGGCAGAATCGCACGCAGACCTCAACCCCGTAGAAACCAGCGAATGGCTGGAAGCGCTGGATCAGATTATCGACGTCGAGGGTCCCGACCGGGCCAAGTATCTCCTCGAGCGTTTGCTGAACAAAGCCGCCAATAATGGCGCCGCGCCGATCGCGCGCTACCAGACGCCCTACGTCAATACGATTAGCGTGGAGGAAGAGGTTCCCTACCCCGGTGATCGCGAGATCGAACGGCGCCTCAAAAGCCTCGTACGCTGGAATGCCTTGGCCATGGTGGTTAAAGCGAACAAGTACGACGCGGGCATCGGCGGTCACATCGCCACGTTCCAGTCCCAAGCGACGCTGATTGAGGTGGCGCAGAACCATTTCTATCGCGGCCCCATCAATGGCGAACCGGGCGATCTGATCTATTTCCAGGGTCACGCCTCTCCGGGACAGTACTCTCGAGCATTTTTGGAAGGACGACTGACGGCCCAGCATCTGGCGAACTTCCGCCATGAACTCCGCGATACCCCCGGCCTGTCTTCCTACCCCCACCCTTGGCTGATGCCAGACTTCTGGCAGTTCCCCACCGTGTCCATGGGCCTCGGCCCCCTCAATGCCATCTACCAGGCGCGCTTCATGCGCTACCTCGAAAATCGCGGCCTCATCCCGAAAACCGACCGTAAAGTCTATGCCTATCTCGGCGACGGCGAAATGGACGAACCCGAATCGCTCGGCGCCGTCGGCCTGCCTGCCCGCGAGAAGCTCGACAACCTAATCTTCATCGTCAACTGCAATTTGCAGCGTCTCGACGGCCCCGTCCGCGGCAACAGCAACATCGTTAAGGAACTCGAAGGCATCTTCGCCGGTGCCGGCTGGAACGTGATCAAGCTCCTGTGGGGCGGACCCTGGGACGCCCTGTTCGCGGCCGACAAGTCCGGCATGCTGATCAAGCGAATCTCGGAAGTCGTCGACGGCGAATTCCAGGCCTACAAGGCCAAGGGCGGAGCTTACATCCGCGAGCACTTCTTCGGCAAGTATCCGGAAACCGCCGCCATGGTGGAGAACATGACCGACGAGCAGTTGGGCTCGCTCTCACGCGGTGGCCACGATCCGGTGAAAGTCTATAACGCCTATCGCCGCGCCAACGAAGGTAACGGCAAGCCCACCGTCATCCTTGCCAAAACCGTCAAAGGCTACGGCATGGGCGAAGGCGGCGAAAGCCGTAACTTTACCCACCAAGCCAAAAAGCTCGAAGAGCAGTCGCTGCTCCACTTCCGCGACCGGTTCAAGCTCCCGCTCACCGACGAACAAGCGAAATCCTGCGAGTTGTTCAAGCCCGCCGACGACGCCCCGGAGATGGTCTACATGCGTGAGCGCCGCGCCGCCCTCGGCGGCAGCGTCCCCGCCCGTCGCCCCAAACCCATCACCCTTTCCGCTCCCGCTCTTGAACTGTTTCAGGAATCGCTCACCGGCTCCGGAACCCGCGCGGTCTCCACCACGATGGCCTTCGTCCGCATCCTCACCGCGCTGATTAAGGATCCGGCGCTCGGCAAGTTCATCGTTCCGATCGTGCCCGACGAAGCGCGAACCTTCGGCATGGAGTCGCTCTTCCGTCAGGTGGGTATTTACGCCCCCATGGGTCAGCTTTACACCCCGCACGATTCCGACATCTTCCTGTTCTACAAGGAAATGGTCAATGGTCAGGTTCTCGAGGAGGGCATCTCCGAGGCGGGCTCCATGGGTTCGTTCACCGCCGCCGGCACCGCTTACGCCAACTACGGCGTGCCGATGATCCCGTTCTTCACCTACTACTCGATGTTCGGCTTCCAGCGCGTCGCCGACTTCATCTGGGCCTTCGCCGACAGCCGGGGCAAAGGCTTCCTGATGGGCGCCACCGCCGGACGCACGACGCTCTCCGGAGAAGGGCTCCAGCATCAGGACGGCCACAGCCAGGTGCTCGCCTCCACCGTACCCACCTGCCACAGCTACGACCCCGCCTTTGCTTACGAGATCGCCATTATCGTCCAGGACGGCATCAAGCGGATGTACGAGTTGAACGAGGATCGGTTCTACTACATCACCATCGGCAACGACGATTACGCGCATCCCCCTCTCCCGGTCGACGACATCGCCGAAGGCGTCCTGAAGGGTATCTACCGGATCCGAACCGTGGAAGCGCCCAACGCTCTGCTCTTCGGCAGCGGCGCGATTCTCAACGAGGTGCTCGAAGCCCACCAGATTCTGTTGGATCGTTACGGTGTCTCCACCGACGTCTATAGCGTCACCAGCTACAACGAGCTCCGTCGTGATCTGCTCGAAACCGAACGCTGGAACCGGCTCCATCCCGCGGAACTGCCCCGTGTCGGTTATCTCCAAACCGTCCTCTGCGGAACGGATCTGCCGATCATCGCCGCGTCGGACTACATGAAGATCGTCCCCGACCAGGTCTCCCCGTGGCTACCTGGTCGTTTGGTGAGCCTCGGCACGGACGGCTTCGGCCGCTCTGACAACCGCGAGCAGCTTCGCCGCCACTTCGAAGTGGATGCGGAGAACATCGTCGCCGCCACGCTCTCCCGCCTCGCGCGGGACGGCAAGTTCGACGCTGCCCGCGCCGCCGCCGCCATTCAGGAACTCGGTCTCAACCCCGAGCGCCCCGAACCCTCGCGCGCCTAAATCAACCGAAACGAACCCAGAACGGCCGGAGCCTCACCGCTCCGGCCGTCTTGTTTTTGCGGTCATCCCCAGTCTTTATTCCCGGCCATTCCATTCGCCTCGCCAACGTCCAACCGCGGCCCGAGATCTCGGCCCCACCCCCGAACGCCTAAATCAACCGAGACGAACCCACGACGTCCGGAGCCTCCCCGCTCCAGCCGTCTTGTTTTTGCGGCCATCCCCAGTCTTTATTTCCCGGCCATTCCATTCGCCTCGCCAACCTCCAGCCGCGATCCGGGATCTCGGCCCCACCCCCGAGCGCCTAAATCAAACGAAGCGAACCCAGAACGTCCATAGCTTCCCCGCTCCCTCCGCCTTGCTTCCGCAGCCGTCCCCAGGCATCAAAGACGTACAAGCCGATTCCGTTCGCCACGCCAAACGCCGCCGCTTCCTTCTGATCCTGCACGAAGTGGACCTCGGTCTCCCGCAGTCGCCCCAAAGCGCCCAAGAGCCGCGCTGACAAGTGCCCCTGGCCGGCCAGCACCACCACGTGTCCGCGCGTGACCAACCGCTCTCCCATCGTCGCGGCAAACTTCGCCACCGCCAGTTCGGCATCCTCGTGCGAGGGTTCGACCAGTAGCACCGCCGTCGCACAGCCCGCCGTCCGCTCCAGCCTCGATGCCGCGGGCCAGTCATCCCGCTCGGAGACCACAACCGCCAAACAAATCGCCACGAGTATCAGTTGCTTGCCCACCTTGCACTTCTCGACCAAATCCCGGCGACAATGAAAGGAAATGGTCCACATCGACGAAGCAACCGTACGCCGCCTCCTCCCCATGACGAAGGCAATCGACCTGCTCGCTCACGCCTTTCGCGATCTCGGCCTCGGCCAGGCCCAATCCCAACCCCGCCGCCGCCTCGCCCTGCCCTCCGGTGCCGTTCTCCATCAAATGACCGGCGCCCACGGCGCCTACTTCGGCACCAAAGTCTACTCGACCCATCCCAAGCACGGTGCCTGGTTCGTTTTCCTCCTTTACGACGCCGCCACCGCCGAACCCCTCGCCCTCATGGACGCCAATTGGCTCGGCCAAATCCGCACCGGTGCCGCCTCCGGCTTGGCCACCAAGTGGCTCGCTCGCCCCGACGCCCAAAGTGTCGCCGTTCTCGGCAGCGGCTTCCAAGCGGCCAGCCAACTCGAGGCCGTCCTCGCCGTTCGTGCCATCCGCTCCATCAGCGTCTGGAGCCGCAGCCCGGAAAAGCGCGCCGCCTTCGCCCGGAACTATCCCAACGCCGCCCCGATGCCCACCGTCGAAGCCGCCCTCGTCGACGCCGACATCATTATCACCGCTACCCAAGCCAAGGACCCGCTCTTCTCCGTCGACATGGTCCGTCCAGGCACCCATATCAACGCCGTTGGCTCCAACTCCGCCACCCGACGCGAGCTATCCACCCAGGTTCTCCAGGCAGCTCACCGCATCGTTGTGGACTCGCTCGAACAAGCACGAATCGAAGCCGGCGACCTCATCCTCGGCCTGACGCCGCCGGACTGGGACGCCGTCGAACAACTGCAAAATCAGCCGGAGAGAAAGAACGCAGCCGAAATCACGGTCTTCAAGTCGGTGGGTATCGGCCTCGAAGACGTCGCGGTCGGGGCGTGGGTCTACGAGCAGGCCCTCGAACAAGGCCTGACCAACCAGCTACCCCTATTCGCCGCCCGTTGAAGCCTGAAGGTCGGAGTCGCGCCAAGCGCTGATCTTCAACCGACGGCAGACCCAGCAAAGCGGCTCCACCGCGTTCGGGGTCACTTCGCCCTCACACACCTCACACTTCCGGGCCGGTTTCGATTTCTCCAAACCTAAGCTCCGGTGCGCCGATTCCAGGATTTCGGGATCGACCACAGGTGTCTCTTTTACGGGCATCTTGCGTTTCATGTCTCTCCGTTCAGGATAGCTCACTTGGCTTACGCCGCGGCTAACTCTGAAAATACTTCCAGCGCGTAGCTCGAGTCCAGACTGGCCTTGCAGCGCGGGCAAGTCTGTCCCGGCTGGGTCTGCCGCGCCGAACCGCGTTTCAGCACGGTGGCCTCTACGTTATGGGTACACATGTAGCAGTGCACCCGACCCGGCAACGCCTCAACTGGGAGAGCATTATTCGATTTCATTTTCATTTCCTCCTGTCATCTCAAAAGACGTATCGACAGGAGGAAAAGATTCGCGATGAAAAAATTTTAGTCGCCCGTGGCTCCCGCTGGCACGTTGGCGTCTTTCGATCCACGGCCGGTAATCCAAGCCCGGGCACCTTCCACCATGTCGTACCCCACCGGCACCACCAGTAGCGTCAGCAACAAACACAGCGTCTGCCCACCAATGATCGTGATCGCAATCGCTGACCGCTGCGACGCGCCGGAACCCGTCCCAAACGCCGTCGGCAACAACCCGGCGACAATCGCGAACGTGGTCATCAGAATCGGCCGCAACCGCACCCGGTTCGCCTGAATGATCGCGTGGCGCAAATCCTCGCCCTCTTCCCGCAACCGGTTCATGTAGTCGATCTGCAGAATGCCATTCTTCTTCACAATGCCAAGCAACAGCAACACGCCCAACGCGCTAAACAAGTTCAACGTACGCCCCGTCGCAATCAACGAAAGCAGCGCAAACGGAATCGACAGCGGCAGCGTTGTCAGAATGATAAACGGGTGAATCAGGCTCTCAAACTGCGCCGCCAGAACCATGTACATGAAGATGCTCGCCAAGCCGATCGCCATCAGCATGTTGTTCGTCGTCTCTTCGAGAATCTTCACCTGACCCGAGAACTTCACCGTGTATCCCAACGGCAGTTCCAAATCGGCAAAAACCCGCTGCGCCGCGCTCGCCGCTTCGCCCAGCGACGCGCCCTTGGCCACGTTGCCGTACATCGAAACGCCGAATTGACGCGAGAAGCGGTCCACCCGGCTCGGTCCCAGGCCATGTTCTAACTTCGCGATCGAATCCAACCGAATCAACCCCTGCCGCGCACTCGGCACAAGCAGTCGGCCCAACACCTCGGGATTATCCCGCTGCGTCGGATTCAATCGCATCATCACCGGATACTGCTCCGATCCCTCTTTAAAGGTCGAAATCTGATCTTCGCCCGACATCAGCAGCCGAACCGCACCGGCGATATCGGCCACCCGGACACCCAGATCGCTCGCCAATTGCCGGTCGATATTCACCTGCAACTCCGGGTTATTCAGGTTCAAATTCACCTTCACGTCCGTAATCGCCGGCTCCTTCAACAACGCTTGGTTGGCCGTCTTTCCAATCTCCACCAGTTTCCGGATGTCCGGTCCCAACACCATCGCCCGGATCGGTGCAAACGTATCCCGGCCGCCCAACGCATTCGGGTACGTGATCCGAGGCCGCGCCGAGGGGAACTCCATCGCCGCCGCCCGGATCTGATTCCCGACTTCAAGAATCGGCCCCCGCTTCTCCGGCGGATCCAGCAAAACGGTGATAAACGCCATCGTCACCCGGTCCATCATCGTCGAACTTTGCGGAATCACCGCAATCACCCCGGGCACTTTTTCAATCTTCTTCGCAATCGCCAGCGCCATCCGCTCCGTCAGCACGAGCGAAGACCCCTCCGGCATTTCAATAAACATGCCGAGCTCGCTCTGGTCCTCCTGTGGCATCCAGTCGCGGCCAATATACTGGTAAATCGGATACGTCGAAGCCAGCACGATAATCGAGGCCAAGCCCACCGCCCAGCGGTTTCGCAACGACCATTCCAACAATTTCGTGTACGGCCGATCGAACATCGAGTAGTGATGCTCCACCGCCTTCGCCCCCGCCAACTTCGGCTTCCGTTTCAACAGCCGCGATGCCAACGCCGGGGTCACCGTAAACGCCACCAGCATCGAAACCAGAATCGAAATCGACATCGTCCAACCGAACTGGTTCAAATACTTCTTGGCGTATCCGGAAATGAACGCAATCGGAATAAACACAATCACCAGCGAGATCGTCGTCGCAATCACAGCCAGCGAAATTTCGTGCGTTGCCTGAATCGTCGCATCAATCACCGGCAGGTCATACTCGTCGAGGTGTCGATGGATATTCTCAATGACAATAATGGCGTCGTCAATCACGATGCCCACCGCCAGAGTTAACCCCAGCAACGTCATCGAGTTCAGCGTGTAGTCAAGCCCCTTCATCACGGTGAACGTGGCCAGAATCGACGTCGGGATCGCAATGAAGCTGATCAACACCGTACGCCAATCCCGAATGAACAGGAACACCACAAAACCCGCCAGCAAGCTTCCAATCACCAAGTGCTCTTCCAAAGCCTCAACGGAATTCTTGATGTAGGTCGACTGCTCTTTCACCAGCGCCATTTGCACGCCCACCGGTAGCGCCTGGTTCATCAGCTTCATCTTGGCGAGCACGGCATCAACCACCTTCACCGTGTTCATGCCGATCTGCCGCCGCACTTCCAGGATCACCGCCGTCTTGCCCTGGTAGTAAGCAAACGATCGACGCTCCCCGTTCGAGTCCTGCACCTGCGCCACGTCCCGGATCCGGATCGCCGAACCGCCGACGTTTTTCACAATAATGTCGCCAAACTCGGACACTTGATCCAACCGCCCCATCGTCCGCACGCCCATCTCCGCCGTGCCCCGCACAATGCGGCCACCCGGCGTCTCGACGTTCTCACTCCGCAGCGCCCGTTCCACTTCCTGAGCGCTCAAGGCGTAGGCATTCATCTTGTCAATATCGAGATAAACGTTAATCTGCCGCGTCTGCCCGCCCGAAATGTCGATCGAGCCGACGCCGTCAATCGTTTCAAATGCGCGCCGAATCTGTTTGTCCGCAATCTCGGTCAACTCCCGAGGCGTCCGGTTCCCACTCACCGCCAGCGTCACCACCGGGTCGCTGTCCGGATCCGACTTCGTCACCGTCGGCGGCAACACGTTCGGAGGCAGCTTCCGCATCGCCGCCGAAACCTTCTCGCGGACGTCTTCCACCGCCTCGCCGATATCCCGCTCCAACACAAACGTAATCGTCAAATTCGCGCTGCCCTCGGTAATCATCGCGCGCATCTCTTCAATGCCGCTCACAGACGCCACGGTCTCCTCAAGGGGTAGAACCACCTGCGAAACCACCTCTTCCGGACTCGCCCCCGGCAGCCGCACCCGGACATTTACCGTGGCCGGATCCGTCTTCGGGAATAGGTCCACTCCCAGGTCCATAAAACTGAAAACCCCCAGCATGACCAGGAACATGATCAGCATGAAGGCGAATACCGGGCGACGTACGCAAATTTCGGAAAGACTCACAGTGGCTCCTAACTACTCCAGCAGATTAGCAAACTCTAACGTCCATCGGGTTACACTGATGGTTTCATGGCAAAAACAGCGTTTCTTTTTCCAGGCCAAGGCTCCCAGTTCGCTGGAATGGGCAAAAGCCTCGCCGAACAATACCCTTCCGCACAAGCAATCTTCGCCGAGGCCGATGCCGCCCTCGACTTCCCCATCAGCAAACTTTGCTTTGAAGGACCGGACGAAGAACTGAAGAAGACGGAAAATACCCAGCCGGCGTTACTCACCGTTTCCATCGCCGCGCTCGCCGTGCTCAAAGAGCAAGGCATCCACCCCGACTACGTCGCCGGCCATAGCCTCGGCGAATACTCCGCCCTCGTCGCCGCCGGCTCCCTTCGCTTTGCCGATGCCGTCCAATTGGTCCGCCAACGCGGGCGCTACATGCAGGAAGCGGTTCCCCAAGGCGTCGGCGCCATGGCCGCGCTGCTGAAACTCCCGGAAGGGACCCTCGAAGGGATCCTCGCCGCCGCCGCCGAAGGCGAAGTCGTCTCCGCCGCCAATCTCAACTCGCCCGATCAAATCGTCATCGCGGGCCACGCCGGCGCCGTCGCCCGCGCCATGGAACTCGCCAAGACCGCCGGAGCCAAACGCGTCGTCCCCCTCCCCGTCAGCGCCCCCTTCCATTGCGCCCTCATGAAACCAGCCCAACTCCGTCTCGCCGCCGACCTCGCCGCCACCACCTTCGCCGATCTCGCCATCCCTCTCGTCCAAAACTCGACCGCCCAACTCACCTCCAGCGGAGAAACCGCCCGCACCGGCCTCATCGATCAAGTCCCCGGCACCGTCCGCTGGACGGACTCCATTCGCGTCCTTATCGCCGCAGGCGTCACCCACTGGGTCGAAGTCGGCGCCGGAGGCGTCCTCTCCGGCCTGCTCAAAAACATCGACCCCAACCACAAGGCCGCCCGCTTCGGCGAAGCCGCCGAACTCGAAGCAGTCCAAGCCTACTACCGCTGAATCCCCAGCAACCGCAACCGCTTGTGCAAACTCGTCCGCTCCAAACCCAGCGTTCGCGCGGCCGCCGAGATATTCCAACTCGCCCCCTCCAGCGCCCGTAGAATCGTCTCCCGCTCCGCCGAATGCCGCGCCTGGTCCAGCGAATTCGGCGGCCCGTCCGCCTTCCGCAGCCGCAACTCCAACGGAGCCGACTCGGCCGTCATCACCTCTCCCGCCGTCAAAATAGCCATCCGTTCCACCAGATTCTTCAACTCCCGCACGTTCCCCGGCCAACCGTAAGCCGCCAGCAAAGCCAGCGTCTCCGGCGCAAAACTCTTCGGCCGCAAATTGTTCCGCGCACAAAAACCAGCCAAAAAGTGATGCGCCAACGGTGCCACGTCCTGCGGATGCTCCCGCAACGCCGGCACCCGCAGCGGCATCACCGCCAACCGATAGTACAAATCCTCCCGAAACCGCCCCTCCCGCACCTCCACCGTCAAGTCCTTATTCGTCGCCGCCACCACCCGCACCGTCACCCGAATCGGCGTCTCACTCCCCAACCGGTGAAACTCGCCCTCCTGCAACACCCGCAGCAACTTCGCCTGCGCCGGCTGTGCCAAGTCCCCCACCTCGTCCAAAAACAACGTCCCCTGATGCGCCAGCTCAAACTTCCCCTTCCGCTGCGTCGCCGCCCCCGTAAACGCCCCCTTCTCGTGCCCGAAAATCTCGCTCTCCAAAATCTCCGCCGGAATCGCCGCGCAATTCACTTTGATAAAAGGGCCATCCTTCACCGCGCTGTTCTCATGCACATGCGCCGCCAGCAACTCCTTCCCCGTCCCGCTCTCGCCCAAAAACAGCACCCGCGCATCCGTCCGCGCCGCCAACGTCGCCTGGTCCACCACCTGCTTCCACGCCGAACTCCCCCCGATCATCCGCGGAGCCTCCGCTACCAACCGCTGCCGCAGCTCTTTGTTTTCCGCCTTCAGCCGATCCGCCTCCAGCGCATTCTTAATCGCTACCAACACCCGGTCCCGACTCAGCGGCTTCTCCAGAAAATCAAACGCCCCCGCGTGGATCGCCTCCACCGCATCCGCAATCGTCCCGTGCCCCGAAATCATCACCGCCGGCTTCCCCCCCAACTGCTTCAACATCTCGATCCCCGATCCGTCCGGCAACCGCACGTCCAGCAGAAACAGATCCGGCGAGTCCTGAAACAAACCCGCCCGCAGGTCGCCAATCGAGGGGAACACCCGAATCGTGTGGCCCTCCCGCTCCAGAATCAGCCGCAGGCTCAGCCCAATATTCGGCTCATCATCAAGGATCCAAATCTTAGCCATGTTCCACCGGAGCTAGCGGCAGCAACACGCGAAACGCCGCCCCGCCCAACTCTCCCTCGTAGTGTTCAATCGTCCCCCCACTCAACAAGGCCCCCCGATGCGCAATCGATAGCCCCAGCCCCATCCCACCCTTCTTGAAGCTAATCGTCGGCGCAAACAGGCTATCTTTGGCCAACTGCGACAGCCCCGGACCGTTGTCCTCAATCGCAATCGCCACCCGGTCTTTCTCAACGTACGTCCGCCCCCGCACCCGCCCTCCCTGCCCCGCAGCCTGCGCGGCGTTCTCCAACAGATTCGTCAACACGCCCTTCAATAAATCCGGATCCGCATTCGCCCGCACCGGCCCCGCCGATAGCGCCAAATCGTAGGTCGTCTCCGGATGCCCCGGCTGCAAAAACGCCACGCGTTCTTCGAGCAGCGTGTTCAGGTCCAGCGGCTGCCGGTGTTCGCTCGGCTCCGCCGCAAAATCACCAAACGATCGCACCCGCCGTTCCAGCGTCGCCACCTCGTCGCTCACAATCTGCGCCGCTTGCTGCAAAAAACCCGGGTCATGCCGGTCCGCCAGCTCGTCCATAATCAACCGAATCGGCGTCAACGAATTCTTCACCTCATGCGCCATCTTCCGGGCCAAACTCTGCCAACTCGCCACGCGGGCCAGGTGCACCAGCTTGTCCCGGTTCTCTTCCAGTTGCGCGGCCGTGCGGTTAAAGGCCGCCACCGTCGCTCCGCCAGCCCCGCCTGCAACTCCCGCATCGGCCGCGTGATCTGAATCGCCATCCAAATTAGCACCGCGAGCGAAGCCAAAAACACCCCCGCCGCCGCCAACAAGAGCGTCAAAACGAACCCACGCCGCAAATCAAACAGACGCGCCCTCTCCACCGTCTCCCGCGCCTGCGTATACTGCCGCTGCAGCAGCGTCATTCCCGGCCCGCCCACCTTCCGCGCGTAGGCCCAAACGTCGCCATTCGGCCGTCGCACCAGATAATTCAGCCGGTCCCCCGTCTCCCCCGAAAGGAAAAACCGCTCCGGCTCCCCACTCGCCGCAAACGAACCGATCTGCGCCGGCCAACCCTTACTTTCCGCCGCAGAAAACCGCTGCGGGGCCAATTTACCGTCCGCCGCGTCATCCTTCACGGACTCCCGCGCCCGCTGGTACATCTCCCGACCCGTCGACTCCAGCGACTTCGAAAGGCTGTCGAGCTCATCGGTCGAAGCGTAGGTCAACGAAGTCTCCAGCAACCGGATCGTCACCCACAACATCGCACCCAACGGAGCCAGCGTCGCCAGCAGGAAAACCGCGATCAGTTTCGTGCGCAAACTCACAGTGTCCAGCCTAGCGCCTCAGGTCCGTCAAACGAAACGGGCCTTTTTCGAGGCCCCATCGACTGTCCACCCCGCGCTGCGGCCGTCCGAACCACTCGATCAATCGCGCCAGCGTCACCCCCGGATCCATCGCCAACCCCGCCGACTCCTTCGGGTCGTCCGCCCGCAAATCCATCCGCAGCCACAACGGCTTGTCCTCAGCCACCCCGCTTACCGAAAGCGCCGCCTGGTCGACCACCCATCGCTCCGCCGCATCCCGGCTCAAATTCGTCGCCTGCGCCTTCGCCCCGGCCAATCCCGTAATCGCAAACTTCTCTTCCCACAAATCAAAACTCACCACGTAGCGATCCACGCTCCGCCGAATCAACGTTGTAAATCGATCCGCCGACAACGAAAGCTGCAGCGAAAACACCAAAGCGACCCCGCTATGGAGCCGCTCAAGAGACTTGCCGTCGAGAAAATGAAGATACGGCACCTGGATCCGCAACGTCTGGTCGTCCCACCGCACGCGCAACAACTCCGGCGCCATCGCACGGGCAATTGGGGCGGCGGTTTGAACAAGCAGCATGCGGCGAGTCATCAAAAATAGGCTCCCGTTATGAAAACGGGCTCCACCGTTCCCGAGCGAAAAGGAACAGCGACGTAAAAATAAAATCCGTCCTTGGTGCGGACCCCAAGGCCTGAAGAGTTTCGGACGGCTCCCCGCGCGTTTTGGTTCCAAACAGATCCAGAATCCAAAAACGCCGCCAGCATTAACTTACGCCGCAGCCGAGTGCCGTACTCGACCGTGCTCGCCACCGCCCGCGTCGCACCCAATGGCGCCAATTCAAACTTGCTCCACCCCCGCAAAGTCGTCGAGTTGCCATACGCAAACCGGTCATATAAGGGAGCCTCGCCGCTCAACCCGCCGCCCTGCACCGCCAGGCGCACATCGTGGCGACCGCGGCTCCAGTCCAGCCCGGCCCGAACCTCTTGCCGGGTAAAACGATAGTCCGAGGCGAGCCCCGCCAAGCCAGCGCGCAGCGCATATTCAGCATGGACGATCGACTCACCCGTAGATTCCTCACCCCACACACGCTGATATCGCAGAGTATTTACCAGCGCGTGCGAGGCTTCGCGGTTCACTCCTGGGGACGGAGTTGCGAACCGTTGGAGACGAAGGCCGACGGAGATCGTAACTTCCTCACGATCAGCACCTCGCCAAGGCGTAAAAATCACATCCGGTTGGTAAATCTGGTAGCCCCGGTACGGCTCGGCCACCCTCGCCAGCGTGTTGGCATGAAACTGCGAACGCAACGATTGAAAGTGAAAGCCCGGCCGAACCCGACCTTCGAGGAACGTCTTGCCGTACCCGGCCTTGACCCCGGTAAACCGCTCCATCAACTGGTCCCCGTCGGATACAAACCCCACGTACCCCCCTTTCACCCCCGCCCGCACATCCCCCGTCCAACCTTGCCGACTGTGATAAACCAAGCGCGACGGCGAACCGATCACATCAATCCGCCGCCCGGAGACTTCCAGCACCACCCGAATCTGTTCCGAAGAAGAACCCCGCAACAAACGCGGTGCCACCAGCCGAACTTTCAACTCTTCCCGAATCCGCCCCGCCAACTGTGCAAACGCCTCCGGAGAAAACTTCTGGCCCACCCGCTCCTGCAACTCTTTCCGCAACCTCGTCGACAGCTTGCTCTCCGGCACCCCGGAAAGGTCGATCCGCTCGACCGTATAGCGGGAGTTCACGTTCGTATCGTCCGGCACATTCCACGAAAACGCGCTGGCCGTAAAGATCCCGAACGTGAGCCCGGCCAGGAATACGAGACCGAACAAGCTGCGATAGGCGGTGCCACTCATGCCTCTGTTTCTGCATGTAACGAACCAATCGATAAACCACTGATTCCAAGGACACGCCAGAAGCCAAACCGGGCCAATCTAGGACGCCTGTGACCCTAAAAGCACACTTTTTCGCCGCACACCTTGGTACATATGGAGAATCTCCACCGTCCCAGCCGACCGGTTCAGTCGATAAAAAATCGCATAGGGGGAGTGATAGAGCTTATAGACGTTCGACCGCTTCGCCATCGGCGTCCCAATAATCGGCATCCCCGCCAGGCACCGTATGTGGGCCAACAACGACGCGCCCACCATCTCCGCCAACTCCGGCGATTCAGCCGCAAAGTACTCTACAATTTGGTTGAAGTCGCCGATCCCTTTGTCCGAGAAGAATATTTTGAAATCCAAAGCGGTACCATCGCCTCAACCTCCGCCAGCGGCGACACGAGTCCACTTTCACAATCCTGCCATCCGGCATCAATAGAAAGAAGGACTTGGGGCGAGTCATGACTCCACTCCGGCAGCGTCGACGTATTTTCGGCGGACATTACGGCTCCTTGAAAGCCTTATCGGATGACGAACCAAAGTGTGTGAGGAATCTTGCAACAAGTGCCCGTGGCCGGAATCACATATAATGAGAACGCAATGAGTGCTACGGCAAGTGGTTTGGCGCGAGTCTCGCGCTTCTACGAAGCCCCCGTGGGTAAGAAAGTTGTCATGGCTGTAACGGGGCTGATTTTGGTTGGGTTTGTGCTCGGTCACATGGCCGGCAACTTGCAGATTTATCTGCCGGTAGGGGAAAACGGCGTCTACGCCATTGACAAATATGGAGCCTTGCTCCATGCGAGCGAAGAACTGCTCTGGGGCGTCCGCCTCGCGTTGCTCGCAAGCGTCGGCTTGCACATCTGGTCGGCCATCCAATTGGCGTCGGCGTCGAACGCCGCCCGCCCGGTCCGCTACGTGAAGCAAAGCCCGCTCAAGAGCACCTACGCCTCCCGTACCATGTACTGGAGCGGACCCATCATCGGGTTCTTCATCGTCTATCACCTTTTGCACTTCACCACCGGCACCGTGCATCCGGATTACAAGTACCTCAGCGTGCATGACAATGTCGTCAAGGGCTTCTCCGTCTGGTACGTCTCAGCCTTCTACATCGTGGCGATGGCCATGCTCTGCATGCATCTCTACCACGGCGTCTGGAGCATGTTCCAATCGCTCGGGTTCAACCACCCGCGCTACACCCCGCGCCTGCAATTCGGCGCGAAAGCTTTCGCATTCCTTATCGCCGCGGGGAACATCTCGATTCCTCTCGCGATTCTCTCTGGATTGGTTAAATAATCTATGGAACTCGATCCTCGGATCCCCGCCGGACCTATCGAACAGCGGTGGGATAACTGCAAATTCGATATGAAGCTGGTCAACCCAGCCAACAAGCGCAAGTACCACGTCATCGTGGTCGGCACTGGACTCGCCGGCGGCGCCGCCGCCGCCAGTCTCGCCGAACTCGGCTACAACGTGAAGTGCTCCTGCTTCCAGGATTCCCCCCGCCGGGCTCACTCGATTGCCGCGCAAGGCGGAATCAACGCCGCGAAAAACTACCAAAACGACGGCGACTCCATCTATCGGCTCTTCTACGACACGGTCAAAGGCGGCGACTTCCGCGCCCGCGAATCGAACGTCTATCGCCTCGCCCAGATCTCGGTCAACATCATTGACCAAGCCGTCGCCCAGGGCGTCCCCTTCGCTCGCGAATACGGCGGAACCCTCGCCAACCGCTCCTTTGGCGGTGCCCAGGTCTCCCGAACGTTCTACGCCCGGGGCCAGACGGGCCAGCAGCTACTCCTCGGTGCCTACCAGTCGCTCGAACGCCAGATCTCTCTCGGCAAAGTCGACATGCACACCCGCACCGAGATGCTCGACCTCATCGTTATCGATGGGCGCGCCCGCGGCATCGTCACCCGGAACCTCCTCACCGGCGCGACCGAAGTCCACATTGCGGACGCGGTTATAGTTGGTACCGGCGGCTACGGCAACGTATTCTACCTCTCGACCAACGCCAAGGGCTCCAACACCACCGCCATCTGGCGCGCCCACAAACGCGGCGCCCTCTTTGCCAACCCCTGCTTCACCCAAATCCACCCCACCTGCATCCCCGTCAGCGGCGATTACCAATCGAAGCTCACTCTGATGTCGGAATCGCTCCGCAACGACGGTCGCATCTGGGTTCCGAAGAAGGTTGGCGACACCCGTTCGCCCCAATCCATTCCCGAAGACGAGCGCGACTACTACCTCGAACGCGCCTACCCCAGCTTCGGCAACCTCGTCCCCCGCGACGTCGCCAGCCGCGCCGCCAAGCGCATGTGTGACGAAGGACGCGGCGTCGGCCCCACCGGCCTCGGCGTCTATCTCGATTTCAGCGAGTCCATCAAGCGCCTCGGCAAAGCCGCCGTCGCCGAACGCTACGGCAACCTGTTCGAGATGTACGAACGCATCGCCGGCGAAAACCCCTACGAAGTGCCGATGCGCATCTACCCTGCCATCCACTACACCATGGGCGGCCTCTGGGTCGACTACCAACTCCAGTCCACCATCCCCGGCCTCTTCGTCCTCGGCGAAGCCAACTTCTCCGACCACGGAGCCAACCGCCTCGGAGCCAGCGCCCTCATGCAGGGCCTCGCCGACGGCTACTTCGTCATCCCGTACACCATCGGCAACTACCTCGCCTCCACCAAACTGGAGAAGGTATCGGCCGACCATCCCGCCGCCCTCGCCGCCAAAACCGAAGTCACCGAGCGGGTCAAAAAGCTGCTGTCCATCAAGGGCAAACGCACCGTTGATAGCTTCCACCGCGAACTCGGCAAAATCATTTGGGACTACTGCGGCATGGCCCGGAATGAGAAAGGTCTCACCGAAGCCATCGCCAAAGTTCGTGCCCTCAAGGCCGAATTCTGGACCAACGTCAACGTCCTCGGCTCAGGCGAAGAGCTGAATCAATCGCTCGAAAAAGCCGGTCGGGTCGCTGACTTCATCGAACTCGGCGAACTGATGTGCATCGACGCACGCGACCGCAAGGAAAGCTGCGGCGGCCACTTCCGCGAAGAATACCAGACGCCGGAAGGCGAAGCCCAACGCGACGACGAAAACTACGCCTACGCCGCCGCCTGGGAGTTTGCCGGCGAAGGCAAGGACCCCGTCCTGCACAAAGAACCATTGACGTTTGAGTACGTCCACCCGTCACAGCGGTCATACAAGTAAGGGATTGAATACAGCCATGAGCAGCATGAAGATGACCCTCAACGTCTGGCGGCAAAAGTCGCCCGCCGACGCCGGCCAGATGGTGAAGTACCAACTCGATAACGTCAGTGAGCATATGTCGTTTCTCGAAATGCTCGACGTGTTAAATGAGCAGTTAATCGGCAAAGGCGAGATCCCCATCTCCTTCGACCACGACTGCCGCGAAGGCATCTGCGGCTCCTGCGGCTTCGTCATCAACGGCGTCGCCCACGGCCCCCGCGGCGGTACCACCGTCTGCCAACTCCATATGCGGGAATTCAAGTCCGGTGACGAACTCTTCATCGAACCCTGGCGCGCCTCCGCCTTCCCCATCATCAAGGATCTCGTCGTCAACCGCAGTGCCTTTGATCGCATCATCCAGGCCGGCGGCTTCGTCAGCATCCCCACCGGCAGCGCCCCCGACGGCAACGCCATCCCCGTGCCGAAAAAAGAGTCCGACCGCGCCATGTCCGCCGCCACCTGCATCGGCTGTGGAGCCTGCGTCGCGGCCTGCCCCAACGCTTCGGCCTCGTTGTTCACCTCGGCCAAAATCTCCCATCTCGGTCTGCTCCCGCAAGGTCAGCCGGAACGCTATGACCGCGCCGTGAAGATGGTCAACCAAGCCAACGAAGAAGGTTTCGGCGGCTGCACCAACATCGGCCTCTGCGAAGCCGTCTGTCCGAAGCACATCTCGCTCGAAAACATCGCCCGGATGAACCGCGATTTCACCGTCGGCGCATGGTCGTATCGCGAGGCCACTGCGGACGGTGGCGGAGCGTAGAATGAAGTGGTGCGATTAACCTTTGTTCTACTATTTGGAGTCGGGCTCTATGCAGCGGACTACACGCAAGTCGAGCCCATCTTCAAATCCAAGTGTTACTCCTGCCATGGCCCATCGAAACAGCTAAGCGGCCTCCGTCTCGATGACGCCCAAGCGGCCCTCCAAGGCGGCTACAGCGGCAAAGTAATCGTTCCCGGCCAAAGCACAACCAGCAGCTTATGGCTCCGCGTCGCCGGCAAGCCCGGCCCTACCGCTATGCCGATGGGGTCCAAGGGACTCTCCCCCGACGAAGCGGCCCTCATCGCCTCCTGGATCGACAGCGGAGCCACCTTCCCCGCCACGCTCAAAGCCTCTGCGAAACGAACCCAATCCCGCCATTGGGCCTTCCAATCGTTCACCAAACCCTCCGGCTCGATTGACGCTTTCATCACCCAGCGCCTAGCCAAAGAGAATCTTAAGCTCTCCCCCGAAGCCGACCGCCCCACCCTCCTCCGCCGCCTCTCCTTCGACCTCATCGGCCTCCCTCCCTCCCCTGAAGAAGTCCGCGCCTTCGTCGCCGACTCCAGCCCCCAAGCCTACGCGAAGCAAGTCGACCGCCTCCTCGCCTCCCCCCACTTCGGCGAAAAATGGGCCCGCCACTGGCTCGACCAAGCCCGTTACGCCGACTCCGATGGCTACGAAAAAGATTGGGCCCGCCCCTGGGCCTGGCGCTGGCGCGAATGGGTCATCAACTCGCTTAACCGCGACATGCCCTTCGACCAGTTCACCCGCGAACAAATCGCCGGCGACCTCTTCCCCCAGGCCTCCACCGAACAACGCGTCGCCACCGGCTTCCATCGCAACACCCTCACCAATCGCGAAGGCGGCATCGACAACCAACAGTTCCGCTTCGAAACCATGGCCGACCGAGCCTCCACCGTCGGCTCCGTCTGGCTCGGCCTCACCGTCGGCTGCGCCCAATGCCACGACCATAAATACGACCCCACTCTGCAGAAGGATTTCTACTCCCTCTACGCCTTCTTCGATAACGCCGAGGAAGAAGACATCGACGCCGCCCTCCCCGGCGAAAAGTCCCTCCGTACCGCCGAATACGACGCCAAACGCGAAGCCCTCATCGCCGAATACAAGGTTCGTGAACTCCAACCCGCCTGGGAAAAGAACATGCTCCAGGCCTCCGCCGAACCCGGCAAGCGCACCGACTGGGATCTCGCCTGGGACTGTCTCCTCAAGCTCACCGAAAGCGGCGACGGCGAACGCATCATGCGCAAGCAGCCCGCCGATCGAACCGATCGCGATCGTCTTATCCTCGAAAATCACTTCATCCGGAACTACCACTTCGCTATCGGCCAACCCGAGTACAAAAAGGTGAAATTCGACGAGCTTGACAAAAAGCTCAAGGCGCTCGACGAGCAATATCCCTCCCTCACCCAAGCCTACGTCCTCGCCGAAAACGCGACCCCGCGCCAGTCCTACCTCCGCGTCCGCGGCGACTACAAATCCCTCGGCATCCCCGTCCCCGCGGACTCCCCCAGCTTCCTCCCGCCCCTCGCCCAACACACTGGCCCCACCTCCCGCCTCGACCTCGCCAACTGGCTCACCGCTTCCGAAAACCCCCTCGTCAGCCGCGTCACCGTCAACCGCATCTGGCAGGAACTCTTCGGTGCCGGCATCGTCAAAACCGCCGAAGATTTCGGCCTCATGGGCTCCCGCCCCTCCCACCCCGAACTCCTAAACTGGCTCGCCGCCGAGTTCGTCGAACGCGGCTGGAGCCGCAAAGCCATCATCCGCGAAATCGTCCTCTCCGCCACCTACCGCCAAAGTTCCCAAGCCCGTCCGGAACTCAAGGACCTCGACCCCGAAAATCGCCTCTTAGCCCGCCAGTCCCGCCTCCGCCTCCCCGCCGAAGCTATCCGCGACGCCGCCCTCCGCGTCGCCGGCCTTCTCGATACCAAAGTCGGCGGCCCCAGCATCAAGCCCCCCCAACCCGACGGCGTCTCCAGCCTCGGCTACTCCTCCGGCACCAAGTGGCAGGTCAGCCCCGGCACCGAACGCTACCGCCGCGGCGTCTACATCCACTATCAACGCACGACGCCCTACCCCCTCCTCTCCAACTTCGACGCCCCCCGCTCCACCACCGCCTCCTGCCGCCGCACCCGCTCCAACACGCCCCTCCAGGCCCTCAACCTCCTCAACGACCCCGTCTTCCTCGAAGCCGCCGAACGCCTCGGCCAACGGGCCAAAACCATCGACGAGGCGTTCGAACTCGCCCTCCAACGCCTCCCCACCCCCGCTGAACGAACCCGCCTCCAGCGCTTCCTCGATGAAAACAACACGACGTTGATGGCCAGCATCCTGCTCAACCTCGACGAATTCATCACCCGGGAATAACCAACCATGACCCACCGGCGAAAATTCCTCCAATCCCTCGGCTCCGGCTTCGGCCTCGTCGCCCTCCAACACCTGATCAACCAGGATGGTTATGGTGCCACCGTCGACCCCATGGCCCCCCGTCCGCCCCAGTTCCCCGGCAAGGCCAAGCGCGTCATCTTCCTGTTCCAGGAAGGTGCCCCCAGCCAAATGGACCTGTTCGACCCCAAACCCGAACTCCAAAAGTGGCACGGCAAAAGCCTCCCCCCGTCCCTCACCAAGGACCTGAAACTCGCCTTCATCAAACCCACCGCCACCATCCTCGGCAGCCCCCGGACCTTCCAAAAGTACGGCCCCCAGGGCATGGACATCTCCGATCTCCTCCCCCACACCGCCTCCATCGCCGGCGACCTCTGTTTCGTCCGTTCGATGCACTCCGACCAGTTCAACCACCACCCCGGCCAGCTCAAGCTCTTCACCGGCCACAATCAAGTCGGCCGCCCCGCCATGGGCTCCTGGGTCACCTACGGCCTCGGCTCGGAGTCACAAAATCTCCCCGGCTTCGTCGTCCTCAGCTCCGGCTCCGGAGCCAGCGGCGGCTCGGATAATTTCTCCTCTGGCTTCCTGCCCACCACCTACACCGGCACCCCTTTCCGCAGCACCGGCGACCCCATTCTGTATCTCAAGAACCCCACCGGCATCGACGCAACCCAACAGCGAGCCCGCCTCGACGCCCTCCGCGATCTCAACGAAATGCGCCAAAGCTCGACCGGCGATGAAGAGATCGCCTCCCGCATTCACGCCTACGAACTCGCCTTCCGCATGCAGAGTTCCTCCCCCGAACTCCTCGATTTCTCGAAGGAAACCCAGGCCACTAAAGACAGCTACGGCATCGGCCAGGAAGCCACCAACGCCTACGGTACCAACTGTCTCCTCGCCCGCCGCATGATCGAACGCGGCGTCCGCTTCGTAATGCTCTCCCACGGCTCCTGGGACCATCACTCCGCCATCAACACCGGCCTGCCCAAGCTCTGCAAGACCACCGACCAACCCGTCGCCGCCCTCATCAAGGACCTCAAACAGCGCGGCATGCTCGACGATACCCTCGTAGTCTGGGGTAGTGAATTCGGTCGAACGCCCATGTCCGAGTTCCGCCGCCCCGAAGACGCCGCCAACGCCGGACGCGATCACAACCCCAACGGATACACTATATGGATGACCGGCGGAGGTATCAAAACCGGGCAAATGATTGGGAAAACCGACGATTTCGGCCTCAACATTCTCGAAGACTTGGTCGACGTGAACGACCTCCAGGCGACCATGCTTCACCTGCTCGGTTTCGACCATACTCGCCTTACCTACCGCTTTATGGGCCGCGAGTTTCGCCTCACCGACGTGCACGGCCACGTCGTTCAAAAGATGCTCGCCTAGCCCCCCGCCAAACACGACGATTTGCATGTCCGTAACCAATGTGAGAAACTTTCAGAGCACTGCGTCGAAACCGTTGATTCCTAGACGTTTTGGTCGGTTTCCCGCCGTAGCGTTTTGAAAGTAGTATCTAGCATTAGGAGATTTAGTAGTGAGAGAAAAAGGTGTAGTGAAATGGTTTAACGCCGCCAAGGGCTATGGCTTTATCCAGCGGTCCAGCGGTGAGGATGTATTTGTTCATTTCAGCGCTATTCAGATGAACGGATACCGGGCCCTTGAAGAAGGAACGGAGGTTGAGTTCGAAGTCAAGACAGGCCCCAAAGGCCTGCAGGCAGAGAACGTCTCGCGCGGTTAAGCCAAGTCTGCACGCACGACGAAATCCCAAGACCGTCCCCCCTGGGACGGTCTTTCGTGTTTTTGAAGCACAATAAAAGAGTATGCGCCTTGCCCTATTCTTTATCCCCTCTTTCCTTCTCGCTCAAACCACGCCACCCCCGGTCATCCTGATCAACGGCTACCAAACCCCACCCTGCGAAAACGCCCAAAGCCGCGAAACCTTCGGCCAACTCGAAGACAAGCTCCGCGCCTCCGGTCGCCAAGTCATCTGGTTCAACAACTGCTCTGTCCCCGCCTCCACCGCCCCCCGCCCCACGATTGAAGAACTCGGCGCCGCTCTCGGCCGACGCATCTCTGAAAGCGGCGCGCCGCAAGTCGACGTCATCGTCCACAGCATGGGTGGCCTCATCCTCCGCAGCTACCTCGCCGGCAAGCAAAACGCCGCCGCCACCTTCACGCCCCCCGCCGACCCTCGCGTCCGCAAAGCCATCTTCCTCGGCACCCCCCACTTCGGCATCGGCCTCGCCCAGGCCTTCGCCAGCGTCGCCGATACCGACCCCCAAGTTCGCGCCCTCCTCCCCGGCAGCCGCTTCCTGTTTGACCTCGGCACCTGGAACCAAGGCGCCGATAATCTCCGCGAAGTCGACGCCATCTCTGTCGCCGGCGCCGCCAGCACGACCAGTGACGGACTCGTCTCCCTCACCTCGGCCTCCATGCGCTTCCTCGCCGGCGAAGACCGCCTCCGCATCGTCCCCTACTGCCATACCAACAACGCCCTCCTCGCCCTCGTCACTGCCGGCTGCCGCCGCGCTCCCTACCTCGCCGAGGTCGACTCCGACGATCATCTATCCTGGCGCATCATCCGCTCCTTCCTCGAGAACACAAACGACTGGAAACAGCTCGGCACCAATCCCGAAGGCCCCCTCGCTGCCAACGGAGGCTTGCTTCTGAGCTATCAGGATCGCGAAGGCAAGGCTATCGATGCGACTACCAAAATCACCGCCGGAACCACCGACCTCACCAAAGGCACCTACGCCTGGTCCAACGACTTCGTCGCCTCCGGTCGGCAGGACGTCAAGATCACCGCCACCCTCGAAGCCACCTCGGCCGTTTCTATCACCCCCATCGGCTACAACGTCGCCGTCATCAAGACCGGCCCCCGCCTCGCCGCCGTCCTCCCCGCCGCCGGACGCGTCACCTCCCTCAGCCGTGCTCCCGGCATGTTCGTCTCCCTTTACGGTGCCGAACTCGCTCCTAGCGCCGCCCAAGCCACCTCCCTGCCCCTGCCCACCGAGTTGAGCGGCGTCCGCGTCTTGGCCAACGGTACCCCCATCGGCCTCCAATTCGCCGGCCCCGCGCAGATTAACGCCATCCTCCCGGAGACCCCCCGCGGCCTCGTCACCCTCGAAGTCCGCAACGCCGCCGGAGCCCACCAGATCAACGTCCTCGTCGAACCCGCCGCCCCCGCGATATTCACGCAAAACGGTACCGGCACGGGCGACGCAGCAGTCACTCAGGCCGTTTCTGGCGCGCTGATCACCCCAAACAGCCCCGCCCGCCGCGGCGACGTCCTGACGCTCTATGCCACCGGCCTCGGGGCCACCGAGAGCCGCGCCGGCCTCGCTTGGGCCATCGTCGCCCCGACCGTCGAAATCGGCGGCGTCCGCGTCGCCCCCCTCTATGCCGGTCGAGCCCCCGGCTTCGCCGGCCTCGACCAAGTCAACTTCATCGTCCCCCCCGACGCCCCCCGTGGCATCACCGTCCCCATCCGCCTCATCAGCAACGGCCGAGCCAGCAGCGAGACCACCCTCGCCATCGACTGATTCGTTTCTCGATCCGAAGCCTTCCCTCCGTAACAGCAACAACGGCCCACCCTCGCCAACGCCTAGTGCGGTAAGACTCCCACGACGATGTCCGATGGAAGGGGCCGCGCCGCAAACATCAGGAAACAAATGGCGCTAAAGACGAAGTAAACACCGAGGCAAAGCAGCCCTACATGGTTGCCCGGACCTCCCCCTATCCACCGGAAGCCCAGAGCAAGGAACAGCGCGGCAAAGCCAAGAGATACAACCGCGGTCATTGACTGACCGCGGGCCCGATCAATCGCACCCAGACTCAATGCCATCAAAACGACCAGCAGCATGACGGTCAAGATGCTGACGCTGACGCCAGTGAGCCCGTACTGAACTACACCGAGCGCGCCAAGAGCAAAGCCATGGAGCAACAGAGGCCAGCGTTTAGGGTCGCTTTTACCCCAGAACGCGGCGGCGATGGTGCAAGCCGCGCTCAGCAAGGCGAGCTTACCGAGCAGCACCACCACGCCATTCCAGGTCAGAAACGCGACGGGACCCTCTCCGACCCACATCGAGAGGTACAGGACGGCCATGACTGCATTAAGAGCCCCAGCCACCGCAGACAAAGGCCACGCCCGGTGAAATGTATGCTTCATAGCCGGACGGTATCTAACGAATCTGCGGGTGTCAAGCAGGGCAACCGTTCCGTCAAGCTACTTCTACAACCGGAAAGCAACGTAAGCCACGCGGACGCGGGAAGCGGTGCGGAGCGGCGGCCTGACCGTGCGGGAACCCACGCGACCGCACGCGGAGCAGAAGCAACGGAACGGGCGAATCCGCCGGGATCGCCAGGACAGAGGTGGCGCAACCGCTGTCGAACGCACCCGCATTGAGAAGCCCCAGGAGGAGATCAGCAAGCGACGAGAAGGCACTCCCTATCGACCAATCCTAATAACTCAACCGTAGCGAAAACCGAAAGCTCCGGCCATCGTTCAACGTATTCGTAATCACCCCGAAATTCGGGTCGGTCAACGCAAATCCCGGCTCGGCGAACTGCGGCGAATTCGTCAGGTTGTTACTCTCCGCCCGGAAGCCCAACGTCCGCTCTTTCGCGAGCAACCAGTCGATCGTAAATCCCGCGTTCACATTCCGCACCGGCCCCCGACGAAACGTATTCCGACCCAGATTGCCCCGCTCCGCCCCGCGCGGCATGTACCGAAACGCGCTCCGCGGCAATAGTTGCCGCGACAGATCCGGGTGCGAGATCGAACGCCCCAAAATCGATGGATCCCAAATATCTGGCCGGTCCATGCTGATCCCATCCACATTGCCAAATCCCGGCGCATCCGACCCCGACGTCACCTGAAACGGCGTCCCCGATTTCGCCAGCGCCACGCCCGACAAACCCCACCGTCCCAACCAAGCCCGCCGCCAACGCGGCACCGCATAATCACTCCGCAGCAAAAACGCATGGGGCTGATCAAAGCGAGAACGGCCCCGCAAATCGGCATGCACGCCATACTCGCTCTGCGACCGCGCCCGAAAGCTGTCAAGGTCCTGCGCCGTCCCCGTATAGTCGGCTCCCAGATCGATCGCCTTGCTAAACCAATAGGAGGCCTCCAGATTGAGCCCCTTCCAGCGCGGCACCGTCACCGTCGTCTTGAACGCGTCATAGAACCCACGCGACATGTTCTCCACCTGTCGAATTTCTCCCCGCGTCACATCGTTGCGCCTCACTTCGATCGTCGAATTCTCCAGCGCGATCCCGGCCCGCGGATGAGCCCGGTTCGTGTAATTGTGGTACAGCAGCTTTTGACTGCGGCTCCCCGTATACCCAATCTGCCATTTGACAAACTTCACCGGCTCCAACTCCCAGGTAAAATTCACTACTGTCCAAAACAGCACTTACTCTCTCCTAGAATCTGATTTCGGCGAGCCCGACGGGGTCGAGCGGTAGAGTAAGCGCCACTTTGATCGGCACCCTGGTTTCCGGCGATAGGATGGCAAGGCCCTCCTGTGTGA
>JAPKZA010000291.1 GCA_026394015.1 Acidobacteriota bacterium
AAATCCGTCGGGGTGGTGATTTCGGGCGGCAACGTGGATCTTGACCAGTTGGCCGCCCTCTGCGCGTAAGCTAGCGCTGGTTGGCTTTGAGAATCTTCTTGCGAAGACGGATGGACTTGGGGGTCACCTCAACATATTCGTCTTCCTTGACGAATTCGATGGCCTGTTCGAGGTTGAGGATCTTCGGCGGCACGAGGCGGATGGCATCGTCGGCCGAAGAGGCGCGCATGTTGGTGAGCTTCTTCTCTTTGACGATGTTAACGTCGAGATCATGATTACGGGAGTTTTCCCCGACGATCATGCCCTCGTAGACTTCCGTGCCCGGGTCGATGAAGATGACCCCGCGTTCTTGGAGATTGTTGATGGCGTAGCCGGTGGACTTGCCGCCGCGGTCGGAGATCAACGAACCGGTCGGGCGCATTTCGATATCACCCTGCCATTCGACGTAGCCGTGGAAGAGCGAGTTCATGATGGCGGTGCCGCGGGTTTCGGTCAGCATTTCGCTGCGGATCCCGATCAGGCCGCGCGAGGGAACTTCGAATTCGAGACGAACTCGACCGGAGCCATGGTTGATCATCTTGGTCATGCGGCCTTTGCGCATGCCCATCTTTTCCATCACGACGCCGACGAACTGTTCGGGAGCATCGATGACGAGGAGTTCGAGAGGTTCATGAAGGACGCCGTCGATCTTCTTCGAGATGATTTCGGGTTTGCCAACCATCAATTCGAAGCCTTCGCGACGCATCATTTCAATGAGAATGGCGAGTTGGAGTTCGCCGCGGCCCATGACCTTGAAGGCGTCGGGACCGCCCGCTTCTTCGATACGGATCGAGACGTTGGTCAGCAATTCCTTGTCGAAACGGTCGCGCATATTGCGCGAGGTGACCAAGTGGCCTTCCTTACCAACGAAGGGCGACGTGTTGATTATGAACAACATGGCGATCGTCGGTTCGTCGATTTGGATGCGGGGGAGAGCTTCGGGGTTTTCGGCGCTGGAGACGGTTTCGCCGATGGTGATGCCTTCGACGCCGGAGATGGCGAGGATGCTGCCCGGGGTGGCGATGGTCTCGTCGACGCGCTTCAGCCCTTCAAACGTATACATCCGGGTGATGCGTGTTTTTTGGATGGTGCCGTCGAGCTTACAGATAGAAACGTCATCGCCGGTGCGCAGGGTGCCATTGAAAACGCGGCCAATGGCCAAACGGCCGAGGTATTCGCTGTAATCAAGGTTAGCGACCATCAGTTGCAGGGTGCCTTCCGGATCGCCCTTGGGTGCCGGAATGGTGTTGATGACGGTTTCAAAGAGAGGCGTGAGATCGACCGCCGGAACGGCGAGATCGAGTGTGGCGATACCAGCTTTACCGTTCGTATAGACGATCGGGAATTCGAGCTGCTCTTCCGAGGCATCGAGATCGATGAACAGGTCGAAGACTTCGTTCAGAACTTCCTGAATACGCGCATCGGGCCGGTCGATCTTGTTGATGACAACGATGGGCTTGAGGCCGGCTTCCAGCGCTTTCATCAGCACGTAGCGCGTCTGCGGCAGGGGGCCTTCGGAGGCATCGACGAGGAGAACGACGCCATCGACAATCTTCAACGCCCGTTCGACTTCGCCGCCGAAGTCGCTATGACCCGGGGTGTCGCAGATGTTGATCTTGTATTCCTTGTAGCGAACGCCAGTGGTTTTCGCGAGAATTGTAATCCCGCGCTCCCGCTCGAGCTCGTTCGAGTCCATCGCGCGATCTTCCGTCGCTTCGTTGGCACGATAAATGCCGCTCTGTTTGAACATAGCGTCCACGAGCGTCGTCTTGCCATGATCAACGTGGGCGATGATGGCGATATTTCTGGTAAGTTCTTGAGACAACCCTACCATTCTCGCACGTTACGCGCGATTTCTCATCTTTGTCGGTTGTAACTCCTTTGAAAACAAAGCATTTCCCATAATATCCCGCAAGGTGACGGTCAAAGCGCGCGTTTTGGCGGATACTTCGACATCGCCGAAGAACTGCATTCCGGCGCTGGGCGGCAAATTCGCCTCGCCTTTGGGCGGTGCTTTGGCGTAGACGACCTCGATGCCGAAAGTGTCGTCGGGTTGGCCGGGGCCGAAGGTTCCGGCGTTGAGGGGGCCGGCGATGAACTCCCAGAAGGGGAGGAAATTTTTGTACTGGGCGCGGTCGGGATGGTAGTGATGGGCGGCGGTGTAATGGACGTCGGCGGTGAGCCAGACGGTGTTTCGGATGCCGGCTTGTTTGATGCCGGTGAGGAGCCGCGCCATTTCAATTTCGCGGCCGAGGGCGGGGCCGTTGCCGTTGGAGGTGGCTTCGAACTGGGGCCGCTTCTGGTCGTCCCTGCCGTCGGGGACGAGCAAGCCGATGGGCATATCGGCGGCGATGATCTTCCATACGGCTTTCGATTCGCGGAGGCCTTTGAGGAGCCAGTCGACTTGGGGACGACCGAGGAAGGCGGTCTCGGCCTCTTCGCGGTTGAAGGTATTGGGGCCGCGATAGCTTCTCATGTCGAGGACGAAGACATCGACGAGAGGGCCGTAGGGGATATGGCGATAGACCTTGGAACCGGCGCCGATGGGGGCGTATTCGCGGAAAGCGCGTTCGCCGCGGGCGATGAGCAGGGGGACGCTTTTTTCTTTGTAGCGGGCGTCGTCGCGGATGTCCTTCGAGTCTGACCAGTTGTTCATCACCTCGTGGTCGTCCCATTGCCAGATTTGTGGAACTTCGCTGTGGAAGCGACGAACATTGGCGTCCATGAGGTTGTAGAGATGGGCGCCGCGGAATTCGGCGAGGGTTTCGGCCACCTTACTTTTTGCTTCCGTGGTGACGTTGCGCCAGAAGGTGCCGTCTTTAAGTTTCACTTCGGCGGGGACGGGTCCATCGGCGTAAATGGTGTCGCCGGAGTGGATGAAAAAGTTCGGCTGCGTCTTGCGCATGGTCTCGTAGATTTTCATGCCACCGAATTCGGGATTGATGCCCCAGCCTTGGCCGACGGTGTCGCCGCCCCAGCAGAAACGGACGTCGCCGCGACCGGGCGTGGAGAAGGAACCGGTGATGGGGGCGCTGACGGCGCGGGTGGCGAGATCTTCGAACGTCACTTCATAAATTATTTTTTGTCCATCTGGAAGCCCTTCCAGGGGGATGCGTCCGGTGAAGTCGGAGACATCGAGGCAGTAGGGTCCGGGGACGACGGTTCGTTCGCCGCGATCGGAAGTTCCCCAGCTAACACGCATCTTCGAAGGCCGGTCGGCTCTACTCCAGACGAGAGCGGTACCGGAGTGAACGTCGCCGACCGAGGCGCCTTGCTCGGTGACGGGCCGGGCCTGTAAGAGGGCTGGAACGCCGAAAGTCAGGGGGAACAAATCGCGTCTTCTCATCATTTGCAGCATCTCACACCGCTGGGACTGCGATAATGAAGTTATGGTTAAATCCGCAGGTCTTCCGATCGTAGTTATTGTCGGGCGCCCTAACGTCGGCAAATCGACGTTTTTTAATGCCGTTACTGGAACCCGTCGCTCGATCGTTCACGATGAGCCGGGCATTACGCGCGACCGCATCAGTGGCATCACGACGCATCGCGGTCGTAAATTCGAAATTATTGACACGGGGGGAATCATTCCGGACGATCACGACCTGATCCCTTCGGAGATTCTGAAGCAGGCTAAGTTCGCGCTGGATGCGGCGTCTTGGGTGGTTTTCCTGATTGACGGGCGGACGGAGATCACGTCGGCGGACCGCGATTTGGCGAAGATGCTGAAGAAGTTGGGCAAGCCGGTGGTGCTGGCGGTGAACAAGATCGACACCGAGAAGAGCCACAAGCTGACGATGGGCTTTTACGAGTTGGGTATCGAGCCGCTGTTCGCCGTATCGTCGGAGCACAAGGTGGGTATCCACGAACTGCTCGACTACGTGACCGAAGACTTCCCCATCGAGCAAAAGGTGGAAGTGGGCGACGAAGAGCCGGCGGAAGTGAAGAAGATCAAGGTGGCGATCATCGGGCGGCCGAATGTCGGCAAGTCGACGTTGATCAACGCGGTGGTAGGGTCGGACCGGAGCATCGTAAGTCCGGTGGCGGGGACGACGCGGGATTCAGTTGACGAGACGGTTCACCACGGCGGAACAGATTTTGTATTCGTGGATACGGCGGGTATCCGGCGGAAAGGGAAGACGGTTGCCGATGCCGAAAAGCTCAGTGTCGTGATGGCGCAGCGGAACATCCGCATGGCCAACGTGGCACTGATCATCATCGACGCCAGCGAAGGGATCATGAACATGGACGCGCATATTGCCGGGTATGCCCATGAAGCGGGTCGGGCGATTATCATCGTCGTGAACAAGTGGGATATTGCGCCGAATAAGAAAAAAGCGGACTTTGAGCAGAAGCTGCGCGACGAGTTGAAGTTTCTGGAGTTCGCGCAGATTGCGTTTATTTCGGCGAAGAACAACGTGGGCATTACGCAGCTTTACGACATGATCGAGTTGGCGTACAAGTGGTCGAACCATCGGGTGACGACGGGCGAGTTGAATCGCTTCTGCGCGATGGTGGAGTTGAAGCCGGATACGAAGATCAAGTACGTGACGCAGGCGTCGTTGCGACCGCCGACGTTTGTGGTGTTTACGGATCGGCGCGAGATGCACTTTTCGGCCGAACGGCAACTTGTGAATCTGTTCCGGAAACATTTCGGGTACATCGGGACGCCGATTGTGATTAAGCATCGACCGGCGCCGAAGCGGAAGCCGAAGGCGTAGGGATGGCACCTTGGCGGGCCCTGCGAGGCCCGCCAGCGCGCTTTCGGGCCCTTGCCCTAGCTCTGCCCCGCCGCCAGAGCCAACTTCTCCGTGACGACTTTCGGCTCCAGGCCCGCTTTGGCCAGGGCGGCATAGACGACGAAGCCGACGACGAAGCTCGCCAGGGCGAGCGGTTCCACGCCGAGTTTTAGGCCCAGGGCCGGGGAGATGCCGACAACGAAGCCGATGGCCCAAGCGCCGTAGCCGGCCCAGTTGATGCCTTCCCGCGGGCCAGCCCACTTGCCGCCACTCAGCAGATAGTCGGCGACCATGGCTCCGCAGATGGGCCCGAAGGAGGCACCCACCAGGCCGAAGACACCAGGGAGATCAGCGGCCACGCCGGTGCCGGCGAGGACGAGCGCGATGGTGACACCGACCAGGGTCGACAGAGAGCGGGAGACCCCGGGCAACATCGTGGCGAAACTGTTGCCGGCGATGAAGGCGCAGAAGCAGGCCGGAACGATGGAGGCCAGGGCGAAGAGCAGGAACATGGAAGAGGCCATTGCGCCGCCCATGGAGCCGATGACGGCGTCGTAGCTGTAGCTTGTGATCGCGGGGTTCAGGGCCCTCGCACCGGCGACAGAGAGCAGCGGAAGGCCGCCCGCGATAAGGATGGCTCCGGCGATGCCGACGAGGCCGCCTAGGCGCACGTCCTTGCCATTGCGCGAGTTCATGCCGAAGTCGACCCCGGCCGCACCAGCGGTGGCGAAGAAGCCGATGACGGTTTGGAGGATGGTGGCGACGGCGCCCCAGGTGTCGGTCTGGGTGGGGACCGGGTGCTGGCTAAGGCCGCCCTGAACGCGGAAGAAGACGACAAGAATCATGAGCAGGGGAATGGCGTTGAGGAAGAGAGAAGCCCGGGCTACGTATTGGATGCCGAGGATGCCGATGGTCCCCATGAGGTAGGTCCAGAGGGCGGCGACAATCCAAAAGGTCGGGGAGCCGGGGGTAGCATCCATACCGAGGCCCATGAGGATGAATCGTGTGGAGGTAAAGGTCCCGACGGCAAACCAGCCGACTTGCAGCAGACCCATGAAGAGTCCGGGCAAGGGGTAGCCGCCGAGCGTTCCGAAGGTGGAACTGCCGATGACGTAGAGCGGGTAGCCGGTTTTCATGCCAAGCATGCCGGGCACGTAGTAGAAGAGGGCATAGCAGATCAGGCCAGCGGCGGCGAGGGCGGCGATGCAGGCTCCGAGGCTGGCGCGGTCAATCGTGCCTTGGGCCATCGTTTGATAAAACACGATCCAGAGGAACACCCCCGCGTAGGTGGGAGCGGTATTCGTATACCAGGGTGCCCGATTCGAGACGGGGTTCGGTTTGGTTTGGCTTATGTATGCAGGGAGCATGGCCCGCTATTCTATTCTGTCTGGAGACAAAGAGCGAGTACCCTCGTGGCACTCTGGGAATAGGTATGAGTGTTGCTACGCTACTTCGCGCTGAGATCGCTGCCCGCGGACCGCTGCCGTTCTCGCGGTTTATGGAGGTGGCGCTGTACGATCCGGCGGTGGGCTACTATCGGCGGGATCACTTCGGCAAGGGCGGAGACTTCTATACCGCTGAGCAGTTGCAGCCGACGTTCGGGCTGTTGCTGCGGCGGTTCTGCGAGCAGCATGGGATCACGACGATCGTACAGCCAGGCGCGGGCCGGGCGGCGTTGCGGGAGTCGTTTGCGGGGATGGAATATGTTCCGCTTGACCTGGCGTATGGCAGGTGGCCGGAGGCCTTCAGCGGGCTGATTTTGGCCCACGAATTTTTTGATGCATTGGTGGTGGACGTCGCCCAGCGCGAGGGAGACGCGTGGCACGAGTTGCTCGTGGGCTGGGATGGCGATGGGTTTGTGTGGACGCCCGGGGAGGGCTTGGCGATGGAAGGAATTGATGAGCGCATCGAGCGCGTGGAACGACCGGTGGGACTGGCGACGGAGCTAGCGAACATGGCCGCAAGGCTGTCGAGCGGTTACCTGCTGGTGCTCGACTATGGGTACACGCGGCGGGAGCAGATTCGATTTCCGCAAGGGTCTTTGATGGGATATCGGAAGCATCAGGCCGTGGAGGACGTGCTGGCCAATCCGGGTGAGCAGGACATCACAGCGCATGTGCCTTTTTCGACGCTACAGGAGACGGCTCGTCGGTTGGGCTTTCGAACGGTGCGTGAGGAATCGATGGGTTCGTTCCTGCTGCGGATCGGGGAAGCCGATCATTTTGCGTTCCTCGATCTGGAGGGCGATGCGGCGCGTCGACTCCAGTTGAAGACTCTGTTGTTCGATCTCGGCGAGAGCTTCCGGGCGTTGTTGCTGGAGAAGCCAGAGCACTGGTAAACAGGGCCGCAAAATGATTTCGGCCCCGGTTGAAGCCGGGGCCATCTAGATGGTACGAACTGAACTAAGTGCCGAAGAGCTGACTACTTTTTGGCAGCAGCTTTCTTGGCGGGCGCGGCGGCCTTCTTGGCAGGAGCAGCGGCTTTCTTAGCAGGAGCAGCGGCCTTCACCGGAGCAGCGGCCTTCTTCGCCGGAGCAGCGGCCTTAACCGGAGCAGCGGCCTTCACCGGAGCAGCGGCTTTCACCGGAGCAGCGGCTTTCTTCGCCGGAGCAGCGGCCTTCACCGGAGCAGCGGCTTTCTTCGCCGGAGCAGCGGCCTTCGCCGGAGCAGCGGCCTTCACCGGAGCAGCGGCCTTCACCGGAGCAGCAGCCTTCACCGGAGCAGCAGCCTTTTTCGCCGGAGCGGCGGCCTTCTTGGCTGCTTTCTTTGCGGTTGCGTTCTTCATTGAGTGATTCTCCCTAACATCTTTTCGGCGCTCTCCGGAGAGAACGCGGTTGTGACCATATATAAGGTTGTTCCATCCCAATGTCAAGAAAAAAAGAAAGGTAGCGGAGAGCAAGAGTGGCAAAAAGCTCAGTGTTTTCGCATAAAAAACGAAAATAGTGCAGAATGTTTTTATGCACACGAAGGCCTCAACATCGTTTTGGACCAATAGACATAGGGGTTTGCTGAAGGTAGGACTGCTGGTGGTGGTCTCGCTGACGATGGGATGCGGTGGTACGAGGCAAACAAAAATTAGCAATCCGGTGGCGCGGGTTGGAGCCGTCGAAGAGGGTATTGCGAGTTGGTATGGTGAGCCGTATCATGGGCGTCGCGCGGCCAACGGAGAGGTCTATGACATGGAGCAGATGACGGCGGCGCATCCTACGCTTCCCTTCGAGACCTGGGTGTCGGTGCGTAACATCGGGAACCGCCAGAGCACGCAAGTGCGGATCACGGATCGAGGGCCATTTGTGAAGGGGCGGATCATTGATTTGTCGCGTGCGTCGGCCCAGGAAATCGATCTCGTCCGGCTTGGCGTGGCGAAAGTAAAGCTGACGGTGATCGAGCAGCCGCGCAGTTATGGACGGGGCAAGCAGTTCACGGTGCAAGTCTCGACAGCTCGCACGCGACAGAACGCCGAGCAGCTTGAACGGCAGTTGCGCAAGAGCTATGATGCGGTGACGATTCGCTATCGCACTCCGATGGCCAATGGCAATACTCCGGAGTCGTGGCGGATCCTCGTAGGCAGGGTGAAGGACATCAAGCAGGCGCAGAAGATTCTGCTCGATGTGCGGCCGAAGTTTCCGAATTCATTCGTCGTAGGCTGGGATATTGATTGAGGCACTCCACCCTTATGGGGGGAATGATCACCCCATAAAACCCCTAGAATATGCAGCGTGGGGCGTTGTCATGAAGGTCAAAGAAAAGTTAGAGTAATGGTTCCGGGTCAACACTAATTCGTCTGAGCGGCCCTAGGCCGTTTGTTGAGGTCCTTCCATGATTCCTGCGGCACAAGCGCCAGCGTTCGAACAACCACCCCTTCTGGTCGGCCAGTCGCCGCGCCTGCGGCACGTCCAGCGGATGGTGGAAAAGCTTGCCAATGGCCGATGGCCGGCCCTGATCCTTGGCGAGACCGGAACCGGCAAAGAGGTCGTAGCGCGTTCGATTCATTCGGCTAATCCGGCCGGCACCTTTGTGACGATCGATTGCTCGGCGTTTGTAGGCCCGTTGATGGAGAGCGAGTTGTTTGGGCATCGGCGGGGTGCGTTCACGGGGGCGGACCGGGACAAGGTTGGCTTGATTGAGGCAGCGCACGGAGGCACGGCGTTTTTCGACGAAATTGGGGAGATGCCGCTGGATCTGCAGGCGAAACTGCTGCGGGTGCTGCAGGAGAAGGAGTTTCGACCGTTGGGCTCGACGGTGACGAAGCGCTCGGATTTTCGGATCATTGCGGCGACCAATCGGGACTTGGCGAAAGAGGTGGACAAGGGAACCTTCCGGCAGGACCTTTACTACCGGCTGAATGTGGTGACGTTGCGCTTGCCGCCACTCCGCGACCGGCGTGAGGATGTGCCGGCGCTGCTGCAGCATTTCCTGCGGAAGTATGGATCGAACCACAGCTTTACGCAAGAGGCGCTCGAAGCGGCGCTAGCGTACGATTGGCCCGGGAATGTGAGGGAACTGGAGAACTCGGTGCAACACATGGTGGCCATCAATACCGGGCCATTGCTGCATCTGCGCGATCTGCCTTCCCCGTTGCAGAATTTTATGGTGTCCAAGCGGCCACCGCAGGCTTCGTTTTCGGCGAGTGCTTCAGCGAGCTATGCCGCAGCTGGGACGCAGGTGGCGGTAGCGGCACAGCCGGGCTTTGTTTCCTCGCCGATTCTTCCTCTTGTGGAGATGGAGCGCCGGGCGATTTTGAGCGCCCTTGAGTACACGAAGGGCGATCGCTTGATGGCGGCGCATCTGTTGGGAATCGGTCGAACGACGCTTTATCGCAAGCTTAAGGAATACCAGCTCGGAGATTGAGACTTTTCCGAGAGATGGGCCACTTTGTTTTCGATGAACTCGCCCTCTCCCGCCCGTATCCGCAGTAGGGTTTTGCTGGTTGAGTCCGACCCCTGGGACGCGGGCCTGGTCCAGGAAGCTCTTGACGAGCTCGAAGAACAGCAGTATCGAAAGCTGTTGCCTTGGCAGATGGAGCTTTATCATGCCGAGACGTTAGGGGAGGCGGTAGCCGCTCTGGAGCAGGAGCCCTTCGACATCATCCTGCTCAACCTTGACTTGTCGGATAGTAAGGCGTTGCACACGTTCTTGCGCGTGCACGGGCTGAGTCGGACGGCCCCGATTGTGATCCTTTGCAGCGCGGCCGATGAGTACACCGCGTTGGCCGCTGTGCGGGAGGGGGCGTTTTCCTATCTGCTGCAGGAGGATCTCGACTGCCTGCCTTTGGCACGTACCTTGCGCTCGGCGATGGAGAGGCAACAGGCGATTGTCGCCCGCGCCGAATTGCCGCTACTCGACGAGTTGACGAGCTTGATCTCTCGCGACGGTTTCGTCTTGTTGGGCGAGCAATCGTTGCAACTGGCCGCGCGATGGCAGCGGCCCGCGACGCTTTTCCTGGTCGAGCTGACCGGTTATTCGTTGCTGCAGGACGCCTATGGC
The DNA here is from genome assembly GCA_026394015.1 of Acidobacteriota bacterium. Taxonomy (GTDB): domain Bacteria; phylum Acidobacteriota; class Terriglobia; order Bryobacterales; family Bryobacteraceae. The sequence goes on from JAPKZA010000291.1 coordinate 10,262, forward strand.
CATCAGGCCCACGATTTGGCGTTGATCGAAACCGGGGATCTCTTGCGGACGGTGTTTCGGGAGTCGGACGTGGTGGCCCGCCTGCAGGGAGACACGTTTGGAGCGCTGTGTTTTGACGATCCCGGTGCGATTGAGCCAATTGGGGACCGCATCCGTCGGTATCTGCAATCGTTGAGTCCGTATGCGATCCAGCGTCCAGTTTTGTGTTATCTGACTGGTTCGTCCACCTTGATGCCGAGCGCAACCACGAATCTGGACGTGTTGTTGCAACTGGCCGAAACGAACTTGTCGGAGAACCGCGGTCGGGAACTCGCGCTACGATAGAGTTATGCTCCCGCTGACGGAATTGATTTCGTGGCTCCAAGAGTTCTGGCTGGCCGGAACCGTTCTGTACGTGGGCCTACAGCTTTTGATCCGACCGGAGGCGTGTGCCGCGGTTCTGACGAGTTTGGCGGATCGGTACCAAAGCCGGGGATTGCCAATTCCGATGCGCGATTCCACACCTGCGGCGCCAGACACGCCGCTGGTCCATCGGGTGTTACGCTTCGTGGGTGCCGGCCTGGTTTTGTCGGGCCTGTTTCGCCTCCCCGGCGTGCTTTGAGCTAAGGCGTTGCGGATCGCTCTCGACGCAACTTATAGCGTGGGCTCGCAGCCCACAGGCGTCGCGGTTTACTCCCGGGAGATTCTGTGGGGCTTAGCGCGGAGGCACCCGCATGCGGAGTACCTCTTTTGTTATCGACCGCACCGTTTGCTGCGTTCGTTGGAGGCCTTCTTGCCTCGACAGGCTGTTCGTCGGCCTCTTTTCGAGACCTGGGCTCCGAAGGCGCAGATTTTTCATGGCCTAAACCAGCGTCTGCCCCACTTGTCCGGCAAGCATCGCCTGATTACGACTTTTCACGACCTCTTCGTGATTACTTCCGAGTATTCCACCGCCGAATTCCGGGCTCGTTTCATCGCGCAGGCTAAGGATGCGGCGGAGCGTTCGGAGCTGATCATAGCCGTGAGCGCCTTCACTGCTCAGCAGGTTTGCAGCTTGCTCGGGGTCGATCGGCGACGGATTCGAGTCGTCCACCATGGCGTCTTCCACCCGTCCACTGAACACCTAAAAACCCTGACCAAGCGGCAGCCGTTTATTCTATCCGTGGGAGCGATCCAGAAGCGAAAGAACACCGGGAATCTGATTCAGGCCTTTGAACGATTGCCGAGTGGTTGGCGGTTGGTGCTGGCCGGAGCAGCTACGGGTTTTGGGTCAGAAGAGATTTTGGCGCAGATTGCGCGAAGTCCTCGCCATCGGGACATTCAAGTGCTCGGCTATGTCTCCCCGGAACGGTTGGAGGCACTCTACGGGCGTGCGTCGATTTTCGCTTTCCCGTCGCTCGATGAGGGCTTCGGCATCCCGGCGATCGAGGCCATGGCTTGGGGGGTTCCGGTCGTGACCTCCGATCGATCGGCCTTGCCGGAGGTGACTGCGGATGCCGCCTTGCATGTGGACCCGACGAACGTCGAAGAGCTGACTTTTACGCTACAGACGTTGATCGCTCAGCCAAGTCTACGAGAGAAAATGGCGCAGAAGGGGTTCGCGCACGCCGCTCAATTCACATGGGACCGGGCGGTGGACCAGACGTGGACGGTGTACCACGAATTGTTGGATCGGTAATTATCCGCCGTTTTCGTCGGTGGAGATCTTCAGAGCTTTCAAGAATTTCTGATCTTGAGACGTCCAGTTCACTTTGCCGAAGGAACCGAGCCGTCTGCGCGGGGCCTCTGATTCGGCCGAATCCGTGTACTCGTCATAAGTGTCGGGAGAATCGGGCGAGAGTTCGTCGCGCTTATTGAAGCCAATCGTAGCCTCGAGAACCAGGAACACGTCGTACCCGGACCTTTTGATTTCTCCGATCGCTTCCGCGATTCGGTCGGAGTCAGACAGGGATTCGTTAATCGCGTTCCCTAGATCCTGCATTAGCTCTTTCAGTCGGTCTTCCAAAGGAATGGCCCTCTCACGTCTCACTTCTGGGCATTCCCAGAATAACACTCTCTAGCTCTATCGGCGACGCAGGGAAGATCCTACAGCTTTATAATGGAGTGGCACCATGCTAGCGATCGGACGAAAATTCATGACCCACGTAATCCCGGGGATCATCAAGCCACTTCACATTTTGTGGAACGAGATGATTGGGTTCGTTTTCATTTGTATCGCAATTATTGCTACGCCGAGAGTCTACAAGGAGGTTTCCTCCTTTTCGGGGGAGCCCGATCAGCTGGGAAGAATCGCGCTCGGATTCTGCTTCCTGTTGCCAATGTACGGTTTCGGGCTGGCCTCGTTCTGGCGTGCTCGAAAGATTAAGAAGTCCTAGACCGGGTCAAGCCAAGGTTTACCTCTTAGGATCGACGGGTTGTGAACCTTAGTTGTGTTGCTTACTATAAAAGTTCGCTTGCATACTCCCGATGGACTTAGGGAAGGCTCGGGCCCTGCATTGCCCATGACTGAAATCGACGAATCCCGATGGCGACCACCCCGGCGCGTTTTCGCCGCGATGGTTGCATGGCGAGCGGACCGCCTCGCAGAACCAGTTGCGAAGTTGCGCTTTCTGCGTCGGTCGGCGGCGTTGTTCTCCAGTCGGCCGGTGAGACGAGCGTTGCGTAGCGCGCAGGTGCGGCATTTTTCAGCGCTTCTGCTGGCGCTTGGTCTGCTCCCGATTCCGATTGTTTCCGATGGGGCTCGTTTGATGCGGCCCGTGTTAAGCCGGGTTACGATCGCCCAAGGGGACGAGGTCGTACGGGTTTGGCAGGTGGAAGAAACCGAAGCGCATGAGCTTTATAGCAATGGCCTTCGGATTGAGAAGCGTTATTCGATTCCGAAAGTTGCAGCCGAGCCGTTCGTGCATTATCGACGGGGTGATGACGCTCGGGAGCAACGGCCGGTTCCTTTTGGAATTGTGTTCCATACGACCGAAAGCCTGGCTCTCCCGTTCGAAGAGAACCAAAATCGGGCGTTGCGACGGATTGGGGCAGGCGTTTTAGAGTACGTGCGTCGGATTCGCGCCTATCACTACGTGATTGATCGGTTTGGCCGGGTGTGGCGGGTGGTGCCCGAGAATGAACCGGCGCATCACGCCGGCAACTCTGTGTGGGCCGACGAATCGCACTATTATTTGAATTTGAATTCGAGTTTTCTGGGCGTTTCGTTCGAGGGCCCCTCGCGGGACGAATCCGGACAGATGCCCGCCACGGCGGCGCAGATTCATGCGGGCCGGCTGTTGACGGATTTGCTTCGCTCTCGTCACCGGATCATCGCTGGCAATTGCGTCACGCATGCACAGGTGTCGGTGAATCCAGACAACATGGGCATCGGGTACCATACGGATTGGGCGGCGAATTTTCCGTTCGAGCAAATGGGTCTTCCGGACAATTATCGAATTCCGCCGCCGGCGATGACGCTTTTCGGATTTCAGTACGATCCGTCATTCCGCGCCGCCACGGGCGAGCGACTTTGGCGCGGTCTCGACGTGGCCGACTTGGAACTGCAACGAACGGCGGTGGCAAGTCGGACGAGCCTGGCGACCTTCCGGCGAGGCCTCACGCAGAAGTATCGTCGCCTTTATGACAAGATTAAGCAACCGGATTTCTCCCAGGAGGGAAATTAATGTCGTATTCCTATTCCGACGGCTCTACCCCGGTCGGTCTTGATGTTGGGACCAGCCGCATCGTTGCCGCATGGCCTTCCGAGAGTGGTTATCATTTTCGGAGCCAACTAAACTCATTTGTGACGCTGCCGAACTCAAGGATGACCGAGAGCGTTCTGCGGCGAGAAAGCGTCCCCCACACCGTTCGCGGTGCTGAAATTCTGGTCCACGGCAATGAGAGCGAACGATTCGCCGACCTGATCGGCGCGGAACTGCGACGGCCGATGACGAAGGGGTTCCTCAACCCGGCGGAATCGGAGAGCATGCCGATGGTGCAGAACTTGCTGCTTTCGCTGCTCGGTCCGGCGGCCCATTCGCGGCAGAAGCTATTTTTCAGCGTCCCCGCGCCACCTCTGGGCGCGCACGATAGTCTGACGTATCACGAGGCTACGCTGCGGCAGATCCTGGGTGAGCTCGGATACGACGCTAAGCCGATCAACGAAGGCTTGGCGGTCATCTACAGTGAGCTGGAATCTTCCAACTATACCGGGATAGGAATCAGCTGCGGGGGTGGACTCTGTAACGTTTGCATGTCTTATCTCGCCGTCCCTGTGATCCAATTCAGCGTCCCCAAAGCTGGCGACTTCATTGACACGAATTCGGCGGCGGTGGCCGGTGAGATGGTCAATCGGATTCGCATGATCAAGGAAGACGGCTTTTTGTTTAATGGCGTCGCGCATGACAAGGCGCACCAGGTCATTTCCGTCTATTACGACGATATGATTCAGACGCTGGTGCAGGCGATGCGGGAGGTCTTCTCGCAGGCCAAGAGCTTACCGCGGCTCGGTCGACCGATTCCGCTCGTGTTAAGCGGTGGAACAGTGCTTCCGCAGGGATTTAAGGAACGCTTCGAGCAGGCCTTGCGTCAACAGGATTTTCCCGTTCCAGTGAGTGAGGTCCGCTTGGCGACTGAACCGCTGAACTCAACCTCGCGTGGTGCTGTCATCGCCGCGTTGAGCGAAATGTAGACTGAGGTAACCATGCTCCGTATTCTTGTTGGACTTTCCGCGTCGGCCATTTTGTTTGCGCAGTTGCCGGGGCAATATCCGACGGGACAGCCGCGGCCCGGCCAATACCCGCAAGGTGGACAGTACCCGCAGGGGGGGCAATATCCGCAGGGGCAGTATCCTCCCGGACAGTATCCACAAGGGCAGGGCGCGGGCTTGCCGATCCCTTCGATAAAGTTTCCCAAGCGGGCACCAAAGGGCGAGAAAGCAGAGGTTGGTCCGAAGCTCAACGGGATCGAAGGAACGCTGCGGCAGTTGGGCGAAAAAGAGCTGGTACTGGAGAGCACAGCGAAAGGCGTGGTGAAATTTCGTTTGTTAGCCAAAACGCTCTTTCGCGATAAGGCCGGGGAGCCGATGCGGGATTCGCTTCTTAAGCCTGGAGATTTAGTGCGGGTGGAAGTGAGCATCGAAGATGAAGAGACAGCTGTAAGGGTGAACTTGGTTCGGCCCGGCACGGCGGAAGAGCGGGCGAGCGTGGAAGGGAAGACCGAGGAGTCCGCCCCGGAGGCACCAAGTGCGCCTAGGGGTTCGGGTTCAGCGCCGCCGGCGGTAGCCGCGGAGAAGGTGGCGCGACCCGAGGTATCGACCCCGAAGTACGGGGGAGAGCCGTTGGAAGACCGGCCGGTTCTGCGCCGAGGAGTGCCCGACCGGGCGAAGAACGCTCCGGTGAAGCGAGAGATGGAGACCGTTGAACCCCCGGAGGAGCCGGCGCTTAAACTGCCGACCGCCGCGGCCGCCGATCCGGTGATCGCCGCGGCGCGGGAAGAGGCCACAAATTTCACGGCGTCGATGCCTAATTTTCTGGTGCTGCAACACACGCTTCGCTACATGAGTGCGACCAATCCGCCGGATTGGAATGCGCTGGATACGGTTTCAGCCGACGTGGTTTGCGTGAATGGCCAGGAAGAGTACCGCAACATCAAGATTAACGGCAGGCCGACAAAGGCTCCGGCCGAGAAGACGGGCGCCTGGTCGACGGGCGAGTTCGTTACCACGCAGCAGGATATTCTTTCGCCGATGACAGCGGCCCAGTTTACCAAGCGCGGTACGGATCGCATTGGCGGACGGACGGTACTTGTCTACAATTTCTCGGTCAAGCAGCCGTTTTCGCACTGGCAGGTACATGCCAGCGACGAAGGCAAGATCTACCGTCCTGGCTACAAGGGCACGATGTGGATCGATCAAGAAACCAACCGGGTGATGCGGATCGAACAACAGAGCCTGAGCTTTCCGGGGGACTTCCCATTTGACAAGGCAGAGATCATCCTGGAGTACGATTTCGTCCGGATCGATAACAAGCCGTTTCTGCTGCCGGTTCATAGCGAAAACATGATTTGTCAGCGCGGATCGAATAATTGTAGCCGGAATGAAATCAACTTTAGGAACTACCGAAAGTTCGGCGCAGAGTCCAAAATCGATTTCGAGAAGAACTGACCTGCTACACTAGAAAAAGGTTTTACTGTCGAAGGGCTCACTCAGGTTATCCGGGGGGCCATTGTACGCCGGACGAACCGGCGTCTCCTCTCCTGGTTTGTTCGGCAGGAAGAGTTTGATCCGGAACATTCGGCACGGTACGAACTGGAGGCTGCATGGCTAGAGCACACACAACATTCAAGAAACGGCAGAAAGAGTTCGCGCGCATGGAAAAGTCGCAGGAGAAAGCGGCTAAGCGGGTACAGAAGAAGACCGATGGAACAGGACGAGAGCCTGGATCGGGCCCCGAGATCGAAACGGAGCCCATTGACTCGTTTACGCTTCCGCCGGAAGAGCGCACCGTTTAAGCTGCCCCACCCTGGGGTTATCACTTCGTTCTAGAGTTCAAAAGGCCCCCCTTTCCGGGGGCCTTTCTCGGTTTTAGCCTTTGAAAGAGATTCGCCAGATCTTATTGTTGCCGTCTTCGCTCAGCAGTAAGCTGCCATCGGCGAGTTGCAACAGCCCGACCGGACGACCCCAAACTTCTTTGCTATCTTCGCCGAGCATGAAGCCGGTGAGAAAATCCTCCGACGGGCCCGAGGGTTTGCCACCGGCGAAGGGGATAAAGACGACCGAGTAGCCGATGCGCTTGGCGCGGTTAGAAGATCCTCGGTAGGCCACAAAGGCTCCGTTGTGGAACTTGGCGGGGAACTGTTTGCCAGTGTAGAAAGCGAAGTCCATGGCCGAAGAGTGAGCCCGGAGGACCATGTCGGGTTCGATCGCTTTTTTGACGGCAGCCGGGTTCTTGCCTTTGTGACGCGGCTCTTCATTGTTCCCAATGTAGGCATACGGCCAGCCGTAAAAGGCGCCCTTCTTGACCGAGGTGAAGAAGTCGGGCACGAGTTCATCGCCGAGGCCATCGCGCTCCTGCACAGTAATCCAAGGCTTGCCGCTCTGGGGATTCAGTCGGACATTGACAGCGTTCCGCAGGCCGGTGGCAAACACCTGTTTGCCGGTGCCATCCGGGTTATAGACGTGGATCGCCGCCCGGTCGTCCGGATCGCCGAGATCGATATTGCTGCCCGAACCGACGGACAGATAGAATTTTTCGCCCTTCGGGTCGAACGCGATGCCGCGCGACCAGTGGCCTTTGCCGTAGCCCTTCAGAGCGACGACTTCCTCGCCGGCGCCCACCGTCAGGGCCTTAGCGTCGAGTTTGTACCGTTTTACGGACTCGGCTTCGGCGACGTAGAGATACTCCTTCCACAAGGCCATGCCGAAGGGACGATCGAGGCCGGTGATCAAGGGCTTGGGTCCCGGCTTTGGATTTCCCGTTCCGACGACGGCTACGACGCTACCTTTGGGCAGGCTTTCGGTTACCAGGACGGTACCGCCCGGCAGTTCGAGCATGATCCGCGGCTTCTGAAAGCCCGTGGCGAACTCCTCCGCGACAAACCCTACCGGAAGCTTCAACTGGGCACCGGCCGGCCGCGGAATCAATTTCGCACCGTTGGCTACCGAACTGGCCGGGTTCGGTTCCGGCAGCGTGAACTTCCTATTCTTCGCCCAGGCGAGAGTACTCAGCCCGAGGGCACATCCCAAAAGTTTCCGTCTCTGCATACAGGGGCAGTTTATCATTCCTACTTCTGCGTTAGCTTGCGGATGAACTCGATAGTCGGTTTCGGGGCCTCGAACTCGGCTTCTTGCAGCACATTGCGACCGAACCGGTCTTTCGCGTTCAGGTCGGCGCCACGATCCACTAGAAACTGGATCATCTCGTGGTCACCGAAACGGGTAGCCGTGTGCAGCGCGGTACCGCCGCCGGGACGGGCTTCATTGACATCGCCGCCGAGCTCGACCATTAGCTTCACGGCATCCAGCTTCCGGCTTTGGGCCGCCAGCATAATGCCGCCAGCGCCGTCCGAGGATTTGGCCTTCGGATCGGCCCCCAACTTTACGAGTTCGCGCATCATCGCCACATCGCCACGTTCAGCCGCCGTCAGAAACGGCGTCAGGCCGAAGCTGCGGAACGCATTCGGCTGGCCGCCCTGGCGCGTGGTCTTGGCGGTGAGGTCAGCACCGCGGGCGACCAGAGCCTTGACCAGTTCGAGTTTGCCGAGCCGGACAGCGTCGTGGAGAGGGGTGCTGCCGTTGGCGTCGCGGAGGTTCACCTCGGCGCCGTAGTCGAGCAGCAGCCGAGCCACGGGTTCGTGCCCGCGTCCGAGCGCAAGCAGGAACGGCGTCGAGCCATTAGCGGCTTTCTGCAGAGGGTCGGCCTTGGCGGCCAAGAGGAGCTTCACGGTGGCCAAATCACCTTTTTGCGCGGCGAAAAGCATCGGGGTGAAACCGCTCTGCGAGACGGCACCGGCGGCGGCGCCTTTGTCGAGCAAGAGGGTAACGAGGTCGGCGCGGCCCGCCGCGGCGGCCCACATCAACGGCGTCTGCTGCAATCGAGTTTCGGCGACATTCACCGCCCCACCGTTTTCGATCAGTAACTTCACAAGTTCGGCATTGCCATTCTGCACGGCACCCATCAGCGGCGTTTCGCCGCTCCAGCGGGCCGCATCCACCTTTGCCTTCGCCCCCAACAGCAGACGGGCCATCGCCACGTTGCCCTGTCCGCAGGCCAAAGTCAGCGGCGTTTCGCCGTTCTCGTCAGCCAGATTGGGGTTGGCCCCCGCCTGCAAAAGGGCGCTGGCAATTTCGAGGTTGCCCCGGCTGACCGCCCAGCCCAAAGCGGTGGAACCGTCCGGACGGGCGGAGTTGATGTTCACTCCGGCCTTCACCAGGTTGAGGACCGTCCGTTGATCGCCATTTTGTACCGCTTCAAAAAGCCGACCGTCTGCCCCGAGCATCAAGAATGGCAATAGGAGCGATAGGGAGAACCGTCGAAGCGAGTACATGAAGAAATGATATTCTTTCTGTACACGGAGCGGAAGCCCCGGGCTTCAGACTATTTATGTTTCGACCAGTTTTTTGCTTCGTTACCGCCACCATTGCCGCGTTCGGCCAGAACGCGGAGACCGTGCAGACCGCTTTAAAAACGTACTGTCAGGGCTGTCACAACGACCAGACCAAAACGGCTAGCTTTTCTCTTGATGCGGTCCGCACCGCGGACGTGGCGACGCACGCCGAGGCTCTCGAAAAGGTACTCCGGAAGATTCGGACCGGCGAGATGCCGCCGCCCGGGTTACCTCGTCCGAAGCCGGAGGCCGCCGCCGCGGTCGCGCAATGGCTGGAAGGCCAGCTCGACCAGAACATCGCCAGGCATCCGAATCCGGGCACGCCAGCGGCTCATCGGCTGAATCGCGCCGAGTACGCGAACGCGGTACGCGACCTTCTGGCGCTCGATCTGGACCATTCGGCCAGCCTGCCGGCCGACGATTCCGGCTATGGGTTCGACAATATCGGCTCCGTCCTGACGGTCTCTCCGCTGCTGCTGGAAAAGTACATGACGACGGCCCGGCGGGTTAGCCGTCAGGCGTTGGGGACGACGAAACTCAGCCCGCTGGTCGAAAAGTTCACGGCGGCGCGGACGGGCACCTCCGACACAGGCGATGACCTTCCGTTGGCCACCCGGAACGGGCTCACGATTAAGCACTACTTTCCAGCCGATGCCGAGTACTTATTCACGGTCCGGGTGCGAGGCAATGCCGATCCGACGCTCCCTCCGGCCAAGCTCGATGTCCGCGTGGATGGCGTCCGCACCAAGCTCTTTGATACGGTTTACAGCAACGCGGAAGAGTCGCAGAATAGCCGGAACTTCGAAGTCCGGGTGCCGCTGAAAGCGGGTGTGCACACGCTGGGCGCCAGTTTCCTGGCCGAGGCCACGAAGTCAGAGTCCACCGCCGGCCTAAGCACCGGGCGTTTCGGTCCTCCCCAGGCGTCGCTTACTCAACTCGAGTACGTTTTGATCGGCGGACCGTTTAACCCCGCCGGACCCGGCGATACCCCTAGCCGCCGCCGGATCTTCCAGTGCACCGAAAAGACCGCCGCCTGCGCGGATAAGATAATCGCTACCCTCGCCCGTCAGGCCTACCGGAGACCGGTTACGGCTGCGGACTTGGCCCCCTTGAAGAAGCTGTATGCCGGTGCGGCAGGCTTCGACGCGGGCATCGAGATGGCGCTCCGCGCGATTCTAGTTTCGCCGAACTTCCTGTTCCGGGTGGAGTCGAACGCAGGCACCCCTCTGCACAAGGTGAGCGATCTCGAACTCGCTTCCCGGCTTTCGTTCTTCCTGTGGAGTTCGCTTCCGGATGAAGAGCTGCTCGGGCTCGCGGAAAAGAACAAGCTGCGGCCTGTGCTGATCGGCCAGGTGAAGCGGATGCTCGCCGACCCCAAAGGTAAGGCGCTCGTCGATAACTTTGCCGGGCAGTGGCTGCACCTGCGCAACGTGCCGACTTGGCGTCCGGACCCGGAGAAGTATCCACAGTTTGACGATTTGCTCCGCGCAGCGCTGCAGAAAGAGACCGAGTTGTTCTTTGCCTATATCGTCAAGGAAGATCGCCGGGTGATCGATTTCCTGAACGCGGACTATACGTTTCTGAACGAGCGGTTGGCTCGGCATTACGGCATCCCGAATGTTCGCGGCAACTATTTCCGGAAGGTGGCTTTGTCGAATCCGGAGCGCGGTGGTCTGCTTTCGCACGGCAGCATCCTCACCGTGACGTCCTACCCAACGCGCACCTCGCCGGTTCTGCGCGGGAAGTGGATTCTTGAAAACATTGTCGGCGCGCCGCCTCCCCCGCCGCCGCCGGATATCCCGGATTTGGCCGATAGCGCCAACACCTCGGCTAAGGACCTCCGCGCTGCGCTGCAAGCGCACCGCGCCAAGGCCGCTTGCGCGTCCTGCCATAATCGCCTGGACCCGCTGGGCTTTGCCCTTGAAAACTACGATGCGACCGGCAAGTTCCGTGCGGAAGAGGGTGGCACCAAGATCGACGTTTCCGGTTCCCTGCCGGGCGGAGTGCTGCTCGATGGACCCGGAGATCTGAAGAGGATCCTGTCCGACCGCCACGAAGAGTTTGTCGATTGCCTGACCGAAAAACTACTTACCTATGCCTTGGGCCGGGGCTTAGAGCACTACGATATGCCGGCCATTCGCCAGATCCGTCGCGATTCCGCCAAAACTGACTATCAGTTTTCGGCACTCGTCAACGCGATCGTCAGTAGCGTACCATTTCAAATGAGAAGGACCCCGGAACGATGATCATCTCGAAAAAAGCATTGAATCGGCGCACGTTGTTGCGCGGCTTTGGCACGGCGCTAGGCCTGCCTCTGTTCGACGCCATGGTTCCGGCGCTGACGCACGCGGCACGGACGGCGGCGGCGCCTATCAACCGGATGGCGTTCTGTTATGTCCCGAACGGCATCATCATGAACCATTGGACGCCCCAGGCCGATGGCAAAACCTTCGATTTCCCGAAGACCCTGCAGGCTCTGGCTCCCTATCGGAAAGACCTGCTCGTGCTCTCCGGACTCGACCACTACAACGGCCAATCGCTCGGCGACGGGGCCGGCGACCATGCCCGTGCGGGAGCCACCTGGCTCACCGGCGTTCATCCGAAGAAGACGCAGGGCGCGGATATTCTGTCCGGCATCTCGGTTGACCAAGTCGCCGCCCGCGAGATCGGCGGTAAGACGTTGCTCCCTTCGCTCGAGATCGGCCTCGAAGATTCCCGCCTAGTGGGCGGCTGCGACAGCGGTTATAGCTGCGCCTACAGCAACACGATTTCCTGGCGTTCGCCCACGACGCCGCTTCCGCCCGAGATCAACCCGCGGGCTCTGTTTGAGCGCCTGTTCGGGGACGGTGATTCCACCGACCCGGTCGCCCGCGCCGCCCAAGCTAAGGAAGATCGCAGTATTCTCGATTTTGTCCGCGAAGATGCCGCTCGGCTGGGCATGCAACTCGGCACTTCCGACAAGCGGAAGCTAAGCGAGTACATGGAAGCCGTTCGCGAAATCGAGAAGCGGATTCAGAAGAGCGAGCAGCCCAACGAACGAGCGGCAGCGCTGCCGGCGCTGGACCGGCCCGGCGGGATTCCTCCCACGTTTGAAGAGCATATTCAGTTGATGTTCGATTTGGTGACCCTGGCCTTCCAGGCCGACCTGACGCGGGTTGTGACGTTCATGATCGGTCGAGAGGGCGGCAATCGTACCTATCGTTCGATCGGGGTGCCGGATGCGCACCACGGCCTATCCCACCACTTCAACGACCCCGCGAAGATCGACCGTCTGCAGAAGATCGACCAGCATCACGTCGACATGTTCAGCTACTTCCTGGGCAAGCTGAAAGGCGCTAAGGACGGTGAGGGTACGCTGCTGGATAACTCCATGGTCGTTTACGGCAGCAGCATCAGCGATGGGAACAAGCACGAGCATTTGAACCTGCCGACGGTACTCGCCGGCGGCGGTGCCGGGAAGATCCACGGCGGTCGACATATTCGGTTTAAGAAAGGCACGCCCATGACGAACCTGTTCTTGACGATGCTCGACAACCTGGGCGTCCAGCCCGAACGGATCGGCGATTCAACCGGCAAGATCGAGCATCTCACCGAGCTATAACACGCCCCAGAGGCACTCCCAGGTCAGGGTGGTCTGTTCGGGCTCGACGTTTAACAGCAAGCGCATTCCGAAGGCGGGCATGTGGCCGACGGCCCCTTTGTCCGTCTCTCGGGGTGCGGGTTTGCGGGTGACGAGGACCTTGCGTCCCAGCACGTCGAGCGAGATCGCTTTCACGAGCGGCACGAGGCCTGGCACGACGAGGAACTGCATGGCTTTGTCTTCGGCCAGGAAGCGTTCAATGCTTTTGTAGTCCTGCACCACGCGCTTGAACTCATTCAGGACGACATCGCCCTCGTCAGCGTAGAAGCGCGCTCCGGGAAGGCCCGGCATGGGATCGTACACATGCCGAGCCGAACTGAGCCGTAGCAACGAGAGCAGCCGGGGCTGCGCAAGAAGCGCCAAGCGATTTACTGCATTTTGACTATCGAACAATTCACCCATCTCCTGTTATACTGACAGGGTCAGGGCCGAAGTGGTGGAATTGGTATACACAGCAGACTCAAAATCTGCCGGGGTTCACTCCCCATGTGGGTTCGACTCCCACCTTCGGCACCAATTTATGTTCAACAATAGCGGCCTTTTGGGCCGCTTTTTCGTTGTGTGCCGCAGATGTGCCAAAACGTCGCGCATGTACTTTATCCATGACGCTTTGGGCGTTACGCTGAAGTTCTTGCGAGAACTTAGCGTAGTGTTTGCGAACGATAGCGGGATCATCACCTAGGGCGTTTGCAGCGTCCTCGATGGTCCCACCGTTCACTAGAATATTGGTTGCCAGCGTATGCCGGAAGCGATGGCTGATCGCGTTCTCGACGCCGGACTTACGATAGACGGATCTCAGGCCCTCGATAGCAACCTTCACCGCGTGAAGGGCTTGGCCTTTTCCGTTCCAGAAGAAATAGGGGCAGTCAGCGGTCGCGCCGTTGGGCAGCGGTAGCGCTGAAAGTGCTTCGATGACCTGGGGGGTCAGTTTACCCATGAAGTGTTTGCCGTTCTTCGTCGCATAGAGCTCGATGGCGTCGCCAACGATTTGATCCTTCCGCAACCGTACCACGTCGCCGATGCGGAGCCCGTAGGCGGCCAGCAGGTGAACCATGGCGGTCGCCCGTTTGCGCTCGTAGTCGTAGAGGCCATAGGTACGGGCGGCCTCGAAGATGCGGAAGATCTCCTCATCGGTGTACGGCTCCCTCGGCTTGGCCTTCGGCTCTTTCGGCATCTTCATGTCGCTGGCGATGTCGGACTGGCACCACTTCCGTTTGATACAGAAGTCCCAAAATCCCCGAAGGGTCTGGAGTTCCTTCTGCCAGGTCAGCGCGCAGATAGAACGGCTCTGTTTGTAGCGGTCCAGGTGCTCCAGGGTGAAGGCGTCCACTTGGTCGACGCCGGCCGATTTTGAGAACTCAACCAAGCGGTTCATGATGCGCCGATACTTGTGCATCGTCGTCGGTTGCGCGTCCTGGGCGGCGATGAAGGCGGCGGTCGCGTCGGTGACGGACTTGCGGACCTTGCCGGTTTCGAGCTCGGCCTCAAGTTCGGCCATGCGGCGGCGGGCGCGGTCGTAGTTCGTCGTCTTCAGGCTTTGCCGAATCCGCTGGCCCCGCACTTCCCCATCACAATGAAGCGGGCAGTCGCACTTGCGATAGGCGCGGCCCTTCTCTTTGTGCGGACAGTTCGGCAAGTGGCGGCGGTAGAGGTCGAGCACGATTATCGAATCCTCTCAGCGTACACCGAATTAGCGATGGACTCGGGAATCTTGAGGGTGATCTTTCGGCGTTTGCCGCGGCCTCCCTCTTCTCCGATCTTCATGACGCCAGGAACGTCTTCGAACAACCGGATTATGGTATCGGTAGAAACGGACCAGATTTCGGACAGCGTGATTACGCTGAAGTGGCGTTCAAATAACTGGTGTTTGGGCGTCATCGTTCCTTTTACGGGTTGAAGAAACTTGGTTATAGGGGCCGAGCTCTACTGTGAACGGCCCCCGGTTAGGCGGCAAGGGGTGAACGTCCTTCCCGCCCTTCAACTACACCGGCCATGAGGTGAACCGGCGCAGCGAACTCGTTACGCCGATGGTCCGATTTGAACCGTAGGGACAACGCGGCATTTGACGGTAGTGGCACCGTTGCCAGCGGCTTCAACCGCATAGCCCACGAGCGGCTTGCTGTTCGTCCCCGGAGTGTCGGTCAGCTTGGAAACCGACGAATCCCAGTACAGCGCCTCGCCAAGGGTGACGACATCGGTCGTGACTTTGGCAAGCGTGAAGACGCCTTCGGTCACAATCGCCACCGAAGCGCCTTGAGCGGCGGCGGCTGATGCCACGCCTACCAGCCTGCCTTGCACAACGAACTGGCCACTGGTGACGCCACCGGAAGGGGCGGCAATCGTCAATGTATTTCCGTCTTGAATAAAGTTTTTCATGATAATCCTCGATTTGTCTGGATCGTAAACATTCGCGAAGGGGAAGGGCCAGCGGCCTCGATCTCACTACGCAGGAAAGCAATGTAGGTCTGAAGGTCTGCAATCGTGGCTTGGGTGTAAGTGACAGTTCGCTCGCCAAAGCCAACCGTCACCGCCCTCGCTCCGGTCGCCAGCTCGTGCAAAGCCGTCTCGGCTTCAGTAAGACGGCTTTGCAATGTCGCTAGGTCTGCCACTGGTTAGACTCCGGCGTTCCGGTAACCGCCGCGTGAGTCGATGGCACCGGCACCGACGTGCCACACCACCCGCATTTCGGTTCCCAGCGAACGGAACCCTTCTTGCACCTGCACCTGGGG
>JAPKZA010000050.1 GCA_026394015.1 Acidobacteriota bacterium
CATGCCGGTATAGAGAAGGTTCCGCTGCTCGGGTTTCGTCACCGCCAGGCCAACATCTCATACCGGCTATTAACCGGTTAGGCGTTTTTATTTCTAACTTCTTTTGACCTGCGATGATTCTCTCGCGGATAATCTCTCGCTCATACTCTCCCAGAGCCGAGAAGCCCGCTTCAGTATTGAGTTTGTTGTGTTCAGCACGAAGAAGACCGAGTTAACTCGTCGTTTCTTGTTTTGTCTTCCCCACGGTCAACAACAAATTAGAAAAAATATCCGACGCCCGATTGGGATTTTGCGTTATATATTCAAGAACTTTGTCTATTGTTGTTGTGTTGTGGAGACCAGCCCAATTAGCCATGTCCTTTAAACTGGGCGTTGCGTATGCCATTTCCCAATTCGCAAAATCCCGTTTCTCAATAGACGAATCCAATCAGTACTGTCCGGTTAACTTGAGAGGTATTGGTGAGAAAGCCAATAGCGGCGCGGCTTTTCGGATGACAAAGGGTGTCTCCGACTTGAATTAGAAATAGCGGTTTGCGCTAACGTTCCGGGTTTTTCCACCCCGGAGTCGCCATGTACCTCGGCAAGCCGCTGTTCGCGCAGGTCATGGACTTCCTGCCGTGGAAGACCTTCCATCGGATCGTCGATCGTTACGGCGGCGATCACCGGACGCGCAGCCTTAGTTGCGCCTGACCTGCCCCTGAGATTTTCCTCCAGTTGAAGTTAGAGTCCGGCCCTATTGGAGGGCGGACGGATGAAGCGGAAGCGGTTTACGCAAGAGCAGATCATCGCGGTTCTGGGGGAGCACGAGGCTGGTGCGAAGACGGCCGATCTGGCGCGCAAGCACGGTGTTTCGGAAGCCACGCTGTATAACTGGAAAGCGAAGTACGGCGGGCTCGATGTATCGGAGGCTCGGCGCCTGAAGGCGTTGGAGGACGAGAACCGCAAGCTGAAGAAGCTGCTGGCGGAGTCGATGCTGGATCAGGCGGCTTTGAAGGAGCTCCTGGCAAAAAAATGGTAGGGCCCGCCGCCAAGCGGGAAGCCGTCGCTCATCTGCGCAACGTGCGGGGAATGAGCGAGCGCCGGGCCTGCATCCTTGTTGCTGCCGATCGCAAGATGATCCGGTACTGCCCTCAGCGAGCGCCGGATACCGAGTTGCGGGCCCGGTTGCGTGAACTGGCCAACCAGCGTCGCCGATTCGGTTATCGGCGGCTGTTCATTCTGCTGCGGGACCAGGGCGAGCCCTCCGGGATCAACCGCATTTACCGGCTCTACCGGGAAGAAGGACTGGCGGTGCGCAGGCGCAAGTCCAGGCGACGGGCTATCGGAACACGCGCACCCATCCTGATCGAAGCCCGGGCCAACGCGCGCTGGTCGCTCGATTTTGTCCACGACCAGTTCACCCGCGGCCGGCGCTTCCGCATCCTCAACGTGGTCGATGATGTGACGCGCGAATGCCTGGCCGCAATCCCCGACACTTCGATCTCGGGACGGCGTGTCGCACGCGAACTCAGCGCGCTCATCGTGTTCGCCGTCAGCACCCCTGAGACCGTTTGAGGGACTTCACGAAGGGAGGATTTCTGGTTCATCGTAGCCGCAAGGAGCGAAGATGAAACAGAAACCCGGACCGGGCAAAGCGCCCGCAGAAC
>JAPKZA010000091.1:0-7756 GCA_026394015.1 Acidobacteriota bacterium
GGGACACTTCCAATTATAAGCGGTCTCTTTTGCCATTTCTAGTCATTTAAGGCTATTATGATGAAAACACTAAGGAAACCGAGCTCAACGCTACAAGCATGATGGCAATTTCTGGACGGGCTCTAACTACATGGACGAACGCTCCATGTGGCTCGACTACCGCGGCATCCGCATCCAAAACTACCATCGCCCCTTCAGCACCTACATGCGGCTTCTCCTCTCCACCGGCCTCCAACTCACCCATTTCGACGAGCCCCAACCCACCCCCGAAGCCCCCCCGATCCGCGCCGCCAAATACCGCCGAGCCCCCCACTTCCTCGTGATGGAATGGCACAAGCCCCTCACCGCCCTTCCAACTACGGCGACGGAATCTTCATAGCCAGGTAGGAGCACGATGTTCTGACTTCATCGGGGAAAGAAATGGCGCGACATCGATGGCAAGTAACGCAGTTGATTCTGCCATTCCTCTGGTTCCGACGCCGCCCAGACCATTAGGATCGCTTCCACGATTACGCCGACGCTTGCAGACTGCGTAAAGAGAAAAACTCCTGGGCTAGACTTACCCTGCGAGAGGTGACAACGAAAGTGATCCACCATAGTGCGCCGGTCATGGGTTATCAGAATTCGGCCTTGTTCAGCCGCGATTACGAGAACCTCGGGATCGGGAATCCCTTCCAGTCCGCTGTCAGCGGCCGAGGCGAAATCGATGGATGGTTCTCGTTGACGAACCGCTTTGACGACAATGTGGCGCAGGTCGGCGTCGGCCTGGAAGCGGATCAAGCCCGCGACCTACCCATCTTCGCCTTGGCGCACTGAAGCCGCTCCCAAAGCTCTGGGTTCTCCACAGCCAGCGGAATCGCCTTACCCTCAAACTCCAGCTCCGTGTCGACCAGATACTGGTCGATCTCGGCCTTATGATCCAGATAAAAAGCGATCGCACCATAGATCTGAGCCAGCGTCAGAGCAGGGAAGTCCTCTTGAATCGCTTCCGGAGATTGTCCTTCGTTGAACGAGTACACAATCGAATCCAACGAAATCCGCACCCGCGCCACCAAGTAGTAGCCCCCGTTCCGTTGCTCGACGTATTGGCTCTGCATTGATAGTGCCATTACACAATTATAACGGAGCCAGCCCCACCAGTATCCGAAAGGCAAATTCATACCACTCCTCCCCCCTTCCTCACCGCCCCCCCCAAAAAAAACATCTTGACATTCCCGCCCAGTATGCTAAAAATTTAGCAGTGAGGTGCTAAAAAATTAGCATGGCCAAGAAGATCAATCCCTTACCCGTCCTCTCCCGGCGCGAACGCCAAATCCTCGACATCCTCTTCCGTCGCAAACAAGCCACCGCCCAGGAAATCCAAGCCGACATCCCCGACGCCCCCGGCAACTCCGCCATCCGCGCCCTCCTCCGCATCCTCGAAGACAAAGGCCACGTCCAGCACCGCGAAGCAGGCCCCCGCTACGTCTATCTCCCCGTCCAGCGTGCCGACGTCGCCCGCCGCGGCGCCCTCCGTCACATGCTCGATACATTCTTTGACGGCTCCGCCGCCGGGGCCATGGCCGCCCTCCTCGGCGAAGACGGCGGCAAACTCACCCCCGCCGAACTCGAACGCCTCGAGGCCATCCTCGCCCAAGCCCGCGCCAAATCCCAAAACGGAGGGGCCGCCTAATGCTCGAACTCCGCGTCCTCCTCGGCATGACCCTCTTGACCGTTAGCGCGGCCGTACTAATGAAGCTCTCCGGCCGCCGCTGGTCCGCCGCCGAACGCCATAGCGTCTGGAGCGTCACCCTCCTGCTCGTCCTCCTCCTGCCCCTCCTCCTCCGTCTGGAACCGCCCGCCGTCGTCTTCCGCGGCTCCACGCAGGAAGTCCAGCGCTTCGTCGTCTGGGTCGGTTCGGCCGAAGCGCCCCAGCCGACACTCCCTTGGCCCTCGGCCAAACTGCTCGCCGCCCTCTGGCTCACCGGTGCCCTCGGCGTAGCCGCTTGGTGGCTGCTCGGCTTCGTCCGCGTTGCCGGCATGGTCGCGGCGTCGAAGGAGCATTCCACCCACGCCGGCGTCGCCGTCCGCGTCTGTGCCGGTCTGCGCATGCCCGCCGTCGCCGCCGGCCCGGTGATTCTTTTGCCGGAAGCCAGCGCCGCTTGGCCCCTGGCACGCCTGCAAATGGTGTTAGCCCACGAACTCGCGCATGTGCGTCGACGTGACTTATGGTGGCGGCTCGCGGGAACGCTCGCTTGCTGCTTGTTCTGGTTCCATCCGCTGGCCTGGTGGGCCGCGGCTCAACAAAGAAAGGAGAGCGAAATGGCTTGTGATGATCTGGTATTGAGAAACTACCCCTCGGCCGCTTATGCCGAGGAGTTAGTCGGAGTAGCTCGCGAAGCTTCCGGCTACCCCACCCCCGCCGCCGTCATGGCGATGGCCAAACCCCGAGAGCTCGAAAAACGCCTCGTCGCCGTCCTGGATTCGGAGCGCAAACGCGGCTCCGTCTCCGCCCTCCGCCTCGCCCTCACCTGCGTCGTCGCTCTCCTCGCCGTATCCCCCCTCCTCGCCTGGCAGGATTCCAGCGTGCAAATGAAGGGTTCGGTGAAAGACCTGGTCGGCGCGATTCCCGGGGCCAAGTTACTCCTCAAAGGTGCCACCGACTACACCTTCGAGACCGGCTCTGACGGCACTTACTCCGTCACCGGTCTTCCGGAAGGCGAGTACACGATTGAAGTGCTCAAGCCCGGCTACGCTGCTCTCACGATTGGAAAGCGGCGGGTAGAGATCGGCCGGACGGTCCGTGCCGATTTTCACTTACAGTTAGGCGGCCTTCGAGAGACGGTCAATGTATCCGGCGGCGAGGCCGGAGCGGACTCCACCGCCCCCGCCGCCCCCCAGCGCATCCGCATCTCCGGTAACGTTCAGGCCGCGAAGCTACTCCACCGCGTCGTGCCCTCGTATCCCAGGGAAGCGAAAGAAGCCAGGGTTGAAGGTACGGTACGACTCAGCGCCATCGTCGGCAAGGACGGCGACGTCGTTCGCTTGACCCTGCTGATGTCCCCCTCCGCCGAACTGGCCCGCTCGGCCATGGAGGCCGTCCGCCAATGGAAGTATCAGCCAACGCTCCTTAACGGCAATCCCGTGGAGATTGAAACGGCCGTCGACGTCAACTACACCCTCACAAAGTAATCGGATTGATCCAAGACAGGGCAGGGAAGCGGCGAAAGCCCGCATCTGTGGAAGCGAGCGTCGCCCCATGCTCCCTGGCGAGCGCCGCCAAAGCCGCATCGGTTGTCTGAGCGCCCTGAACCTGGGCGCTCCGCATCTCTTCCAACAAGTACTGCGCATGATGCCGTCCTGGATTCACCATCGCTACATGCGGATGGTTACGCAGTTTCGTCACGACAGACATCGCCTGTTCCGGCGTGAGCGGCTGTGCATTGATCTTTGGGTTGGTGATGATGCGCACGAAAGCCCAAGCCGATAGCCATGGAAGTCCAACCATCTCTTCCTTGGACAGCACGGTCTCCAGCCACCCCCGAATCACCGTGTGATGGGGAGACCGGTCATCGTAGGCATACAGCAGTATGTTCGCGTCTAATAGAATCAACGGGCGCTCTCGCCTTCTGCGATCTCCAGCAGGCTGGACACGCTATCGTATGTCAAACCCTGGCGAAGGCCCACCGAAAATGGCTCGACTTGAAATGTCGCCGGCTCCTGTCGCCGCTGTTCCGCCGCCAAAAGACCCTCCCGGACTGCGCCGTTCAGAGCCTCTCGAAACGAAATCTCCCGCAATCTCGACTCCTGATGAAGCCGTTCGAGAACATCGTCATCCAGCACAATTGTCGTCCGCACTGCCATGTCACGAGCATAGCATCACTGATGCTACGTGCCAAATCTCTACGATGGACTCGTCAAGCAGATCGAGTTTGCCTCTACGTTCCACCAGACTCACCATTACGGCAAATCGCGCAGCCGGTTAATCTCCCCAAGGCTCATCGATACCTTGCCAGGCAACGGTTCCCAGAGTCGGATGCCGTTGCGGACCGGCCCCGCCGCCTCACGGGATAACGAAAGCCGGACCAAATTCGAAAGCACCTTGCCCAAGCTTTCCTTCCGTTCCGCCGCGAGTTGCCTCACCAATCCCAAAATGTCCTCGTCAAGGTCAACCGTGATCCGCATCGGAGTTAGGTAGCACGTCAATCCTCAGGCATTGCTGTTTCGTCCCCATCCATTTCGATCCACACTATACCCCCGCACCGCCCCAATCCGCGCCCACTCAATCCCAAACCGACTCAAATACTTCCGCAGCCGATCCGCATCGTTACTACTCGCCTTCCGCCCCATCGACGCGCCGAATAACGTCCTCCCCGCCTCTGACAATGACCGGCTCCCCGCGCAAACCTCCAACACCTGACCCAGTTGCCCCCGGTCGAAAAGATCCAACTCCGCCACCCCCTCCGTCCCCAGTACCGCCCCCCCAACGACAACGTCGCCATCCGCGCCACCGCCGCGTTCAAATCCCGAAAATTCCCCTTCCATTTCCCATCCGCCGACAGCGCAAACTCCAGAAACTTCGCCCGCGCCTCTTTACCAAACGTAATCCGCCTCCCCGTCTTCTGCGCATACTGGTCCAGTTCAATATCCTCCCTCCGCGCCCGCAAGCCCGGCAACGGAAACGTCCACAAGTTAATCCGCGCCAACAGATCCTCCCGAAATCGCCCCTCCCTTACCGCCGGCTAGGCCCCGGAAGCTTTTCGACGTCGAAGGGCGGGGAATCGAGCAACGAGATCCGGTCCTCCCAGAATTCGTGACGCCCGATTTAACGAAGTTCCGATAGCCTACCTGCCACCGCCTTGGGAGTTCGAAGGCCTCCAACGTGTTTGGCTTGGCAAACCACCCGAACGAAGCCGTTCTCCGATAGGGGGCAAGTCGCCCAACCTACGCCGGCCTGCTTCGCAAACTAGCTATGGGCGGGATCGTGATGCAAGTGGGAGGGGTCGAAGAGAGCAATCAGAAAGTGACGTCGAGCAGGCTCACCATTACGGCAACTCACGCAGCCCGTTAATTTCCACAAGACTCACGGACACCTTGCCGGGTAATGGTTTTAAGAGTCTGATGCCGTCGCGGACTGGCGCGGTTGCCTCCCGGGATAACGAAAGCCGGGCCAAAGTGGAAAGCACCTTGCCCAAGCTTTCCTTCCGTTCCACCGCGAGTTGTTTAACCAATCCCAGAATATCCTCGTCCAGGTCAATAGTCGTCCGCATGAGAGCAATGTACCGCCTCAATCATCAAAAATCACTCTTTTGTCCCCCACTGCGAACTTCGCTCTCGGAACCGCACCCCCCGCCTCCGCGACTCCGAACAAAACTGTCATCAGAAACAATCGCCCCGTCCGCGTTCAGTTCCCGCGCTTGCCGGAAACCAGGCCGCCCCCATTCAAAAATACGACTTAGGGCCGGAAGACACACCTCCCGGCTCCAGCGAGTTCGCCTTACCTACCCGTGACTGGATGCCCGGACGCCTTCGAAATGATAACAATTGCGGGCTCCTTCGAGCCCAAGCCATTAGGGAAGCTCGAAATCAGGTCCCGTGGATCGTCCGTCCACCGCCCGCCTTCAATCGGATGTCGAATCGTCACAAACAGCGTCGTGTCGTCCGGCTGAACGCCAGGCTCTCCGTCTCTGAACCCGGCACCGCATAAATGCCCCCTCGCCCAAACAGGCCCACCCCGCCATCGCCGCTGTTCGACAGTTGAAGGATCATCCCGCCCTCCAATACAGAGATTCCGTCGAATTTCAAACCGAAGGGGGCGGGAACGGCACCCTGTCGAACCAGGGTCGTCCGCCGTCCGATCAGTACGTTCCTAGCGAGAGCGAGGAAAGGAACAGAAATGAGGATGGAAAGAGGAATAGTGTGCGCCAAGGTTTTGCCGCCACGTTCAGATAATCATCTCGTTGCCATGCCCTCGTCACATTGATTGGCGATGCTTAAATCCATGTTCGTCCGACTGATCTTTACCCTTTCTGCCCTCGCCTCGGCCTTGCTCGCGCAGGAAACCCGCGCCACCATAACCGGCCAAGTCACTGACCCATCCGGTTCCGCCGTGCCCAACTCCATAATCGCCGTCGTCAACGTTGAGACCGGCGTGAGTACCAAAATCCGCAGCAATGACGCCGGTTCCTTCGAAGCGCCCTTTCTGATTCAAGGCGCCTACGAGGTCACGGCCGAAGCGCCGGGATTCAAACGATATAAACGCACCGGCATTACTCTTGTGCTCGGAGCCCGCGTGGATCTCCGCATCCGCATGGAAGTCGGCGAGGCCGCCTCATCCATCACCGTTACCGAAGAGGCACCCCTGCTCAATACGCTCAGCGGCTCCTCCGCCCAGGTCATGGACAATAAGGCGGTGATGGACCTACCCACTCTCAGCAACAGCCTCATCCTCCAAGCCGGTAATACCGTTGGCATGCAGAAGCTTTCTCACGGCAATCCGAACCTGAGCTTCACTAACGCTAGCTCAGCCCACTCGGGGACCGGGGCCGTTGGTGGCAACGAGTGGTCGATTGATGGATCTCCGAACAGTGGGCAGTTCCGCCGGGCGGCCTACCTCCCCATCACTGATGCGATCCAGGAGATGCGGGTGGAATCGATCACCTTCGATGCGACAGTAGGCCATTCCACCGGGGCCTACATAATGATGACAACGAAATCCGGGGCTAACGATTTTCACGGAACACTGAGCAACACCCATTGGCAGCAGCGTTGGAATGCCACCGCCAGCACCGATAGCGGCGTCTACTGGGGGCGCATCCGCACCGCGGAACTAGCAGGAAACACGGCGCTGGCCCAGGAACTTCGGTCTCAGCCCAGGCAACCATCGGGACGATCCAATACCTATTCCGGCTCCTTAGGCGGCCCGGTATGGATCCCGAAACTCTACAACGGCAAAAACAAGCTCTTTTTCTTTTTCATCTACACCGGTCAAACCGAACGGTTCTTCGATCTCGAAACGTCCCGCAAAATTTACACTGTGCCCACCGCCGCCGAACGTCGTGGCGACTTCTCGCGATTACTTCAATTGAACTCCGCGCGCTATCAGATCTACGATCCGATGACGACCCGCTTGAACCCTGCCAATGGACTCTTCGTCCGCGACGCATTCCCTGGCAACATCGTCCCGGTGAACCGCATCGCCAACCCAAAGATGTACGACTTCTATTCGAAAGTCTACCCACTGCCCAACAATCCCGCCATCGCGGATCTCGACGGCAACAACAACCTTTTCTCCGATCCGCTAGTGAAATACGATTATTTCGCCATGCAAAATCGCGTCGATTGGAACGCGAGTGCGAAAGACCGCCTCTTCTTTCGCTGGAGCTATAACAAGTTCAGTAATGATCGTCAGGATTGGTCATTCAGTACCATTCCCGGCCTCCATTCCGAGGCCCTGCGCCGCAATAACATCGGGGGCAGTATGGACTATGTCCACACCTTCAGCGCTTCCACGTTGTTGAATGTAAACTTCTCCTACAACCGCTATTGGGATAACCGCCCGCTGAACGAAGTACAGTGGTCCTATAAGCCATCTCAAGTTGGCTTGCCTGATTATCTCGATCAGAAAGCCGGCGCGTTGAATACCCTACCATCGCTGGCCTTCACTAACTATCGCCAACTCAGCAATCCGCGCGTCGCGTTACTGCCCACCTCGATCGGTTCGCTCCGCGTGCAGCTATCCAAATACATCGGGCGCCATGGCATGACGGCTGGATTT
>JAPKZA010000091.1:7780-30227 GCA_026394015.1 Acidobacteriota bacterium
GCTACCCGGGCTACACCTCCGGGCTGTTCCGCTTCAACAATGATCTGATGCGCCAAAACTCGGCCGCGGCCGGCGTCGGGACCCTGGGAACCGAATGGGCCGCGTTTATGCTCGGCGTACCAGCGGCCATCCAGGCCGACACGAACGACACCTACTATGCGACGACTCCCCGCCAGGGTTACTATTTCCAGGACAACTGGCGGGTCAATCCGAAACTTTCCGTGAACTTCGGCTTCCGTGTGGAGCATGAAGGCGGCATTGTCGAACGCTACGACCGCGGACTGCGAGGCTTCGACGCTTCGGCGAAACTCGCCATCGGCGAGGCGGCGCAGGCGGCCTATGCTCGCGCACCCCTGCCCGAAGTTTCCGCCGCAAACTTCCGGGTGGCCGGAGGTCCAAACTATCTCGGGCAAGGGGTGCCGCGCACGATGACCGACGGGACCACGCGCTTCATGCCGCGCGTTGGCTTCGCTTATCAGTTGAGTCCGAAAACCGTCTTCCGGGGCGGCTTTGGTGCCTACTATGACACCTTGAACACCACGCACACATTCCCCAGCCAATTCGGATACAACCGCGCGACCTTGACCAATGTTACCGACGAGGGCGGCGCAAGTTGGAACTTCGGATACTTCGGCCAGTCGGGAACCAATCCGCTCACTAACCCGTTCCCCGTTCGCGCCGACGGGACTCGCTTCGATGTTCCCGCCGGCAATTCATTGGGCACGAACAGCCTATTGGGGCGAAACTATAACTTCATCGGCACGAACTTCTCGCCGGTGAAAGCCAACAAGATGCGTTTCGAAATCGAGCGGCTGTTGTGGAAGGACATGCTTGTTGCCGTGAGCTACAATTGGGGATATTCTCCCAATCTGGGCGTCACGCGCGACCTGAACGCGCTGCCCCAGCAATACTGGGCTACCGGCAATACGCGGAACGCGGCAGTCGACGCCGAGTTAAATCGCAACGTAGCCAATCCGTTCCGGTTAACAAACCTCACCGCCTTGCAGACCTCGAATCCAGCGTTGTATCGCGATCTTTCGACCTTGAGCTTCTTCTCCTCGGCTGTCGTGCGAAAGAACCAACTGCTGCGTCCGTTTCCTCAACAAACCGCGCTAACGCAATCCCAAGAAGCGATCGGCGAGAACAAAACCAATTCGATGATCGTGCGGATCGAACGCCGGTTTCGGAATGGGTTCCTCCTCAATACCCACTACGAATGGGCGCACACCATGTCGCGCGACTGGTTTGAAAACGCCTACGACACCAAACCTATCTGGCGCGAAAGCGATGGTTCCCGACCCCATCGCTGGGTTGTCACCGCCGTCTACGAACTGCCCTTCGGCAAAGGCAAGCCGTTCATGACCGAAGGGTGGGGCCGCCGTTTGGCGGGTGGATGGCAAATCGGCGTGACCCAGCAGCGCCAGAGTGGAGAATGCATCGACTTCGGCAATGTTTTCTTTACCGGGACGAACTATCGAGATATTGTGCTGCCCTCCTCCGAGCGAACCCAGGACCGCTGGTTCCGGACAGAGCTTTTCGAGCGGGCCTCGGCCCGTGTGCCGGGCGCGTTCCACTCCCGCGCCTTTCCGAACCGCATGAACTGGCTGCGTACCGAAACCTTGCAGCAAGTCGACGTCAACCTGATGAAGAACATCTTCGTGACGGAACGGATTAAAATGTCTTTCCGGGGCGATCTCATCAATGCGTTGAACAAACAGGTACTGGGAAATCCCAGCGTGAATCCGCTCGACAGTAACTTCGGCAGGGTCTCTCAGTTCGTAAATTTGCCGAGGCTCGTGCAACTTACTTTCCGGATGACATTTTAAGGAAACGGATGAATCGACGATACTTTCTTACGGGATCGGTAGCCTCGGCGACGGTTGCTCGAGGTGCCGCTCCCGCCCGCCGAAAAGTGATGATTTGCCTGATCGACGGATTCGGCCCGGAATACATTGCCGCGAGCGAGATGCCGAATCTGCACCGGGCGATGAAAGCGGGCACTTACAAGATCGGCCGGGGGGCAATGCCGTCGCTGACCAACGTCAACAGCGCCTCCCTTGCCACTGGGTCGTTTCCTGAAACCCATGGCATCACGGCCAACACCTTCTTCGATCCCGAACAGGGCAAGATCGTCGAGATGGCGGATGCAAAGTACCTGAAGCACCCCACGTTGTTCGCCAGCGCCCACAAAAAGGGCTGGAAATCGGCCTTTGTTGGTGCCAAAGAAAAGATCCGCAGCCTCATTGGTGTGAGCGCGCACTCCTCGATCTCCGCGGAAAAACAGGGCATCCGGATGTACGAGGCCGAGACAACTTACTGGGTATTCGAGCAGGGGCGACAGGCGCTCCGCAATCCCGATGTTGACTTGTTGTATCTCACCACAAGCGATTACATCATGCATACTTACGGTCCCGAGACTGCGGAATCGCAAGAGCACCTGAAAAACCTCGACCAGCATCTTGGCCGCATTCTCGACGATCAACCAAAGCTCGAAATGTACCTTTGTGCCGATCACGGTATGAACGCCAAATCCCGCGCCGTCGACCCCGAACGGCTACTCACCAAGCACGGGATCAACGCGCGCGCCGTACCCGCGATTGCGGACAAACACAAAATCCACCATAAAGATCTGGGCGGATCCATCTATATCGATCTCGAAAAACCGGACCAGATCCAATCGGCCATGGCCATCTTTCAAGCGGAGCCGGGGATTGAAGAGGTACTTTTGCGCGCCGACGCCTGCAAACGGTTCCACCTGATGCCAGAACGTACCGGCGACCTGTTCTTACTCGGCGACAAAATCACCGCCCTTGGTGCCTTGGACCAGGAGCGAAGGCCCGTCGCCGTCAGGACACATGGTTCCCTACATGAGGCGGCCGTACCCTTGCTCGTCTATGGCCGTAAATGGCCGGGCAAACTCGAAACTTCGATCGATCTGACCGCGGGTAGAGCCTGGGAGGAAACAGCATGAAAACGGTGGCCTTTGTTCTCAGCGTTGCGGCGTTGACCGCGCAGTCCAGAGTCGAGCCCGGCCCGTTGGCCGGTGGCGGAAACCTACTCATCAGCGGATGGACCGCCAAGCCCGCCGGCAAGCAGATCGCTTTGAGCAATCTGCCCATGACGTCGCGCCTCTCCGCCGACGGTAAATGGCTCTTCGTTCTACAGGCTGGACACGCCAAACCGACGGTCAGCGCGCATCGAGTCGCAACCGGCGAATTGGTCTCGTCGGTCCCGCTCCCGGATGCGTGGCTGGGTTTAGCGGTTGCCGGAGATCGGATCTTGGTCGGAGGCGGCGCTTCGCACGCGGTGCATGAGTTGAACTGGGCGGCGGAGACTCTCCAGTGGAAACGCAGTTGGAAGTCGAACGATCCCGAAGCCTTCATTGGCGATGTGCAGATCAACCCCGAAGGGCGTGTCTTCGCCGCCAGCCTCATCGGAAACGCTATCCTCGAGTTCGACCCCGCCGCCGGCCAGCAAGTCAATAGTCTGCCCACCGGCGCGATGCCCTATCGCATCCTCTGTCGGAAAAACGAACTGCTGGTGACGAGTTGGTCGGGGGCGGCCGTTGTCCATCATCGGCTCGACACCGGCACCAGCCAGTCCTATCCCGCCGCCGATCACCCCTCCGATATCGTCCACTCCGGCAAATATTACTTTGTTGCCGCGGCCAACACCAATCTCGTGCTCAAGTTGAAAGAAGACGGCTCGGTCGAAGAGCGGATCAACGTTTCGCTAACGCCCCGCCAACCGATCGGGATGACCCCTTCCGCATTGGCCACGAGTGCCGATGGGAAGTTTCTCTACGTCGTTTGTTCAGATGCCAACGCGCTTGCCGTCGTCGATATCGGCGGCGAACGCAGCCGCGTCGTCGGCTTCATTCCAACCGGATGGTATCCGACCAGTGTCCAAGTTCTAGGCGACGGACGGTTGGTCGTGCTCAACGGCAAAGGGCTACGTTCTTTTCCCAATAACATGCCGGAAGAGAAGAAAAACTTCACTTATGTATCTGGCCTGCACAAGGGAACCATGTCGATTCTACCCGCCATCACCCCCGCCCAGTTGCTCGAGTATTCGAAGACGGTCCTGGCGAATACCCCCTACAAAGATGAACTGCTCGACCGGGTAGCGATTCCGGCGGGCAACCCGGTGCCGTCAACGCCTGGCCAGCCATCGCCGATCAAGCACGTCATCTACATCGTCAAAGAGAATCGAACCTACGATCAGGTCTTCGGCGGATTCGGAAAAGGCAACGGCGACCCGTCGCTCGTGCTCTTCGGCGAGCAGCAGGGACCGAACCACTTCAAGCTGGCGAGGGAGTTCGTCTTGTTCGATAACTTCTACGTGAATGGCGACGTGAGCGCTGACGGACACATCTGGTCCGCTGGTGCGATCGCCCCCGACTACACCCAGAAGCTCTATCCCAACCTCTACGCCGGCCGCGGAGGCAAGTTCAGCCTCTACTACGGGAGGCCTCCCGTCAATCATTCGGAGAAGGCGGCGCATCCGGCTGGTGGCTATCTTTGGGATGCCGCGTTTGAGAAAGGGTTATCCGTTCGCAATTACGGTTGGTTGGTGAAGTTGATTCCCAACGCCCAAGACGGGGAAAAGCAGTGGAGCGAAGCCGCAAGCGAGAAATTGGCGGCGGTCACGAATCCCTATTTCCGGGGTTTCGATACCAATTTCCCCGATATCGATCGGATGAAATATTTTCTCCGCGACCTGGCGGATGCGGAAAAAACCGGCGTCTTTCCAGCGCTCACCGTCATGCGGCTCGGCAACGACCATACCTCCGGATTCCGCGCCGGTGCCTACACGCCCTCGGCGAACTTTGCCGACAACGACCTCGCGCTGGGGCAACTCGTCGCCGCCGTCTCAAAATCGAGATTCTGGAAGGAATCCGCCATTTTTGTTCTCGAAGACGACGCGCAATCCGGACCCGACCACGTCGATTCGCATCGCAGTCCCGCCTTTGTTATCTCTCCCTACACCCGTCGCGGGGGCATCGTCGATTCGACAATGTACAACACCACCTCCATGCTCCGCACGATGGGATTGATTCTCGGCACCCGACCGCTGACCCATTTCGACGCCGCGGCCACGCCGATGTGGAAGGCCTTCCAAGCGAAACCCGACCTTCGGCCTTATGAGCTCGAGGCTCCGCAGGTCTCCCTGACCGAACGCAATCCACCCGAGCACAAGCTCGCGGCGAGGTCGGCGAAACTCGACTTTTCTGAGGCGGACCGAATCGACGACGACGAGATGAACGATATCCTCTATCTGGGGATCCAAGGCCGTAAGGCACCTGCTGCTCTTCGAAGCTGGTTTGTTCCGTAACGAGTAAGTCCTTTGACCAGCGTATTCGGCTCGGTAGTGCAAGAGAAATACAGCCGTTACCCCACGCGTCTGGTACTGCTCTGTCCATAATAGGATAGCCAATCGAGGTTTCCCCGTAACCTCTCCGGTGCCAGGTCCGCAAGACAACCGCCTCTCGCCGCCGATTCGAATGATCTGGCGCAAGGGAAGGGGCGCCGTCGGCATCGGCCGTTGAATAACGATTGCACTCGCCGGCAGCGACGAACCCGCACCAAGTAATCCGCTACCCCGGAAATGAGTGAAAAGTCGCTTTTCCGCGGTATCCCGTCGGATATAGCTCGATAAGACGAACCCAATTCTCCCTGCCTACCCACGCGCAAACCGAGAGCCGCTCTTCAGAAATCCGAAAAGCTCACTCACTCGGATTCATTCCGGCACCTCCTGCTCGCCGCTTCGGCACGACAAGGAGTCGAGGACTCGACTTTCAGAAATCCGTGGGGAACCAACCTCCGTCGACAGCGGAGTCGGCCGGGGAGCACCTGGTGTGGGCCGGCCGATCACGCTCGCCCTGGGGAAACCATGGCCTCACGGTCCACCGAACGCCCACCCGAACGGCTCGATTGCCTTTGTCGCCCGCCAGTGTTTCCATCGCATTTCCGCCACCGGAAACTGGGTGGACGGAGCGTCGAGCCCCGCCCACAAACCCCGTTGACGCCGAAGGGTCATGTGGCAAATTGCACCCAAAGTTTGGGGCAGTCGCCAGAATCGTTCAATCTCCCCCTTCGCCTTCGGGACAATTCATTACGTGGGTTCAAGCCAGCGGATTGGTCCATGACAGGGAATGGAAGCGGCGAAAACCCACGTCCGTCGAAGCATTCGTCCCCCATGCTTCCTGGCGAGCGCCGCCAATACCGCGTCGGTTGTGAATCTGCGCCTGAATCATCTCTTCGAGCAGGTACCGAGTATGATGCCGTCAAGGATTCACCATCACGACGTGCGGATGAACGCGTAGCTTTCCTACAACGGCCAAGGCCTAGGCCGACACCAGTGACCGTTCATTGATTCGAGGGTTGGTCATAATGCGCGCAAAGGCCCAAGCCGATAGCCAAACGGGTTCTTCCCTTGATAGAAGTTTCTCCAACCATTCTCTTGTTGCCGCGTGTTCAGCGGACCGGTCGTCGTACGCATACAGCAAAATATTCGCGTCGAATAGGATCAACGCCCATTCTCGCCTTCCGCGATCTCGAGCAACTCGGAAACGCTATCCTGGGACCAACCCTCGCGGAATCCAACAGAGAACGGCTCAACCCGGAACACAGCCGGTTGGTGCGGCTGCTACTCCGGCGCCAAAAGCCCTTCTCGAGCTGCCCCGTTCAGCGCTTCCCGAAATGAAATCTCTCGCCCTCTCGATTCCTCATCAAACCCCTCGACGACGTCGTCGTCAAGTACAATTCTCGTCCATACTGACATGCTAACCTTCCCGCCAAACAGTGTGCCTGCGTCCAAAACGGACAATGTATACCTAGGTGTCTATGTCTGTCACAGGCCAAGCAAAAATATCTTTCGCATGTTTTCTATCACTTACAGACACACCAAACAAATTACCCTTCTCCCATAGGGTAGGATTGTTTTCAGAAAAGCCCGTTTTCGTCGGACCTCCGGTGAAGCGGGCTTTTCCATTTCTACATCCTGGAGAATTCAACTATGTCTAACGAATTTTACGCTGCCAACCGCGACGCCATCATCAACAAAATTGTCGCCGACAAAGAAGCCGAAATGGCCGCCGAAGCCGCCAAACGGCAGGCCGCGGCCCAAGCGATGGCCAACCGGCGCAACGCCATGAAGTCAACCGGACCCGTCTCGCGCACGGCCTCTGCTCTTCCGCGTTGCTCATCCGCGGCGAATCACAAGCCGAGTTCGACGCGCTTCTCGCCGAAGTACGGGACGCCTACCGCCCCGCCACGCCGGAAGAGCAAATGCTCACCGACCAACTCGCCGAAGCCCAATGGCGGCTCAATCGCGCCCGCCGCGTCGAAGCGAAAACGATCAACCTGCTCGTTGAAGATACCTTCAACTACCTCAACGAAGAGAATGAGGCGGATGAACCCGTCACTTCTGACCCGGATCAACTCATCGCGGTATCGTTCGCGAGCATCCCGAACGATGCGATCTACCGCAACCTGCAGCGGTACGTCACCGCGATCGAAAGGAGCCACCAGCGCTGTCTCAAAAACCTGCAATATGCCCAGGAGAAGCGCCGGACGCTCCCGCCGGTTCCACCGAAACCGGAACAGGTCCAAGTAGCCACCGCCGACGCCCCGCTGCCCGAAGTTGGGTTCGAACCGCAATTCGTTCCAGTCGCACCCGTCAGCGCCCCGGCCTATACCGACCGCTGCTGAACTGGCTTCCT
The DNA here is from genome assembly GCA_026394015.1 of Acidobacteriota bacterium. Taxonomy (GTDB): domain Bacteria; phylum Acidobacteriota; class Terriglobia; order Bryobacterales; family Bryobacteraceae. Next base: position 15,504 of record JAPKZA010000091.1, read on the forward strand.
TTCGTAGAACCCCGCCGCCTTCGAACCGGATTCCGCTCTTTGAAAACTCAGCCACTCAACCCGGTGAGCCGTAGGTCTAGCTGGTCGCCGCCTCTTCGATCGTCAACGTGCCCTTATCGGCGTCCAAGGTCGCCATCACCCCCATCGGCAGCGTCAACTGGTCCGCCGTATGCCCAATCGTCATCCCCGAAAGCACCGGAATCTTCAGCTTTCCCAGGATCTCGTCCACTACTTCGCCCAGCGACAGGTTGTTATCAAACCCGGGCTTGTAATCCTTCGGCGTACACCGCGAGCACTCCCCGAACACGATTCCCGCCGCCTGCTCCAACTTCCCCGCCAGCCGCATCTGCGTCAACATCCGGTCCATCGAATACGGCTCCTCCCCCACGTCTTCGATGAAGAATATCTTGCCCCGCGTATCCACCTCGTACGGAGTCCCCATCGTCGTCGCCAACAGCGTCAAACAGCCCCCCGTCAGCGCCCCTTTCGCCTTCCCGCCCACAATCGTCCGCAGCGTATGCCCCGGCCGCAGCGGATTCGATTCCACCGGGTTCGTCACCGTCCCAATCGGACCCTTCTCAAACAGCGCCTTCCGATAGTGCTTCTGCGTGTAGTCCGTAAACGCCGACAGCGGCACCGGCCCATGAAACGTCACGAGGCCCGTCTTCTGGTGGATCGCCAAATGCATCGCCGTAATGTCGCTGTACCCAATGAAGATCTTCGGGTTCTTCCGAATCACCTCATAGTCCAGCGCCGGCAAAATCTGCGCACTCCCGTACCCGCCCCGAATCGCAAAAACCGCATCCACGCCCGGATCCGCGAACATCGCGTTCACGTCCGCCGCCCGCTCCTCAATCGTCCCGCCCAAATACCCCAGCTTCCGCTTCACGAACTGGCCCATCTTCACCTTGCACCCAAAGTGCTCAATCGTCCGGACCGCCGTCCGTAACTCGTCCGGGTCACTCACGTAAGTCGACGGGGTCACCAACCCTATCGTCTGCCCCGCCGCCAACCGCTTCGGCTTGATCAACGCCGGAGTCGCCGCTTCCACCGCGCTCACCGCGGCAACAGTTCCCAGAAAGGCTCTACGCTTCATAACCCTTGAGTCTAAAGCAACCGCCGCACCCGCCGCTGATAATCCCGATACGTCGCCCCTAACTCCCGCTCCAACTTCCGCTCCTCGAACTCCATCCCGATAAACAAGTACCCCGTGAGCGTCACCGCCACCAGCAATCCGCCCTCGGTCATCTCCGGCCGCAGCCACAGAATCATCAGCACCGCCACGTAGATCGGGTGCCGCGAGTACCGGTACAAGAACGGCTCCCGAAACCGCGCCGGCCCCGGCTCCCGCCAACCCAACAACTCCCCGGCCCCCAACGAGGCTCCCGCCCACACGAGCAACAGAAACCCCGCCGACCAGCCCGCCCGCAGCCAATTCGGGCTCTGCCATAGGACGCCCCCCATCGGTCGCCACAGCAGCCATCCCAGGCCCACTACGGCATAGGAGGCGAGCGCGTACACCCGTCGGCTCACCCGCAGCCGGGCCATCCCGCTATGCTGCACCGCGAACAGCGCCAACAGCCCGAAATTCCAGCCCGCGTCCGTCACGCGGCAGGTCGCGAGACCTTGAACACCAAAACCCCCAGCGGAGGCAACGTCAGCGCCAGACTGTAGGGCCGTTGATGCGCCGGAATCTCCTCCGCCAGCACCCAGCCATGATTGCCGACATTCGACCCCCCAAACAGATGCGAGTCCGAGTTCAGAATCTCCACGTAAGTCCCCAACTCATGCACCCCGATCCGATACCCATGCCGAACGATCGGCGTAAAGTTGCAAACCACCAGCAGCCAGTCCCGCGGGTCCTTCGCCTTCCGGTTAAACGAAATCACCGACGCTTCCACATCCCGAAAGTCCACCCAGTCAAACCCGTCAACGTCGTTGTCCCGCTCGTACAGCGCCGGCTCCCGCCGATACAGCGCGTTCACCTCGGCCACGTAGTGCTGCAACTGCCGATGCAGCGGGTAGTCCAGCATCGCCCAGTTCACACTCCCCGCCTCGTTCCACTCCTCGTACTGGCCAATCTCCTGCCCCATGAACAGCAGCTTCTTGCCCGGATGCGTGAACATGTACCCCAAAAACGCCCGGACATTGGCAAACCGCTGCCACTCATCGCCCGGCATCTTCCCAATCAGCGTCGCCTTCCCGTGCACCACCTCGTCGTGCGAAATCGGTAGCAGGAAATTCTCCCCAAACGCGTACAACAGCGAAAACGTAATGTGGTTCTGGTTGAACTTCCGGAACACCGGGTTGTACTGGAAGAACGCGAACATGTCGTGCATCCAGCCCATGTTCCACTTCATCGTGAAGCCCAGCCCGCCCGTATAAACCGGCCGCGACACCCCGACAAACGACGTCGATTCCTCGGCGATCGTCACCGCCCCCGGAATCTTATGCACCTCGGTATTGCACTGCCGCAGAAACGCGATCGCCTCCAAATTCTCCCGCCCGCCGAACTCGTTCTTCACCCATTCGCCTGGCTCCCGGCAATAGTCCCAATACAGCATCGAGGCCACCGCGTCCACCCGCAGCCCATCGATGTGGTACTGCTCCAGCCAGAACAGCGCGAGCGTCCCCCAACCCTTGTGCTCGCCCTTCCGCGGGTCGGCGTGTTCATACAGCGCCGTGCCATCGAAAAACGCGAGGCCGTGGGTATCCCGCGGGTAGTGCCCCGGTACCCAATCGACAATCACCCCGATCCCCGCCTCATGGCACTTGTCCACGAAGTACTTGAAGTCGTCCGGCGCCCCGAATCGCGCCGTCGGCGCATAGAACCCGGTCACCTGGTAACCCCACGAACCCGAGAACGGATGCTCCATCATCGGCAGCAGCTCGACGTGGGTATAGTTCAGCCGCTTCACATACTCGACCAAGGCAATCGCCATCTGCCGATACGTCAGCGGCTTCCCGTCCGGGTGCCGCATCCAGCTCTCCAGATGCACCTCATAGACCGACATCGGCTCGTCCAGCGGCTTCCGCTCCGCCCGTTCCGCCATCCACGCCTGATCGCTCCATTCATACCGACCCAGGTCCGCCACCACCGAAGCCGTCTTCGGCGGAATCTCCGTCTGAAAGCCATACGGGTCGCACTTCAGCATCTCGTACCCGTTGTACTTACTCTTCACGAAGTACTTATAGTGGACCCCGTAACCCACTCCGGGAATGAATAACTCCCACACCCCGCCGTCCCGCATCCGCATCGGATGCCGCCGCGTGTCCCAGTCGTTGAAGTCGGCCGTCACGCTCACTGCCTGCGCGTTCGGAGCCCATACCGCGAACAGCACCCCGTCGATCCCCTCCACCTCCATCCGGTGCGCCCCCAGCGTCTCCCACGCCCGGTACAAAGTCCCTTCCCCGTGCAGGTGCAAATCGAACTCGCTCAGCACCGGCCCAAACCGATACGGATCCTCGATCTGCTCCGTCCGCCCATCAGCCAGCGCAAGCTCCAGCCGATACGGGCCCGACCACTCGCTCACCCAGTATCCGGTCTCGAGCGTCTGCCGCATCGGCTGCCGCATTTCTCCCCGGATCAGGCTCACCGCCGTCGCCTGCGGCAGGAAAACCCGCACCTCTCCGCCATGCGGACCAAGGATCCGAAACGGGTCGCCGTGATAACTTCCCAGCAGAGCGTCAATCTCTTCGCGGAGCATGCGTCTATTATGGCAATAGTGCTTGATTTTCTGAAGACTATTCCCAAAGCCGAACTCCACGTCCATCTGGAAGGCTCCTACACCCCCGACGTCGACGACGCCGAACTCGCTGCCAAGTGGGATTGCTACGACTTCCCCAGCTTTCTCGAGTCCTTCAAGTGGACCGTCAGTTTCCTCAAAAAACCTGAGGATTATGGCCGCGCAGCCAAACAACTCATCGGTTCCCTCCGTCGCCAGGGCGTCACTTATGCCGAGATCACCCTCTCCGCCGGAGTCGTGAAATGGAAGCGCCTCGACCTCGAAGCCGTCTACGCCGCCGTCAACCACGAATCCCGCCGATCGTCCTTCCCTGTCTACTGGATCATCGATTGCATCCGCCAGCACGGCGGAGGAGGCGCCATGCCGATCGCCAAGTTCGCCGCTCATCATGCCTCCAACGGCGTGGTCGGCTTCGGCGTCGGCGGTGACGAAACCAGCACCTCGGCCGAAGAGTTCCGCGGCGCCATCAAAGCCGCCGGCGTCCCGTTCGTCCCTCACGCCGGAGAGATCTCCAACGCCGAAAACGTCTGGGAGATGGTCCGCCTCGGCGCTCGCCGCATCGGCCACGGCATCCGCGCCGTACAGGATCCCGCCCTCATGGCGCACCTCAAGCAGCACGACATCCCCCTCGAAATCTGCCTGTCGAGCAACCTGCGGACCGGCGCCGTCCCCTCCCTCAGCGCCCATCCGCTCCGCCAACTCTTCAACGCCGGCGTACCCATCGTCCTCGGCACGGACGACCCGGCAATCTTCGGCACCAATCTGCTCCATGAATACCAACTCGCCGCCGAACTCGGCTTCACCGAAAGCGAACTCCGCCAGTTAGCCGAGAATAGCCTCCGCTACGCCCTAGTATCATAGGCTGGTGTCCTGGAAACTCCTTAACAGCCGGACGGTCATCGACGACGAGTGGATCACCGTCCGCAGCAATGACTATCTAACCCGCGATGGCCGCTCGCTCAATGGCTACTACCTCATCGAGCGCGGCGACTTCGTCGTCATCGTCGCCGAATGCCGCGGCAAGCTCGTGCTCGTTCGCGAGCACCGCGTCGGGACCGGCCGCCAATACCTCGGTTTCCCCGCCGGGTACATCGAAGCCGGCGAAGCACCGGTCGCCGCGGCCATGCGCGAATTCCAGGAAGAGACCGGCTTTCAAGCTCTCAGCGGTAAGCTCCTCGCTGAGCTCGATCCCCAGCCGGCCTACCTGAAGAGCCGGGCGTTCGTCGTCCACGTCCAGGCCAGCGACCGGCCCATTGATCGTTCGACCGACGACGAAATCGACGAGGTGCTCCTCCTCGATTGGGAAACCGCCATCGACAAGGCCCGCAAAGGCGAGATCAACGAAATGCAGGCCGTTGCCGCCCTCTACCTCGTCCGCGACCTACTGGGAAAGGGTTGAGCGCGACAGCTCTCTGACAAGCTCTTCCAGCTTCTGCAGCCGGTCCTTCAGCTCGGCAATCTCCTGCCCGGCCAAGTCCGGCAGCTTGCCGTGTTCGAGATCGTCGTCGCTCTCCGCGCGGCGCCGGACAATCTTGCCGGGAATGCCCACGACGGTCGAACCTGCCGGAACCGTGTGAACCACCACACTCCCCGCCCCGATTCGGGAACCGTCCCCGATCTTGATGTTGCCCAACACCTTGGCTCCGGTTCCAACGATCACGTGGTTGCCGATCGTCGGATGCCGCTTGCCGCACTCTTTCCCCGTTCCGCCCAGCGTCACGCCCTGGTAGAGCAGAACATCGTCCCCAATCTCGGCCGTCTCGCCGATCACGACGCCCATGCCATGGTCAATGAAAAACCGGCGACCGATCGTCGCCCCGGGATGGATCTCAATACCCGTGATCCAACGGCTGAACTGCGATAAGACCCGCGGCAGCAACGGCACCCCAGCCTTGTACAGCCGATGCGCCACCCGATGAACGAGGATCGCATGAAGGCCCGGATAACAGAGCAAAATTTCAAGCGTGCTCTTGGCCGCCGGATCTTCCCGGAAGACGGTATCGATTTGCTCTCGGATCGTGGCGAACATGGCTAAAACTCCAGTATCGCAGGTCCTCAGCCCCCGAAGCGACGGATCAGCAACCCCGCGCCGCCAAACGCCAATCCGAAGACACCCATCACCCCTAAAGGCAGATAAAAGCCTCCATCCCAGCCGGCGTCAAGCTCGACGTCCCACCGGTCCTTGGGATTCATCACGAAGCGGCACTCCTGCTCGCCGGACTCACAGCGCGGCTTCAAACTCTCGTATCGACCGCCGAAGTTGCCAAGCCCCGCATGAAGGCCATTGAACCGCAGCACTTTATAGCGAGAGCGCTCGAGAAGTTTTCGGGCGGCCGGGGTGACGACGACATTCGCCGGAAACACGAGCGGCTTTGCCTCGGCCGTCGAGTCGTCGGGAGCCGCTTCCAGCGTCGCGACGGCCGACTGCCAGTAGATTCGCTTCGGGATCTCGAACCAGGCGTAAAGACCCGCACCCAGAAATGCCCCGACTCCGATCGAGAAGAATACCATCCAAACCCCGGAATCCCTCTCCGAGCCCGTCGCCGCGAACGCAAAGGCAAAAAACCCAGTGAAAAGTCCAAAACCCAAATATAAACCCATCTTCACGAGCTCCGGCGATTGGGTGTCGGGGAGACGGAGTTCCCTCGCTTGGCCACGAACTTGGTGGATCTGATGACGGCTTCCGGGAGCCCACAGACGAAGTTCGTCGTAGGCTTCCTCGGGATATGCGGCTGGTCCGCCGTCCTCCTCCCAATGGATTGCCCGCTCGCTGCCGTCCGTCGTTTTCAGGTCCAACACCAGGGTGATATCGAGATCGTTGCCTTTGCCGAGCGCGTCAAAATGCAGCGAGCTCTTGACGACCTCGACCGGAGTCGTCCGCATGCGGAGATGGGTCCACAAATTCGTCCCGGCCCCCCAAAGGCAGACCGCTCCGATGAGGATCATCACCGCCAGCACGGTCCGGGGAATCAGCCGTCTCTTCTTCATCGTTCTACGGTATAGTAACTATATGTTGGAAGGCTACCTTGCCCTTTTCGTGTTCTTGGCTATCTGCATCGCGTTCCCGCTGGGCGCTTTGTTCATGGGCAAATTGTTGCGGCCGTCAGTGCCCTTCCGCGTGAAGTTGGAAGCTTACGAATGTGGAATCGAAACCCTCGGCGGCTCCCGTGGTCGCTATACGGTTCGGTTCTATCTAGTCGCTATCTTGTTCGTGATCTTCGACGTTGAAACCGTGTTCCTGTTCCCCTGGGCCGTCCGCTATAAACAGTTGGGCTGGTTTGGCGTGGCAGAGGCCATGGCTTTCCTGGCGATCCTCGTGGTCGGTTACGTCTGGGCCTACAAGAAGGGCGCACTCGAATGGGTCTAACCAAAGTTCTCCTCCGTGTCCCCGCTGCTCCCCCACGTCCAAAACAAAATCAACTAAAATTTTGAGGAATATTATGACAGCCTCTCTTTCGGCCTCCCTACGCCGTTTTCTGCCCTTGTTGGCACTTGGGATCTGCACTGTCGGCATTGCCGCGGCGCAGCCCCGTCTTCGCCTTTCCGAGACGACTCTCGGTCCGATCTCCATCGCGGTGGGTGCCAACGGCGCCTCTCGCAGCATTGACGCGACGAATTCCGGCAGCGGCACCCTTACGCTTTCCGCCCGGTCTTCGGTGAGTTGGATCGCCCCGACCATCGGCGCTTCCCGGGTCTGCTCACAGGGTGGAAACACTTGCGTCCCGGTTCAGTTCGCGCTGAACACGGCTTCCCTAACCCGCGGCATCTACACGGGAATTGTGACGGTTTCGGACCCGGCGGCCATCGACGCCCCGCAAACGATTACGGTCACCGTTCAGGTTGGCGGCAGCGTCCCGGACGCGACCACCCTCTTCGTCCCCACGCGGACCGGCGCCACTGCATCAGCTCCCTTCGCCACCAATAGCCAGATTCAGGGCGCACCGTCCACCACAAGTGGCGGCAATTGGCTATCCCTCGCTTTTGATGGAGCCAGCAGCTTCGCGTTCACCCTGCCCTACGTGATTCGCGTCACGAACCCCGGGTTGGCGGAGGGCACCTACAACGGTGCACTGGCCATCTCCGGCTCCACCTTCGCTCCCGACAACAAGAGCATTCCAGTGACGATGCGGGTCACCTCGCAGCCGATCCTCGCCCTTTCGCAGACCTCGGTGCGGACGCGCCTGGCGCTGACTGACGCTTGCCGACAATCCGGCGACGGTTTCCGCCGGAGCGAGTTGGCTGACGGCCACCCGCTTCCCGGGGACCAACTTCATCCAATTGAATGCCAATTCAAACAACCTGGCGCCCGGCAACTACTCGGCGACGGTGACGATCAATAGCAACGCGGTAAACGGCCCCCTTACGGTGCCTTATGAATTCGAAGTGGTCGCGGCGGGACCGCCGCAGGTATCCGCGGGCGGCGTGGTCGACAACGCCACCTTCGCCGGCAACGACGAGCTGGGACGCGGGGTAATCGCGGCGGTCTTTGGCGAACAACTGCTCATGCGGGATCCGGTCGCCGCGACGAGCCTGCCCTTGCAGACGACGCTGAACGGCCTTCGGGTTTTGGTCAATAACCAAGCGGCGCCGGTCTACTACGCCTCCTACAACCAGATCAACTTCCAGATTCCGTTTGACGCGCCGGAAGGCACGGCGACGGTTTCCGTGGAGCGGGACGGGGTGCGGTCGAACCTGACGGCGGTGCGGATCGTAAACCGGGCACCTCGGCTCCTGAGCTTCAGCGCATTCCCGGGTTACGGGATCATCGTGAACCAGGACGGGACCTACCCGTTGCCGGCGAGCGCTGGTTTGGGTGCCGCGGCACGGCCGGCTCGGTCGGGCGATACGCTGGTGATCTACGCCCTGGGATTGGGTCCGACGGTACCGGCGGTGTTGAGCGGCGTCGGTGCGCCGACCAGTCCGTTGGCATCAGTGAGCCCGACGCCGGGCGTGGTCATCGGGGTGAACTCGATTGCTCAAGTGGATTCGATCATCCCTGACTTCGCGGGCCTCACGCCCAACTTTGTCGGGTTGTATCAAATCAACGTCCGGGTTCCGAGTTCGGTTGACAAGGGGAACGCGGTTCCGCTTTATATCAACTTTGGCAACCTGGTCAGTAATCGGGTTACCTTGGCGATCCAATAACCAATATGCGCCTCTACTACGACAACGCCTACGCCACGTCGTTTGAGGCGCAAGTGCTGGAAACTCAGGAAGAGGGCCGTCGGGTATATCTCGACCAGACGGCCTTCTACCCGACTTCGGGCGGTCAGTTACACGACTTAGGGACACTGAACGGAGTGGCCGTTCTGGATGTCGTCGACGAAGACGACGGGCGAATTGCTCACTTGTTGGCGGGGCCGTTGGCGGGGACGACGGTCGTGGGCGAGATCGACTGGGGACGGCGTTTTGACCATATGCAGCAACATAGCGGGCAGCATTTGCTGTCAGCGGTGACGCCGCATTTGACGGTCGGGGTCCACTTGGGACTGGAGACGTCGACGGTTGACTTGGCGACGGAGCGACTGGATTTGGTGGCGCTCGAGGATCGGGCGAACGCCGAAGTGTTCCGGAACCGGCCGGTGGCGGTGAGCTACGAAGATGCCGAGACGGCGCAGGGATTACGGAAGGCGACGGAGAGAACGGGGACCATTCGGATTGTGACGATGGAAGGGCTGGACCGTTCCGCCTGTGGCGGCACTCATGTGCGGGCAACGGGGGAGATCGGCCCGATTTGGATTCGGAAGACGGAGAAGATTCGGGGGAATCTGCGGGTTCATTTTCTGTGCGGCAATCGGGCGCTACGAGCGATGCGGGCCGAGCGGTTGCAGTTAGAAGCCGCGGTAGCGGGGCAAACCGAGGCAGCCAAAGAAGCCGACAAACGGGCACAGAAGTTAGGGTTGGAGTTGGCGGGATATCGGGGGCGGGAGCTTTACGGGCATGGGGCGCAGCAGTTAGTGGAAGGGCCGATCGACGACGCGAGCCGAGCGCTGGCCAACGCATTCCTGGCGCAGGGTCCGGGGACCGTTCTGTTTGTGAGTCAGGAGCCGGCGGCCGTGATGATGGCGTCGAATTTGGTGCACTGTGGGAACACGCTGAAGCCTTTGCTGACCGAGCATGGAGGGCGAGGCGGGGGAAGCGCGAATTTGGCGCAGGGATCGCTGCCGACGGTGGACGGCGCGAGGGCGCTGGCTGCGGCGTTAGGGTTTCGCTAGGGTGACCACGGTCGCGTCACATTTGGCGATCGCTTTCGGCGTTTTATCGAGTTCGGAAGCGTAAGTTGGAACCAAGGTTCCCTTGGCCTGCTGGGCTTGAAAAATGGCGAGGCTGCGCCGGTACCACGAGGTAGCCTCATTCAGCTCGGCGACCCGCTTTTGCCTTGGGAGCTCCTTCCTCATACCGATCCATTCGTGGGCTTGGGCGATCTGCCGCAGGGCGAGGCCTTGATTTCGTTCGGCACCGGCATTTCGAGGATCGGCTTTGAGAAGGCGAGCGTCGATCGCGAGTTCGTGTTGGGCGTTGGCGACCGCCTCGACGGGATGCCCGGTTTTGATGTTGAGGTCGGCGAGTAACTGGTAAGCGGTGCGCAGTCCGAGGGGAGGCGTCTCATCAGGATGCTCCGCAGCGAGGGCCTCCTGGATGTCGATGGCTGACTCGTAGAAGTTTTGAGCGGCGTGGTTATCCTCGGCGCCAGCGCGAATAAAGCCCTGCGCATAGTAGCTATCGGCGAGGCCGACCTGCGCCTGCTTGTTGGCGGGATCCTGCCGCGCGATTCTCTCGAAGATGGCCATGGAACGGTCGCCCCGATGCCTTGCTTCGCTCAGTGCGTTGATCTTCATCAGACTCATGGCCAGGTTACGGTTGGCGGTGGCGGCGCTGCGTTGAAAGTCAGCGTTACCGGGCTGACGGCGTAACATCTCGTCGAAGACGTCGGCCGACTGGCGGAAGTGCCCGACGGCAGCGGGTTTGTCGTTGAGGGATTGCAGCATCTGGGCCAGTAGACCGTGGGAGACGGCGAGAAGCTCCAGTTGGGCGTTGTTTCGCGGGTCCTCGGCGACCAGCTTTTCCCGGATGGCGAGACTGCGGCGGTAGAGCTCGAGGGCGCCTTGGGAATCGCCGAGGTTTTGGTTTGACGTGTTTCCCAGGACGTCGGCCAAGGAGGATGAGCTTTGGGCGAGCGCTTCCCGCATGAGGGGGTCGTTGGGACGAGCAGCGACGAGCTTTTCCGCGCCGGCGAGGGAGAGGCGAAGCAGTTCCACCCCGGCGGAGGGCTCTCCGGTGGAAGCGAGTTGCCAGCCGACTTCGGCGTAGCTAAGGGCGAGCTCCCGGGCCACATCGGGATTTGAAGGGGACGCCGCCGAGAGTGATTTACGGATGGACAAGGCGCGCTGATACGACCGCAGCGCGGCCTTGGCGTCGGCCAAACCCGCGGCGTTCTCAGAGCCTTGGATTTCGGCGATCTTGTCATAAGCAGCGGCAACCTCGCGGCCGAGGCTGACATCGCGCGACCGTTCGTCGGCCAGCTTGTCGAGAAATTCGATGGCCCGTTTGACGACCAACTGGCGGGCGGCGGTGGCACCGGGGAGATCTTTGATGGCGTCGTGGAACTCGAACAGGTAGGAGTTTGCCAGGTGGCGAACGTCGCTGAAGCGGCCTTCGGCAATCTGAGCCTGACGCCAAAGGGCGGCGCTACCGCCGAGGAGGGCGAGCAACATCAACGTGGCGACCAGCACGGCGGGGCGGTTGCGGCCAATGAATTTCCGCAGTCGATAACCGCGGGTATCCGGTCGAGCGGAGACGGGATAGCCTTCCTGATAGCGACGGAGGTCCTCGGCGAGTTCATCAACGGAGACGTAGCGACGGGCCGGTTCTTTGCGTAGCGCCTTCTGCACAATGGTTTCGAGATCGGGGTCGAAGGGGCGACCGGCGCTCCCCTGAAGAGTGCGAGGTTGATCGGTGGCGATGGCTTGGGCAAGTTCGAGGGCACCATTGGTCTGGCGGTAGGGACGTTGGCCCGTGAGCATTTCATGCAGGAGCACGCCGAGGGAATAGACATCGCTGGCGGTCGTGATCGGTGCCCCTTGAATCTGTTCGGGGCTGGCGTATTCGGGGGTCATGGCGGCGTGTTCGGTCCTGGTTCGAGCCGCGCTGGAATCGAGGAGTTTGGCTATACCGAAGTCGAGCAGCTTGGGTTCACCGGCGGCGGTGACGAGGATGTTGCCGGGCTTTAGATCGCGATGGACGATGAGGTTTCGATGGGCGTAGGCGACGGCGGAACAGATTTTCCGCATAAGATCCAGGCGACGACGGAGGTCGGGTTTCGCACGGGCGAGATAGCGGTCCATGGTATCGCCGTCGACGAACTCCATGACCAGGAAGGGGAGGCCCTCGGGTGTCGTTCCGCCGTCGAGCAGGCGGGCGATGCCGGGGTGTTCGAGGAGGGCGAGGATCTGCCGTTCCTGAACAAAACGGCGGAGGACGGCATCGTCGGCGAGGCCGCATTGGACGATCTTGATGGCGACGAACTTGGAGAAGACGTCGTCGGCGCGGACGGCTTTATAGACGATCCCCATCCCGCCTGAGCCGATGGTTTCGAGCAGGTGGTAGCGGTCGAGCAAGGCGGCGTGAGGTTGGAGGGCCTCGTGAACAAGTGCGGGCTGATTCCAGGCGGTATTTCGTTCGAGCTCATCGGCGGAGGCCAGGAGTTGTTCGACGACCTGCCGTAGGGCGAGGTTATCGGCGCAGCGCTCGTTGAGGATCTGGGCGCGGGCGGCGGGGGAGAGTTCCCAAGTCGCGTCGAAAAGCGCTTCAATCTGTTGGTGCATGGGGTTAGTCGGGTCGGATGGAGTTTTGCAGCCAGGCGCGGGCGAAGGTCCAGTCCCGCTCGACCGTGCGAGCGGAGCATTCGATGTCCATGGCTTTCAAGACATCGACGGTTTCGGCGACGGTGAGCCCGCCAAAGAAGCGAAGTTCAACGACGCGGGCTTGACGGGGGAAGGATGCAGCGAATTGGGCCAGGGCGTTGTCCACCAAGAGGATGTCGATTTGGGTCGCGCGGTCCAGAACACCGATGTCGGTTTCCAACGGGATGACGACTCCTCGCTTGAGCGCTTTTCGTTTGCGGGCGTGGTCGACGAGGATGTTGCGCATCATTTTGGCGGCCACGTTTAAGAAATGGGCGCGGCTTTGCCAATCAATCTCTTGAGCGTTGGGGAGTTGCAGGTAGAGTTCATGGACGAGGGAAGTCCGCTGGACGGTGGGGTTGGCGGGGTGTCTGGCCAAGACAGATCCAGCAAGGCGGCGGAGTTCTCCGTAGACTTCGGCGGTCAACCGTTCGAGGGCCGCGTCGTCACCGGCACGCCATTGGCGCAGGAACTTCGTCATGTTCCCTGCGACCGGAGTTGAGTTGGCATCGGGCATGGGGTGCGCTCTATCTTAGCCCCTAAACCTGATTTGAACAAACGGTGGCGGGTTTTCCAGACGGTTTCCGTAGGGAAGAGTAAGGAGAACAACGATGAACAAGAGCCGGATGATAGGAGTGATCGTGTTGCTGCTGGCAGCCGCAGGGGCAAGGGCGCAGTCGGGCGCGAAGTACGGAGCGAGGGACCCGCAGAAATGCGGCTCGACCAAAGAGCCGGCCAAGGGAGTTCTCTCGGCCGATTTGGCGAAGCGGTATTTTGCCTGCCACGTGGAACGAGAGTTCAGCGGGAATCTCTACTTAGTCGATAACGTGACTCTAGAGGTCGGCAAGGGCACTTCATTCAAGGAGTTACCGGGAGGATCCCGACCCTTCGAGGCGGACCCGGACGGGTTGGTGTATCAAGTACGGGGCAGTTTCCTACGGTATTCGTGTTCGGCGGAGAGCGACTTCATGCGGAACAAGGGGAAGAACTGCGATGTCGAGAAAGAAGAGAAAGCGACCGGGACGTGTTTCCGGAATGGCTTTGGGGACTGGATCTGTAACGTGATCCAACACGGAGCCGAGCGAGTGACTGGCCAGCCGCCGCCGAGGCGGTAAGTGCGGAGTAACTAAGGACTATCCATATGTTTAAGACACAAACCTTGTTGTACCTTTGCGGCCTCGCCGCGACGATCGGGAGCACGGAGGCGTTCTCGGCCTGCGGCGACGCCAGAATTAACGGGGCTTTTCGTGCCGCCGTGGGAAGAGAGCCGACCGCGACGGAATGCAACGCCGGACGCTTTGCTGGCGGAGCTTACAGCTCAGAGACGGAGTTGATCCCGCTCGTGAAAGCATCTCTCGTCTGCTCGGATCCGTGGATCGCGCAAGCCTACTACAAGCTTGGACGGCCGATCAATGGCCACGACCCGACGCAGTTGGAAGGAGGACGGGCAGGGAGCACGATGGACCAATGCAATTACTCGATCTATGGGAGTTGGAGTAACTTCCCGCAGTTGGTTCAACTGGTGCAGAACCGGGCGACACCAGCGGCACCGGCTGCCGCCGGGGCAGCGGTTTCGGCTACGATTACGGGGCCGGCGACACTGGCGAGCGCGCAGTCGGCGACCGTAACGTGGGCCTTCACGGGCGCTCCGACGGCGTGCGGCAGTGGCGTGGACTTGGTGATGAACGGCGGAGGCATGCAGAACTATACGATGGCGCGGATACCGAACTTAGGAGCGAGGTCGCTCTCGTTTCAAATGCTGGATTGGAGCCGGTCGTTTACGACCGATACGGCGGTGACGCTCCAACTGGTGGATAATTGCCTTGGCCGGACGATTTCAGCGAGTTACGCGACGAAGATCACGGTAGTACAGGCGTTAGCAGCGGGTAGGGTTCGAGTTACTCTGGACGGCGGACTGGCGGTGGTGCTTAACTTGTTGCAACGGATTCTGGACACCGACGGGAACCTATTTGACCACACTACTGTCCAAAACAGCACTTACTCTCTCCTAGAATCTGATTTCGGCGAGCCCGACGGGGTCGAGCGGTAGAGTAAGCGCCACTTTGATCGGCACC
>JAPKZA010000137.1 GCA_026394015.1 Acidobacteriota bacterium
CTCCTCGACCGCAACTACCGCAACTTACTCGTCGAAGTAAACAACGAAACCAACGTCAAAGCTTACGACCACGAGATCCTCAAACCCGCCCGCAGCCCCGAACTCATCGAAGTCGTCAAAGGCATGAACCGCCAAGGCCGCCGCCTCCTCACCGGCACCTCCTACGGCGGCAACGGAATCCCGGAATCCAACGTCGTGAAATCCTCCGACTTCCTCCTCATCCACGGCAACGGCGTTAAGGATCCCAACCGCATCGCCGCCATGGTCCGCGAAACCCGCGCCGTCCCCGGCTACCGCCCCATGCCCGTCCTGTTCAACGAAGACGACCACTTCGATTTCGACAAGCCCCAGAACAACTTCATGGCCGCCCTCTCCGAATACGCCTCCTGGGGCTATTTCGACCCCGGCGCCAGCGACTACGCCGACGGCTACCAATGCCCCCCCGTCAACTGGGGCATCAACTCCGATCGCAAAAAAGCCTTCTTCACCCTCCTCAAACAAGTCACCGGAGCATGATTTCCACTGGCTTTCTAAAGGTTTCCAACAGGTAAAATCACAGCTTTTTCACAGCTCGCGGCAACAGTTTTCGAACGGATGGGCGGCGTAGCTGCGACTCGCTCGCAGGACTCAGTCACTGCTATATTGACTACGTACCAAGACGTTCTCAGGCGACCACTTCTGCTCGAATAGAGTTGACCATATCGAAAACACGCATTGCCACGTGGCACGGCGTCGAGAGGTCCAATTCATCACCTGGGCCGCAGGCGTGTAAGCCTTTGAGTAGGTATGGGAGGAGACATTTTCGTCCGCGCGGCGAGGCCGCGCGCCACCAGCCCACACTCGTCGCAAATGCCGAGGAATCGGGGCCTGATCGGTGGTCAACTTTTCGTGGGTAGGGGTCGGTAATTCTCGCGAGCGCCGAAGCCGTCAAGCTTATCGCGCACTCTTTCGCGTCCCGCCTCGGCCCCTTCGAATGGCTCGCCCCAAGCGGCGCAGGCGCTAGATGCGAACTATATAAACCCCGCGAGACCCAGCTTGGACCGGATGCTGGCGGGGTAAGCGGAGGGTCTTCCGCTCAACGCACCGGAATCTCAATCAAACGCGCGGTGCCACTCGCCACCGCTTGCCACGGAACCCGCGAATCGAAGGTCACCAGCCGGCCGGCATTCCGCAATGCCAACGCCGCCAGATAAACATCCGTCACCTGGTTCGCCCCGGCGATCCGCTCCGCATAAATCGCTTGCGAATCCGTGATGGACAGTTCTTCCGCCCAGAAGACATGCCGCCACGGCGTGGCCTCCTTCATTTGCCGCAAGGTAGCCACCGCCTCGGTAGCGCTTCGCGTGCCGCTGCGATAGGTCGCCTGCGTCATCACCCGGACCATGCCGTTCTCGGTGATCGAGCACGAGGCCCACGTCTTATCGGGCGTCTCGGCTAACCACCGATGGATCGCGTCGTGGAAAACATGTTCCGGATCCGCGATGGCAATCAGGACGTTCACATCGAACAACCAAATCACCGTCCAGCCTCGGCTCGATCGGCCGCCTCGAGCAATTCTGCTACATGTTCGGAGGTCACGGGTTGCGCTCCCGGCCGTCGCGAGAGCACGGGGAATCCATTGCGAGTGGACAGGTCGGCGGCATCCGGTCGCAGCCCTCGCCACGCCAAATCGGTAATCACACGCGATAGAGTCTGCTTTTGTGCGGCAGCGATCGCTTTCGCGGTTCGTAACAACTCTTCGTCCAGGTCGATAGTAGTCCGCATCAACTCATCATAGCATCAGATGACTCGATTCTCACCGCCGGAAGTTTGGTCACGGTTGTAAATCACGGTTGTAAATCACGGTGTCAAGCTGGACTCCCCGCGGATCCCGTGATCTCATCCCGATTTTTGCGCTCGGCGGTCGGAATGGGTCACCCGGATGAGCGCCGGGCCACTCAAAGAACAGCCGGAAGGGTGGCAATCAGCTCCTTTCGCGGCGTTCTCCCCCTCCTCTGGCTAACCCGGCACCGTCGAGACCTCCGGTCGCTACCTGAATCGCAAAGGCAGTCACCGTCAATGCGCGGTGACCCGCAAAACGGACAAATATACCCAGACGGTCTAGGCCTGTCACAGGAGCCACTTGCAAAACCCAAGAAGCCTGCGGAAAACCCTCTATTCTATTGAATACAAATGAGTGATATGTGTTACAATGGACCCGCAAAAGGACGTTAAAGAGCCGCCTTTATCCCGTTTTAGCCACAGGCAACTCACCCTCCCCCAACAACTCTCCCAATTCGCCAACGTCCTCCAGCAACAGCTCTTCCCGCTCCTGACTCCCGCCGTCGGCCCCATCAGCGACCGCGCCGCCCTTTTCATCGCCGTCTGCGCCATGGTCCCTCTCCGCTCCTTGCTCCCCCAGGGCCGCTGGCCGGGTCGCC
>JAPKZA010000067.1 GCA_026394015.1 Acidobacteriota bacterium
GCATAGCGAATCCTCGGGTCCAAGCGAAACAGCAGCAATTCCGTCGCGGCGTTCACCACCGCCAGCGCCCCCCCCATCAGCAGCAGGAACGCCTGCGTCACCGGATAGTCTCGACTCCGAAAGGCGTCCAGAAACAGCGTCCCCACCCCGGGCCAGCCCGTCACCGCCTCCGCCAACAGCGTCGCCCCGAACGCGGCGACGAGCGTAGGACCCAGCAAACTGAGCAGCGGATTCGCCGCCGCCGGTAGCAAGTATTGCCAACCCAATCGCGCCGGCGGCAGCTTCGCCAAAATCGCCAATTGCACCGGTCGGCTCTGCGCCGCCGCCGCCAGCGATCCCGCCGCGTGCAAAAAAACGGTGGGTGCCAGCCCCAGGGTTACCGGCAACAGCGGCAGCCACACGCTATCCACCGCGACCCGCCCGTAAACCAGCAGCCACCACGTCATCAGGCTCGCCAAAACCACCTCGGGAATCATCTGCAGAATCGCCGCCAGCCCGTCGAACCATCGCGAAATCCCCAGCCGTACCGTAGCGGCGGCCAGCAGCAAACCCAGCAGCCAACTCAGTACCCACGCCGGTCCCACCACGCCCAAGGTCCGCGGCAACCGCGGCAAAATCAACTCCCTCACCGGCAACCCGTAAGCCAGCGACGCCCCGAAGTCACCCCGCGCCGCTCCGGAGACCCAACGCAGATAGCGCCGCCCCCAAGGCTCATCCAAATGCATCTGCGCCCGCAACACCCCCAGCGACGCGCCCCCCCGCAACTCCGGATCCACCGCGGCCTCTGAAAGAACATCCCCCGGCACCACGCTCGAGAGAGCAAACGCGAACAGTGACAACGCCGCAATCTGCGCCACCGTCCGCAGCAAAGTCCGGAACAGAAAGTTCATGGGATCAATCGCCCCGCCCGCATCGTTAGCGTCCGATGAACGGGGAATCGCCGCGCGTGCGAAATCACGAGACACGCTAGCCCCCGCCGTCGTTGCTCCAGCCCAATCGCCCGCAGCACCATCCGTTCGGTCGGCTCATCCAAGCCCGCCAGCGACTCATCCAGAATCAGCAACCCGCCCGTTGGCAGAGCCACCAAAGCCCGCGCAATCGCCACCCGCGCCCGTTGCCCCTCGCTCAATTCGCTCGCCCTCCGCCCCGCCCACCCCGCCGGCAAACCCACCCGCTCGAGCGTCCCCCCCACGTCCGCCGTCGCCTTTGCCTCGCGAATCGCCTCGTCAAGCCGTTGCCGAGGATGCAAGCTCCCCGATGGCTCTTGCGCCACGATCTGCGCCCGCCCCGGCATCGCCTTCGCAATGCACTTGGCGAACGTCGTTTTCCCCGCTCCGGATGGGCCACTAAGCGCCACCATTTCGCCGCCGCGAATCTGGAAACTGGCCCCCTCGATCGCAAAACCCGTCGGAGACTCCCGCATCCAAAAATCGCGCTGCCGGTGCGCATGCGAAAGCCCGCCAAGGTCAGCCACCAGTTCCCCGGGGGCCGCCAACTCCGGCCATTCGCCGCCGTCTTCCCGCGGGCTCAGTCGTACCACCGTTTCGCAACCCAGCCGCGCGAACGCCTCTTCCTGGTGGGACGCAATCAGCAACCCGGCCCCCGACTCGCCCAACGCCTGCAGAACAACATCGGCGGTTTCCCCGTCGAGATTCGCCACCGGTTCATCGGCCAGCACGAAGTCCGGACGCACCGCCAGCGCCTGCGCCACTTGCACCCGTTGCCGTTCCCCGCCGCTCATTTGGCAGGGGTACGCCGCCAGGAGCCGAGTCGAATCCAGCCCCAAGGCGCGAAGGGAAGCCTCGGCCGCCTGGCGGTCGCCGCCGAACGCGTCGACCTGGTCCAGTGCGGTGAGGTACGGCGAGAGGCTGTTGCTCGCTTCCTGGCAGACATAGGCGATGCGTCCCTGCCGTTCCACTGTGCCCGTCAGCATTTCGATCCCGACCGGACGCAGCCCGGCCAGCAGTTCGAGCAGCGAGGTTTTTCCGCTCCCGGATTCTCCGGCAATGCCAACGCGTTCCCCTGGGCCGACGTGCAGGGTCCACGGCCCCATGGGCACGCCCGCGGCGTAGCGAAAGCTCAAGTCAGATGCGGAAAGCTTCATGTCGGCTGGAAAGAACGCACTTCCATGCTACCCCCGAGTGCCCGGGAAGCGACTCCCCTTTCCCGCTTTACCCCTGAGAAAGCTGCTCCCGGCCATCACGGGACCGCCGCGCGCTCACCTGAATCGCCAAAGGAAACGACCTCATAAGGCCCAGGTTGGTCACCAGCGGAAAGCGCCATGATGCAGTTTAAGCCAACAGAGCCCGCCGAACGGCTTCCGGCTCTCTCGCAATTACCGTCAGGAAGGCCCGCGCCGGGCCGCTAGGGACGCGCCGCCCGTGTTCCCAATGCTCCAGTGTCCGTTTGCTCAATCCGAACAGTTTAGCGAACTCAGCCTGGGAGAGCGAAATCTTCTCTCGAATCGCCTTCACGTCTACATCCTCGGGAACACGAACGGCGCAGCCATGGCCATTCTCGCCACTCGCAAAGGCCAGCGCCTCCCTTGCACTCTCGATCATTCTTTGTCCGGGTGTCAGTTTCTTCTTCATTTCGACTCCTTTCCTTTCAAATACTTGGCCGCGATCGCGCTCAGGATCGTCTTCAGTGCGGCACATTCCGCCTTGGTGATATTGGTCCGCTCGTTCTTCGCGAAGGCATTCAGGAGAAAAAGAGGGAACGCCGGACCGGTGTAGAACGTGATCACGCGATAGCCGCCACTCTTCCCTTTGTTTCGTCCCGGAAACCGGAGCTTTCGCGCACCCCCACTCCCCGCGATCACGTCACCCGCATCCGGATGCATCGCCAGGAAGGTCACAATTTCCGCCCGCTCGGCGGCACGCATCCCCAGCGTCTCCGCATCACGGAGATAGCGGGGTGTCTCAACGACCGTCTGCACACCTCACTATACTCCATTGGAGTGTCGACCGGAAGCTGCCGCTCACTGCCCCCCCGGCGCCTTCCGCCGCAGCTCATCCCCGAAATTCAGGAGAAACGTCAGGCTCGTGGGCAGCTTCCCGACCTCTTCATCCGCCACCATCGCCGCCAGCCGCTTGCCGTCCGGCGCAAGGTCATAGTTTGGGAAGTCACCGATGCCCCGCATGCGGGCTTCCGTCCATCCCCGGGGCTTGCCCGTCAGGAACGTGTCGCCTTTGGTCGTGCAGCTTACGGCCATCACACGATCGTCCGGAGTCAGAAATAAGAGTTCGCGCCCATCGCGGGACCACACCGGAAAGCGGCCTCCGCCCGCCGACACCTGCCATCGCCCGCCCGCACTCCCTCCTGGCCCCACAAACGACCGCACGTATAACTCCTCGGTCTCCGACTCATTCGACGTATACGCCAGCCACCGCCCGTCCGGCGAGAACATCGCGCCGCGTTCACTGAACGGTGTTCCCAGAAACAGTTCCGCTTTCCCGAGTCGGAGTCCAACCCCGCCCGGCCCGGAATCGGTTTCCACCGGCAGCGTGAAAAGGTCGTTGCTGCCGTCGTTCCCGACCTGGTGAATCGCCAAGCGCTTTCCATCCGGGGAAAACGAAGTGGGAGTCAGTCGGCCGTCGGCCAAGCGCTTCGCCTCTCCCGCTCCGTCCGCGCGGATCGCGTACAACCCGGGAGCAGCCGAGGTCTCCGAGCGGAACACGATGTTCTTCCCGTCGGGAGTCCACACGGGGATGTTAGTCACGCCCGGCAGGAAACTCAGCCGCGACGCGATGTCCCGGTCCAGGTCCTTCACCCAGATGTCTCGTCCTTTCCCGCTGGCCATCGCAAACACC
>JAPKZA010000080.1 GCA_026394015.1 Acidobacteriota bacterium
ATCTGCCGCGCAATCGCCAACGCCTCCAACAACGGCAGCGGCCCCTGCAAAGTCTCCCCCTCCACCAACTCCATCACAATCGCATTCGCTTCCAGCCCATAAATCGAAGCAATATTCGGATGATTCAAAGCCGCCAGCGTCTGCGCCTCCCGCTGAAACCGAGCCAGATAATCCCCATCCCCCGCCAGCGCCGCCGGCAAAACCTTAATCGCCACCTCCCGGTTTAACTTCGCATCGCGAGCCCGATACACCTCCCCCATCCCGCCCTTCCCCAGTAAGGAAACGACCTCATATGACCCGAGTTTGTCACCAGCGGAAAGCGCCATGCACCGATCAGCGTATCGTATTTCATCCCTACATCTCACGCCGAAGCTGGGTCAAAAAGTCCACCGGATCCACAAATTCGAAACCGAGGCCGGGTGAGGATGCCAAATCGAGAAGATCCGCATCGCGAGTGACGAGGTAGTCGACTCGCGCGTGCCGCGCCAAATTCAGATAAGCCTCGTCCTTCGGGTCCCGCGCAAGTTCCATCGAGCGCGGAACCTCTTTGAAGAATTTTGCCCGGTGTCGGATTTCGGCGAGGAACGCCGCCACTACCGCATCGTTCAAGGATGGAAACCGATGACGAATACTCGGCCGGGATAGGACGCCAGCTACTTCGCCCAGAATCTCCAGGCTCACGCAAAGTTCGATCACACCTCTCTGCGCGAGATCCAAACAAACTCCCGCCGGGCCCTCTTTGCGGGCCGCTCCCTGGAGAAAAATCATGCAGTCGAAGACGACCCGAAGCCGCTTCAAATACGGTGGGAACCCGTCTCCGTCCGGGCGGCGGAGAATACCTCGGTCAATTCAGCATCGCTGAGGGAGGAAGCGCTGACTTCCCTTCGGAACCCGGCCAGGATCTCATCGAGTCCGTCGGGCGTGGAGAGTTCGCGGCACAGGAGTTCACTGAGGAACTGTTCACGATTCAGCCCGGCGTTTCGAGCTCTGCTATCGAGGTTCGGGAGGAGTTCGTCGGAGATCGGAATCTGAAACGTAATCATTGGCGTACCCTAGGATCAGTATCGCCTAGATTTGGTCCACCGCGTTAGCATTTGCCAGACCGCAAAGTCAGGCTTCATTTCACCGGCGCCTTCCGCCGCAACTCATCCCCGAAGTTCAACAGAAATGTCAGACTCGTGGGCAGTTTCCCCGCCTCTTCATCCACGACAATCGCCGCCAGCCGCTTGCCGTCCGGCGCAACGTCGTAGTTGATGACGCCACCGCCAAGGCGCACGCGGGCCTCCGTCCACCCCCGGGGCTTGCGCGCCAGGAACGTGTCGCCTTGGGCCGTATAGCCGACGGCCATCACGCGCCCGTCCGACCCTAGAAACAGCAGCTCCCGCCCATCGCGGGACCACACTGGCCAGAGGCCTCCCCCCGTCGACACCTGCCATCGCCCGCCCGCGCCCCCTCCTGGCACCCCTTCTGGCACACTGAACGGCCGAACGTACACCTCGTAGGTCCCCGACTCCTCCGACGTATACGCCAGCCATCGCCCGTCAGGAGAAAACACCGCGGCGAATTCTTCGAACGGTGTCCCCAGAAACAACTCCGCTTTCCCGAGCCGGACACCGGCACCGCCCGGCCCAGAATCGGCTTCCACCGGTAGCGTGAAAAGGTCATTGCCGCCGCCGTTCCCCGTCTGGCTGATCGTCAGGCGCTTTCCGTCCGGGGAAAACGAATAGGGAAGCGGTCTACTCGCGGCCAATCGCTTCGCTTCTCCCGCTCCGTCCGCGCGGATCACGTACAACCCGGGAGCCGCCGGGTTCTCTGAGAGGAACACGATGTTCTTCCCGTCGGGGGTCCACACTGGGCTTAGATTAATACCCGGCAGAAAACTCAGCCGCGACGCGCTGTCCCGGTCTAGGTCCTTAACCCAGATGTCTCGTCCTTTTCCGCTGTCCATCGCAAACGCCAACCGCTTGCCGTCGGGCGAGAAGCGCGGCGTGAAGTATCCGCCCGGCGCGGCGTGCAGCGGCTGTGCCGTCTTGCCAGCGCTATCCACCCAGGAAATTGCTCAGGGGTGATTTCGAGGTGAATCGTTCTTTTGCGGTACCTAGCACATCGATCAATCGTTCGGTCAGCAGATCGAAGCTTGGGCGAGGAGCCAGGAATGGCCGAGCCGGTTGTATCGGTCAGATATCGGGCGGAAAACCCTCCACGCTGCAGCGTTTTCCGCTCGCCGGTCCGGAGGGAGATCACCTCGATGTTCGCGTCGTCGTAACCTGCGCCTGTTTGGGCGGCTGCGGTAAACAGCACCGCCTGGCTCCCCGGCAGAACCTGCGGCCAACGGTGCGTCACTTCGCCCGCGTTCAACTTCGTCACCGGGACGGGCGTCCCGCCGACCGAAGGAACCTGCGATAAGACACTCTTGTTATCTAGGGCTGCGATGATATTGCCGTCGTCCCCCCAGCTTCCGCCATAACCACGCGGCGCGTCGCACAAGGTGACCACCGCTCCGCCTTCCGCAGCAATTTTCTTCATCTTGCCGTCGGCGAAGAAGCCGATCCAGTCGCCCGCTGGAGAAAAAAATGGCGCGTGGGCGTCCTCGGTCCCGGCGAGCGGCGTCACCTGGCTCTGGTGCAACAGGCGGGTTTGGAGACGCACCTTGCCGTCCGCGCCTCGTAACGAGAGCGCCACGCGGGAGCCGTCGGGGGAAAGAGCGAGCATGTTTCCGGGGCTGCCCCCTGCTCGGTCGACCCGTGCCAGCGGCGTGCCGGGTGGGATGTCCATATCGAGCTGGATCAGCGGCCGCGGCGGCCCCGGCCGCGTAGCAGTGTACCAGCCGATCCCGGCAACAAGTAGGGCGACTGCCAAAACTCCCGCTGTGGCCCACGGCCACCAACCCGCCTTCGCCGGCGCGACCGCCCGCGCCGGAGCATACTTCTCAATCGCGATCCGCGCTTCGGCAATATGCGCCAGCCGGCTCCTCACATTCCGGTCGAGACACCGGGCAATCAAATCGCAAACCTGCCCATCCCCGATCACGGTCAAATCAATCGGCGCCCGCAGCACATCCGCCAGCGTATGCGTCACCGTCTCCCCATCGAACAACCGCTTCCCCGTGATCAACTCATACAGCACCACCCCAAACGCCCAAATATCCGCCCGCCGGTCCACCGCCTTCCCCGCCGCCTGCTCCGGACTCATATACCCCGCCGTCCCCAATATCAGCCCCACCTCCGTCGCCCGCATCGTCAACGTCGGCGAATCCGCCCCCGAAGCGCCCGACGCCCGCTCCACCGCCTTTGCCAACCCAAAATCCAGAACTTTAACCACGCCCTCCGGCGTCACCTTCACATTCCCGGCTTCAAGTCCCGATGAATAATCCCCTTCTCATGCGCCGCCTCCAGCGCCTCCGCTATCTGCCGCGCGATCGCCAAAGCCTCCGCCAACGGCAGCGGCCCCTGCAACGTCTCCCCCTCCACCAACTCCATCACAATCGCGTTCGCTTCCAGCCCATAAATCGAAGCAATATTCGGATGATTCAGCGCAGCCAGCGTCTGCGCCTCCCGCTGAAACCGAGCCAAATAATCCCCATCCCCCGCCAGCCCCGCCGGCAAAACCTTAATCGCCACCTCGCGGTTCAACTTCGCATCCCGAGCCCGATACACCTCCCCCATCCCGCCCTTCCCCAATAAGGAAACGACCTCATAAGGACCGAGTTTGTCACCAGCGGAAAGCGGCATTCGTCTCTCGACAACCTAACACACTCTGGAAGCAATTGATCAAGTAAAGCAAGACGCGCCTGCTAGACTATGCTATACATAAAGCAGGTGGTCCACTTCGTCGACAGCGCATTTAAGCACGGCTTCGATGAAGACGACTTCTTCGAAGTACTGGAGACGGGTCCCATGAAACTGCGTTCGCGCCGCGGGTTGGATGGCATCTACGAACTGCTCGGTAGGACGCATAGTGGAGAGTATCTCCACATCGCCTATCGCCAGGAACCGGATCAAACCGTCGTCTTCCATATGCGCGCGATGACCCCGGCGGAAAAGGCAAGGTATCGAAAACGATGAGTAAAACGAGCGCGAAAGCGGCCCCCCGGATCAGGCTGCCCCGAAAGTCCGCGAGTTATCAGGAACTCGACAACTTCTTTGATCGGCACGACGCCGTTGCGTTGTTCAAGCAAGGTGTCACCGAAGTCGATCCGGATCGTGCGGACCTCGACCGCATGTTAGCCGACTATTGGAAAGAGGCAAATTCCAAACAGTTGAATATTCGCATCCCGCTCACCGCCAAGCGTATGATCGAGATGCTGGCCAAACGCAAGACCGTCGAAGTATCCACGCTGGTTCGGATGTGGGTCATTGAATGCATGCGACGCGAGGCCACCCAGCCGTAGGCTTGGTCGGCTCCGCCGATCGTCATTGCCCCCCCGGCGCCTTCCGCCGCAGTTCATCCCCGAAGTTAAGCAGAAACGTCAGACTCGTGGGCAGCTTCCCCTCCTCTTCATCCGCCACCATCGCCGCCAGCCGCTTGCCGTCCGGCGCAATGTCATAATTTTGGAGGTTACCGGTGCCCCGCATGCGGGCTTCCGTCCACACCCGAGGCTTGCCCGCCAGGAACGTGTCGCCTTTGGCCGTGTAGCCGGCGGCCATCACGCGAGAGTCCGAATTCAAAAACAGCAGCTCCCGCCCATCGCGGCACCACACCGGAAAGCGGCCTCCGCGTGTCGACACCTGCCATCGCCCCCCTCCTCGCAAAAGGAACGGCCGCACGCACACCTCAACGGTCCCCGACTCATTCGATTGATACGCTAGCCATCGCCCGTCCGGCGAAAACACCGCACCGACTTCAAGGAACGGCGTTCCCAGAAACAGCTCCGCTTTCCCGAGCCGGAGCCCAACCCCGCCCGGCACCGAATCGGCTTCCACTGGCAGAGTGAAAAGGTCATTGCTGCCACCGTTCCCGATCTTGAAAATTGCCAGGCGCTTTCCGTCCGGGGAAAACGAAGTGGCATACTGCCCACCCTCGGTCAAGCGCTTCGCCTCTCCCGCTCCGTCCGCGCGGATTGCATACAACCCGGGCGTAGCCTGGTTCTCCGATCGGAATACGATGTTCTTCCCGTCGGGTGTCCACACGGGGATGTTATTCACGCCCGGCAGGAAACGCAGCCGCGACGCGATGTCCCGGTCCAGGTCCTTCACCCAGATGTCTCGTCCTTTCCCGCTGGCCATCGCAAACACCAACCGCTTGCCGTCGGGCGAGAATCGCGGCGTGAAGTACCCGCCCGGCGCGGCGCGCAGAGGCTGCGCCATCTTGCCACCACGATCCACCCAGGAAATCGGATACACATCCACGTCTGCCTTCCCGGCGAGGTAGACGAACGTTCCGTTCCGTGCGAACGCAAAATCCCCGCCCGCAACTCGGGCACTGCCGACGTGCTCCAGAATCGGCGCCGGAGTGCCAGCAACGGCCAGGCGGTCGACGTAGAAGGGCACGGCAAACAGTGTGGACTGGCGCAAATAAACGAGGTGCCCGGTCCCGGCCGGACCGTTTGCATCGGTCACATAGCGGGAGAAAAAGCCTCCCTCGTGCAGCGTCTTTCGCTCGCCGGACTGGAGAGAGATCACCTCGATGTTCGCGTCGTCGTAACCAGCGCCTGTCTGGGCGGCCGCGGTAAACAGCACGGCCTGGCTCCCCGGCAGAACCTGCGGCCAGCGGTGCGTCGCTTCGCCCGCATTCAGCTTCGTCACCGGGACGGGCGTCCCGCCGGCGGCGGGGACCCGCGACAGTACACCCCTAACATTCAGGGCCGCGATGCAACGCGACGCGTCGCACAGTGTGACGGCCGCGCCCCCTTCCACCGCAACTTTCTTCATCTTGCCATCGGCGAAGAAGCCGATCCAGTCGCCCGCCGGAGAGAAAAACGGGGAATAGCCGTTCTCGGTCCCGGCAAGCGGCGTAAACTGACTCTGCTGCAACAGGCGGGTGTAGAGACGCACCTTGCCGTCGGCGCCGCGCAGCGAGACCGCGAGGCGCGCACCGTCCGGAGAAAGCGCGAACATGTGTCCGAAGTTCCTCCCAGACACGCTGACCCGTGGCAGCGGTGTGCCGGGAGGAATCTCCATGTCGAGCCTAATCAGCGGCCCCAGCTCTGCGGGTCGCGTGGCCTTGAATAGCAGGACCCCAGTGACGAGTGAAACGAGTGCAAAAACTCCCGCCACCCAGGGCCACCAACCCGCCTTCCCCGGCGCGACCGCCACCGCCTGCGCCGGAGCATATTTCTCAATCGCGATCCGCGCCTCGGCAATATGCGCCAGCCGGCTCCTCAAGTTCCGGTCGAGACACCGGGCAATCAAACCGCGCACCTGCCCGTCCTCAATCACCGAAAGATCAATCGGCGCCCGCACCACGTCCGCCAGCGTATGCGTCACCGTCTCCCCATCAAACAACCGCTTCCCCGTCACCAACTCATACAGCACCACCCCAAACGCCCATATATCCGCCCGCCGATCCACCGCCTTCCCCGCCGCCTGCTCCGGACTCATATACCCCGCCGTCCCCAGAATCAGCCCCACCTCCGTCGCCCGCATCGTCAACGTCGGCGAATCCGCCCCCGAACCGCCCGACGACCGCTCCACCGCCTTCGCCAACCCAAAATCCAGAACTTTTACAACCCCCTCCGGAGTCACCTTAACATTCCCCGGCTTCAAATCCCGATGAATAATCCCCTTCTCATGCGCCGCCTCCAGCGCCTCCGCTATCTGCCGCGCGATCGCCAAAGCCTCCGCCA
>JAPKZA010000184.1 GCA_026394015.1 Acidobacteriota bacterium
CCCACGGGCAATCTTCTTGGACAGGAGACAGTAACCCGAAAAACTAGACCTCAACTTTCCGAACTCAATTCCAACGGCTTAAGACCCATGTTTACAACACGTGTCGCCCGTTCTCGAGTTGTTTCGGACAGCAGTGTATCGAGCTACAGGAATCTGGAAGTCCACATCCCCAACCGGATACGCAATCAAGGTCCAACCGCTCCTTGGCGCACGGCTCAGGTTGTTGTGCGGCCGCCGAACCTGTTCCACCACAACCGGTACATCGCTTTCCACAACCGGATAGTAGGCGTTGTTCGTCTTCAAGATCTCCAAATCGTGCAGCGCAATCGTCTTCACTCGTTCGGCCGGCACCGTCAGCATCAGTAACTGTTGCTCCTTGACATAGTTGAACGTGATTCGAATATGGGCGTCCTTTACCGGGTTCGGGTTGAGAATGGTGATCCATTCCCGGCTGATGCCCGGGGCCGTGGCCGTCTGGCGGCTCATGTGCCCATCCGCGTACATCCACTTCGTCTCCCGCTTACCCAGCGGGCCAGGATAGGCGATCGTGGAAAACTCGTGAAATCCGCCCAGTTGACCGGCCGGCACCTCTTCCGAACCTGCCCGCGTCGGCTGCACCATAATCGGGTCCGGACTAACTAGCTTAACGCCATACAGCTTGCCGTACGGGAACGTTTCATCCGGAAACTTACCCCGGTTGTAAACCGTCGATCCGCGAGCCGGAACCTTTCGCTCCACTTCGCGCGGCGGGTCAACTTCAAAGTAGTAAGTCAGCTTCGCCGTCGTATCGTTCTCCGTCAGGTTCGAAATCACCAGAAACTCCTCGACGCGAGAAGTGGAACCATGCACCTCCTGTTCTGGCGTCGTTCCGTTCGGCAAAATGATCCCGTCCGGGTAGTACCACTCACGGAACGTTCGCACCGGGGCCAGCTCCGCCGACACAGCAGGCGACCCACTGTTCTGACACGAAGAAAGGAGAGCCAGCATCGGGAACAAAAGAAAATAGATTGGTTTCATAGAAATTATCCAGGCAAGCGCTTGCCTATAATCTATGAGTTAATCGGGAGAGTGTCAAGCAGAATCAAGACTCCTTGGGCCAACCCTACAAAAACCCTAAATCCGCGGTCGGGAAGTTCGCCAGATTCGGAAACACCGTCCCCATCGCCGACGCCGGCACACCAAACCACTTCGCCAGCGTCGCCCCATATTGATCCAGCGACGTCGTCGGAATCCAGTTCCCCCGGTTCCCGCTGTCGTCCGACCCGTTCAACACTAACTGCGGAAACACCCCATAAACCCCGCTCTTCACCGCCCCACCCGTCACTATCTGATGCCCACCCCACGCATGGTCGGTCCCCGTACTCGCGTTCGGCTGCATCGTCCGGCTAAATTCCGACTCCGTAAACAACGTCACCTGCCCCCCCAGCCCCAACTCCTCCATCGCCCGGTTAAACGCCAGCACCGCGTCATTCAACTCCATCAGCAAACGCGCATGCGTCGGCGCCTGTGCCTCATGCGTGTCATATCCGCCCTGCGAACAGAAGAAGATCTGCCTCCGCAAGCCCACCTGCCCCCGAATCTGAATCAACCGCGCCACCTGCCGCAACTGGTTCCCAATCGACGTCGTCGGAAAAACCGTCAGCAAGGTCGGCAGCGCTTTAAACGCCACATCCGCCTGCCGCAGCACCGCCAACGAGTCGTTGATCCGCTGCCCCGCCGCCTGCACCAGCGTCGCCCCCGTCGACATCGTCAGAATCTGCTGCAACGCGTTCTGCCGATCCACATCCCCCGCCCGGTTCTGCTGGCCCAAAATGTCCAAATTCGTCGACGCAATCTGCGATGGCTGCGTATCCTGCCCAATTAAAAACAACGAGTTCCCATTTACCGATACCCCGGCCGGAAACTGCGACGGCGCATTCATCGCGCGCACCTTATCCGCCACCCGCCCCGCCCATCCCGTCGGCGCGCTCCCTCGCGGCGTCCCGCTCTGCCACTGCACCTGCTGGTCGGAATGCGAGAACAAGTTACTCGGCACCGCCTTCAAATTCGCTAAATACTCCGCCCGTGTTACCGGCCGAACTAACATCCCTACATTGGCGACCGCCGCCGCCTTCCCTTCTAGAAACAAACTCCGGATCCCCCCCATCGAAGGATGCAAACCAAACGTCTGATCCCCCTGCACCGCTGCCGCCAACACCTGGTCCCGCGCAATCGCCGCCGTCTTCCGAATGCCCGCATACTGCGTATAGCCCACATCTGACGTCGGAATCAGCGTGTCATTGGCGTCATTGCCCCCGAACATAAACAGACACACCAGGGCCTTATAGTCACTCCCCGAACTCTGCGCAAACGAGTTCATCAGCCCCAATTGCCCCACCGCCGCCGCCGTCCCCAGGCTCGCCACCGCCCGCCCTCCCATCTTCAAAAAAGCCCGCCGATTGCCCAGCAATCCCGTATGTCGACCCGCTGCTGATTGTGCCATTTTTGTTCCTTTGCGCTTTAACGCTTCACTAACACGTTCGGACTCGCCGCCACCAGATACAACGCCGTAATCGCCTTCATGCGATTACTCGGCTGCACCCCCACCGCCTGCAAAATCAACGAACGCACATTCGCCGGCAAGACCCCTCGCGCCAACGCATTCGCCGCCGCCGTCACCAGTGCATCCGGGTTTGTCGCCAACTGGTCCCACGGTGCCAAATCCATCACCGCCGAAGACCCCATCCCATTACTCTTCAACCGATACATCAGATTCACGGTGTTCAACGCCGTCGTCGCGTTCAACGTTTGAAACTCCGGCCCCGGCTCCGAAAATGGCGAAAAGTAACTGAACACGCTCCCCGGGTAAAACAGATTCTGCCCCAACCCGTTAATCGTATTCGCCAACGCCCCTGTCGATTGCATATCCAGCGCCCGCATCGTCTGCAGCGTCAAAAGTAACGGCTCACGAAACGTACCTTGGTCACTCGGCAAATCCACCGTCGGCCCCGCCTGCGTTCCCGCCTCGGAGTCCATCAAAATCGCCTCCACCACCGACTTCATATCCCCGCGCACCCCCCGGCTATTGCTGTTAAACACCCGCGCCACCCGCGCCACATATGCCGGAGAAGGGCTCGATGTCACCAGCCGCTGAATCAGCCGATACGAAACAAACGGTCCAAGATTCGGATGATTGAAGATCGCCTCCAACGCCACATTCATGTCATCGGCAGCCGAAAGGCCCGCCGGCAGCGTCACATTCGGCAGGATCTGCTTCTGCGCCGCGTCATGCTCAGCCTCAATCGCCACCATCGGTTCGCCCCAGTTCTCCGACGACCAAAACCGCGGCAGCGCCCCGGGCAGGGGGGCCGCCGTCCAGCCGGTAAACACCTTCGCCAACTGCGCCACATGACCCTCGTTATAGGTCGCCGGGTTCCCCGCCTTTGGCGTCCCGTCGATGTTCAACTCCACCAATCCCAACGTAAACAGCTGCAGCAACTCCCGCGCATAGTTCTCGTTCGCCACCGTGTTCCGCGCGACGTTCGCCTTGGCGTTGTTCATCATGTTCAGATACCGGCCCATCGCCGGATTCAACGTCACCCGCCCCATCAGTTGCCGATAACTCCCAAACGCCTCCTCATGCAGTATTCGTAAGTACGGCACATACTGCCGATGCTCCCCCAAGTCAATCGCCGAAACCACGATCATCGAATGCAACGCAAACGCCACCCGATACCGTAACTGGTCCCGCCCCCGCAGCGCCGTCGTCAGCCACGTCGTTTGCAGCCGCCCCATCCCCTCC
>JAPKZA010000352.1 GCA_026394015.1 Acidobacteriota bacterium
TCGTTCCCTAAAACCCCGGCCAGCATTCTGGCCCACCGCGCGACCCGGGCAACTAAACCGTCGTCAACCCAGTTCGCCGTAGGTCTAGCCCGTCGCCGCATTGGCTTCGTTCCGTAAAACACAGGCCAGCATTCTGGCCCACCCCGCGACCCGGGCAACGCAACCGTCGCCGACCCGGCTTCGCTCCTCGGTTCAACCCGGTTCGCGGAAGGTCTAGCTCGCCGCCGCTCTAGCTTCGTTCCATAAAACACCAGGCAGCATTCTCGCCCACCCCGCGACCCGGGCAACCCAACCGTCGCCCGTACGGCCTCCCAACAACAGGGCCGCCGCGGCTGCCCCAACCCAAAGCACCGCCCGCTTCCAGGCCGATGAGAACACCGTCCGAACCCAGGGTGCTACTCTGGAACAAGCTAACTAAAATATGTCAGATCGTAAATTGCAAGTAATCCCTCTCGGCGGCCTCGGCGAGTTCGGCATGAACTCCATGGCCTTCCGCTACGGGGATGACATCATCGTCGTTGACGCCGGCATGATGTTCCCCGACGCCGAACTCCTCGGTGTCGACATCGTCACCCCAGATTTCGCCTATCTCAAGGAAAATAAAAAGTTTGTCCGCGGTCTCGTCCTCACCCACGGACACGAAGACCACATCGGCGGCATCCCCTTCCTTCTCTCCGAGGTCGACATGCCCATCTACGGCACCGCCCTCACCCTCGCCCTCGTCGAACGACGCCTCGAAGAACACAAAATCGACGCCGACCTCCGCACCATCAAAGCCAACGACAAAATCAAACTCGGCCCGTTCGAAATCGAGTTCATCCACGTCACCCACTCCGTCTCCGCCTGCGTCGCCATCGCCATCACCACCCCCATCGGCGTCATCATCCACACCGGCGACTTCAAAATCGACCTCTCCCCCCTCGATAACCAACCCTTCGACCTCCACAAGTTCGCTGAATACGGCAAACGCGGCGTCCTCCTCCTTATGTCCGACTCGACCAACGTCGACCGGCCCGGCTTTACCCCCTCCGAAAAAACCGTCCGTCCCGGCATCGAAGAACTCGTCCGCAACGCCGATCGCCGCGTCATCGTCTCCTGCTTCTCCAGTTCCACGCATCGCCTCCAGATGGTCCTCGACATCGCGGCCGCCACTGGCCGTAAAGTCGGCCTCCTCGGCCGTAGCATGCTCTCGACGACGGAAATCGCCCACTCCCTCGGCCTCCTGCGCATCCCGGACAGCATCCTGCTCCGCCCGCAGGACATCATGCTCAACCAGCCCGATAAAACGCTGGTCCTCGTCTCCGGGACCCAGGGCGAGCCCATGTCCGCCCTCTCGCGCGTCTCCTGCGACAGCCACAAAAGCATGAAGATCGAGAAAGGCGACACCGTCATCTTCTCCTCCCGCATCATCCCCGGCAACGAAAAACCCATCATGCGGGTCATTAACCACCTCGCCCGGCGCAACGCTAACATCTATTTCGGAAACCAGACTCCCTCTATCCATGTTTCCGGCCACGGCTCCTCCGAAGAGCTCAAGCTACTCTTAAACCTCGTCCGCCCCAAATACTTCGTCCCCCTCCACGGCGAATATTGGCAGCTCCGCAAGCACATCGAACTCGCCAACGGCCTCAAGGATCAGGGCCTCCAACAGTCCTTCCTCATGGAGACCGGCGAGTCCCTCGTCATCGACTCCAAGGGTGCCCGCTACGGCGAACGCGTCGCCGTCGGCCGCGTCTGCATCGATTCCGGTTCCCTTGACGACGTCGTCGAGGATCTCGTCATCCGCGACCGCCGCCATCTCGCCGAAGACGGCTTCGTCCTGCCTATCATTGCGATTGACAAACTGACCGGCAAGCTCGAAGGCCGCGCCGAAATCATCACCCGTGGCTTCATCGCAGAGGATAACAAAGAACTGATCGCCGGAGCCCGCTCCGTACTGGCCAGAACTTTAGAAACCTCCAGCGCCGAAGAGCGTTCCGACGTCGGCGTCATGCAGGAAAAAATCCGCGCTGACCTCAAACGCTATCTCGCCAAAGAAACCCAGCGCCGCCCCCTCATCATGCCGGTGATCCTAGAGGTCTGATGTTTCTCGAAGACGCTTCCGGCTTCAAAGGAGAAGCCGCCCAACTCTTCACCCCCTCCACGGAAGGCGAACTCGTCGCCTTCCTGCAATCCAACTCCGCTCCCATCACGATCGTCGGAGCCCTCTCCGGCGTCACCGGCGGTGCCATCCCCCTCTCCGGCACCGCCCTCAGCCTTGCCAAATTCAACCGCTGCGACATCTCCTCCCGCTCCGCCCGCGTCGGTGCCGGCCTCCTCCTCTCCGATCTCCAAGCCGCCGCCAAAGCCTCGAAGCAGTTCTACGCCCCCGATCCCACCTATAACGGCGCCTCCCTCGGCGGCACCTTCTCCACCAACGCCTCCGGCTCCCGCTCCTTCCGCTTCGGCTCCACCCGCCGCCACGTCCTCTCCCTCCGCGCCGCCTTCATGGACGGCACCGTCCGCGAATTCCACCGCGGCGAACCCATCGATTTCCCCGTCCCCAAAATCGCCCTCCCCGCCACCACCAAACTCCAAGCCGGCTACCCCCTTAGCCCCGGCATGGACTGGATCGACCTCCTCATCGGCTCCGAAGGCACCCTCGCCATCCTCCTCGAAGCCACCGTCCAACTCCTCCCCCTCCCCCCCGTCCTCCTCTCCGGCGTTCTCTTCTTCGATTCCGAACCCGCCGCCCTCGCCGCCGTCGAAGCCTTCCGCTCCGTCCCCCAACTCCGCATGCTCGAGTACTTCGACGCCGAATCCCTCAACCTCCTCCGCGAAATCCTCCCCGAA
>JAPKZA010000141.1:0-791 GCA_026394015.1 Acidobacteriota bacterium
GGGGACGCAACTTAGCCGAGGGATAGCCGGATGGGCTCATCGAAACGATGAAAAACAAGGGTGGTGCATGCACTGCACCACCCGTAATTCGCCACATCGGGTCGATAGACCCTGATGCCTTGAAAATCCCCGCCCGCAGGGTGGAATCTTCCCTCTAACGCCACCTTCACATCCTCATCTTCACGCTGAGCCAAGACATCGCCACGGATCTGTTCCATGCTGAGGCCGAAATCGGCGAGGACTTCTTCGATGGAAACCGTGCCGTGCTTTTCGATTGAATCCAAGCTGGTCTGCAGGGGGCGGCGGTCTTCCTCAGTGAGTTCCTCGTCGTCGTCGATCATGACTTCGAGCAAAGAGCGGAGCGCGCGGAGTTTGGCGGGAGGAAGCGGATCGAGTAAGGCGTGCGCTTGCTGGAGCTCTTGTTTGAGATCGAGTGCCATGAGGTTTATTCCTTTACCAACGACGATTCGATGACGGTGGCCGTTCCTTCATCGTACATCGCGCTGCCTGGCACAGATCGTAGGGGTGGGGTTGGTAGGCGGATCGGGAAAACGGAACGTCGTGGGTCGGACGCCATGCCAAATCATTGGGCGTTCGAAGAATACCCAAGCCGTCCGCAAGGGAGTGATACATTGGGCATAGTTGGTTCGGTAGCATTTCTACCGAGTAAGAGAACAAGATGAATATTCCAATCGCCATTCTTCAGATCGTCGTCGCCCTGGGCCTCTTGAATGTATGGCTGATTCGCTACGGCAAGGGCACGGCCTACCGCGGAGGCCAAGCCCGTTCGA
>JAPKZA010000141.1:883-2775 GCA_026394015.1 Acidobacteriota bacterium
TGGTCGTTGGCATTCTGATGGTGGGGGCGCTGGCGATGCACATGAAGATCGGAGACCCCTGGAAAAAGTCCGTTCCCGCCGTGGTTATGCTCACGCTCTGCCTGCTCATCGGGTGGGGCATGCGGGGCTGATTCGGCTTAAAGAGCCGACACGAAGATGTAGCCGTTCAAGACGCCAAGGCTAAAGGCGGGGAGAGCGGCGACCAGCGGATCTCTGATGCGGACGCGGGTGATGACCCCAAGAATCATCATCGCCGTCAAACCAGCAGCGGCAAGGAGGAGCGCGGGGTGATAAAACTGTCCCGCAACGATTACGAGGCTGCCTAGAACCTGGAGAGCTCCGGTGAGCGCGCGGAAACGGGCTAGACCGTAGCGCTTAAATTCCGCCACCATGCTATCCGATAGGAGAGCGTGGAATCCGTACCCCGCAAAAAGGATGGCGGAGATGGACTGGGCGATAACATCGGTGATCTCTGGCATACCTAATTTGACTCCCGGTGGAAACATTCGGCCTTTAATCCGGCCGAGGCGGGTGTGGAGGGAGCGAAATTGATCGCCCCTGCCGGCTTCATCCACGCGCTCGCCGCTGGGTGATGGCAGCATTATAACCGTTACTTCTCAGTCTACACGATTGGAGAAGGGGGAACTTGCGGATGGCGGCGCATTCGTAACTTCGCCCCGTTTGGGCCACGACTGTCGAGGGCCGCAGGCGCGGATTTAGTTAGAAGCCGACGCGGGTGGGGTTCCAGCCTCCGACGATGGTCCAGGGGCTCGTTTTCGCCGGGTTGCCGGGGGTGGCTAGCGTTTGCGTGGCGGTCCAGATGCCGAATTGCTTGTGCTGGAAAGCCGCGTTGAAGAGTATGTTGAGAGAAAATGCCAACTCACCCTGGCCGGAGACGAGACTCGTCATCTGACCGAAAATCGTGCATTGCGAGTTCTGGAGGGAGCCGTTACTTGGAATGGGCATCGAGGTCGCTTTGCTGGCATCTCCGTCGTCGGGGAGTAGCAACAGTAACTTGCCCGGGGCGAAGTAAGCGACGTAACAAGCGTTGCGCGCATCGACAGCGGTCCCCATCAAGACCCACGCGGTCCCGAGGTTGTTGGTCGCGCCCTCGTGCTGATAGGAGAAACGGATGAAGGGTTGCATGGCTTGGCCCGAGGAGGGCTGTATGGGGCCAGACCGCGGAAATGTCGCTGGGAGGTCCGGGATGGCGATGCCTCCGTGCGTGATCCAACCGGAGTTGCCCCCTGAGTTGTCGCGTGCGGCGAGATAGGCGACGCGATAGCCCGCAAAGGCCGGTTTGAACTCGATGCGGAGAGTGAGCGTTAAATGGTTGCCACTGCCGACGGCAGAAGAGTCCGCTCCGTGGATGGTGCACTGGGAGTTGGAGACTGTGGCGTTCGAGCCGAGGGTGAGGGCCGTGAGACCGGCGTCGGGGCCGGCGTCGTCAACCAAATAAAGTACACCGGCGGGGCGGGAGTAGGCGATATAACAGGCGCTACCGCCGTCAAGAGCGGTGTTGATGAGAACGTTCACTACGTTGAGGCTGGCGAAGCCAGCGGGGTGGGTGAAGCGGTAAACGTGTTTGGAATCGGCGGCTACGGAGTAAAGCGGGCCGGTGTCGCGGGTGCCGGGCCCGGTGAGCGGGGGAGTGCCAAAGGTGAAGGGGGGGAGCACTTCAGGCGGCGCGGCGGACTGGGTGAGGGTAACGGTCTGGCCGGCGGCGCGGATGGTGGCGGTGCGGGCGGTGGTGGAGGGGTTGGGGAAATAGGAGTAAGAGAGAGTTGTGTTGCCAGTGCCAGTGGACGGGTTGACTTGGAGCCATTCCTCTTCGGAAGACGCAGTGGCGCTCCAGGCTAGGCCGGGGGTGATGGTGAGGGCGAGGGTGCCAG
>JAPKZA010000452.1:0-12343 GCA_026394015.1 Acidobacteriota bacterium
GCCCCGTTAATCCCAGCGGGCCACTCGGGTTCCGCGCGCCCCAACGCCTTCAGGTCGGCCTTGGCTTCGGCCAGATCGAAAACGCGCTCCTGGACGGTAACCTGCTCGATGACAAATCGAGGAGTGTGCGGCAGCAAAGGAGACTGCAAGGTGCGCACGGGAAAGCCGGCCAGCGCCGACGCCGCGAACGGCGAATCGGCCCGGCGTCGCGCAGCCCGATCGGGCACCGTAAACGGAAAGACGTTGGGCCGCAAAAGTTTCGCCTTCGCCCCCTCCCGTTCCAATGCCACCGCGACCGTCTGCCGCAGGATCAGCCTGGTCCAGACGTCTTCAGCCAACGCGAGCCCGGTCGGGCACAACAGGTCGAGCTCCAGAATGTTCGCCGCCGCTGCAATGACATCACTTGGCCCAAGCCCGCTCCACCCTTTCGTTGTCCGCTGAGACAGGCTCCGCCAGCGTCCGCGGCTTTGCTAGAGCAGCGATGCAACGCCCTGGAGATCATCGACCAGACCGACGGGGGGTGAAACCGCATTTCCATGGCGATTTCCAGATCACTGGCCACATCGCCGTGTGCTAGCCGTATCTCGATTTCTCTCGTCTGCATTTCCGCCAAAGGTGGGCGAGACTTTTGCGGCTCCTCGCTCAGTTGCCGCGCCGCCTCTGGAGACTCACGAGCGGTGCGGGGACTCGAAGGCCCCATAGCGCGGCGTCCCCGCCGTCTGGCCGAGCGCAGATGATCGAGACCGATCCGCTTCAGCCAGCCGACCGGATTTTCAATCCGCCCCTGATCCCGAAACAGCTTCGCAAAGGCTTCGGTCGCAATATCCCTCGCCGCCGACTGGCACCCCATCACTCGATGGGCTTCCCGCACGATCGCCGGAAAGTGCTCTCCGAAGGCGACCAGCCATGCGATTGATCCCATTCACGATGGAGTGACGCCACCGAGCGCGGTCCTGTTTGGGCAGCGGAGCATTGA
This sequence comes from Acidobacteriota bacterium, assembly GCA_026394015.1. Lineage (GTDB taxonomy): Bacteria > Acidobacteriota > Terriglobia > Bryobacterales > Bryobacteraceae. Next base: position 977 of record JAPKZA010000452.1, read on the forward strand.
CGGCGGCTAGCCCGCTCCGTTACTCTGGAAGAACTCTGTAGAGGCGCATTGGCCACGAGAGATCGCTGTTTTTCCCCTCACCGGGAGCGATCTGCTCAGGGACCATTGCCGAAACGAAGACCCGCCGGTGAGCAGCGACTTTGTTGGGGGACGCGGGCGAAAGCCAGTCCACTGTCACTTGAAGAGCCGGTGCAATGCCGGATGAACTTTCGAGTGGAGGGCTAGAGAGGAAGGTCCGCCTTCTTCCCTCCCGCTCTCCCTCCCCACCACCAAAATCTATGCATGTTTTTGAACTCACGCGCGCGCTGGTAGACATAGAGTCGATCACCGGCAACGAGGCACCTCACGTCGAGTATTTAGCCGCTTATCTGCGCCCGCTGGTCGAACAGTATGACGGTACCCTCGAACTCATTGAGGTCGAGCCCAATCGGTCGAACCTTCTGGTCACCTTCGGCGAACCGCTCGTCACCCTATCGACGCATACCGATACGGTGCCCCCGTTTTTCCCTTCCCGGGAAGACGACGAGTTCATCTGGGGCCGCGGCGCTTGCGACGTGAAGGGCCTGCTTGCCGCGATGATTAAGGCCGCCGAAGGCCTGCTCGCCAAGGGTACTCGGAACTTCGGTCTGCTTTTTGTTGTTGGCGAGGAGCGGAACTCGGCCGGGGCGTATTTCATGGCGAACCACCCCCGCGGATCGCGGTATGTCATCAACGGCGAACCCACGTCCTGCCAACTGGCGCTCGGCTCAAAGGGTGCCTTGCGCTATGAACTCCATGCCAGCGGTCGTATGGCCCATAGCGCCTATCCTGAACTCGGCGAATCGGCGATTAACAAACTCCTCGACGCTCTCGAACGCGTCCGTAAAATCGAGCTTCCCTCCCATCCCATTCTCGGCCCCTGCACTCTCAACATCGGCACGCTCAGCGGCGGCCGCGCGCCCAACGTGATTCCCGATGCCGCCCGCGCCGACGTTTTCTTTCGGCTCGTCGACGACCCCACCGAACTTCGCGCCGCCGTGGTTGCCGCGTGTGAAGGCTTGGTCGAAGCCCGCGAAATCCTCTGTATTCCGGCTGTTCACTTGAAGCCCGTCCCCGGCTTCCCGACCACCGTCGTCGCCTACACCACCGACATTCCGGCCTTCGGCGGAGCCTGGGGCGAGCCGCTGCTGTTTGGCCCGGGGACCATCCACGTCGCCCACACGAGCGAAGAGCGGGTGCCCAAGGCCGAGTTGCTCGCCGCCGTCGATCATTACCAAACCTTGGTGACCCAACTCTTGGCAGGGCTCGCATAGATGATTGTGATGAAGTTTGGCGGGTCCTCGGTTGAATCCGCTGTCGCCATTGCCCGCGTCGCTGAGATCGTTCGCGAGCGCCTCCTCGAGAAGCCCGTGGTCGTCGTTTCGGCCATGGGCAAGACCACGAACCGCCTGCTCGCCGCCGCCGAATTAGCCGTCAAGGGCAAGCGGGAAGCAGCCCAGGCGGAGCTTGATTCGTTGCTCGCTTTTACCCTTGGGGAGGCGCACGAATCCCTACGCGGATTCGTCGAGCTCCATTTCCAGGAATTGGGCGCCTTCCTCGATGAGTTGACCCAGATCGCCGAATTTCCGGCGCAGTATGTCGACCTGATTTCGAGTTACGGCGAACGGCTGTCGTCGAAGATTGTCGCGGTGGCTTTTGAGCAATTAGGAATTGCGAGTGTGCACGTGGACGCGCGCGAAGTGTTGGTCACCGATCGTCGCCACACCCAGGCCGCGCCCCTCTATCCGCGGACCTATGCCAAGTGCGCGAGCCTTCTCGTGCCCCTCGCCGAGATGGGGAAAGTCGTCGTACTCGGTGGGTTCATCGGATCGACCCAGGACGGCTTCACCACGACCCTCGGCCGCGGCGGTTCCGACTTTTCCGCCGCCATTTTCGGCGCTGGCATCGGAGCCAGCGAAATCCAAATTTGGACCGACGTCGACGGCATGTTGACCTGCGATCCGCGGATTCTGCCCGGCGGCCATCGGGTCAAGGTGATCAGCTTTGCCGAAGCCGCCGAACTCGCCTATTTCGGCGCAAAAGTGTTGCATCCGGCCACCGTCGTACCAGCGGTCGAAAAGAACATCCCGGTGCTGATCTTGAACTCCCGAAACCCAGGCTCGCCCGGCACCCGAATCGTCTCCGAAGCCGTCCCCTGCGCGAACGTCGTCAAGTCCATCGCCTGCAAGCGCGGCATCACCCTCGTCAACATTCAATCGCTGCGCATGTTGATGGCCCACGGCTTCCTGCTCCGTATTTTCGAGACCTTCAATCGCTATGCGACCCCCGTCGACATGGTTTCTACGTCCGAGGTTTCGGTCTCCCTCACGATCGACAACACCGAACATCTCGACGCCATCGTGGCCGAGATTTCAAGGATTGCCGAAGTTACCGTCCATCGGGATCTGTCGATCATTTGCCTGGTCGGAGAAGGGATCAAGGCAACCCCTGGGGTGGCGGCGACGGCGTTCGGCGCGCTGCGGGAAACGAATTTGCATATGATCAGCCAGGGCGCGTCCCTGCTGAATTTAAGTGTGGTGGTCGACGATAGCGCGCTGCCCGCGGCCGTGGCCGCGCTGCACGGCGAGTTCTTCGCAACGCTCGATGAAAAGGTGTTTGAATGAAGCTGGCATTGATTGGTTACGGCAAGATGGGCAAGATGTTGGAGGTGCTCGCGCCCGAGTATGGCCTCCAGGTCGGCCTGATTCTAGACGAGCACAACAACGCGAATTTCGAAGGCCTAACCGCCGAGAACTTCGCAGGCATTGACGTCGCGATCGAGTTCTCCGTTCCCGGTGCCACCGTCGGTAATGTCGAGGCGCTGACCGCCCTCGGCGTCCCGGTGGTGATCGGCACCACGGGCTGGCTCGACGACATGCATCGCGTCCGCGCCGCCAGCGAAAAGCACGCGAGCCCCGTCCTCTGGTCGCCGAACTATTCGGTCGGCGTCAACGTGTTTTTCAAGCTGATTCACGAAGCGGCCAAGCTCCTCAGTACGCAGCCCGATTACGGGGCCTACGCCTGGGAGATTCATCATGACGAAAAGAAAGATGCGCCTTCAGGCACCCTGCTGAAGCTGGTCGAAGAGATGAAGACGGCCGGCTACCCACGCCCGATCGATGTCAGTTCGAACCGCGCCGGGCGCGTGCCAGGGACGCACGAGATCGGCTTCGATTCGGCCGCCGACACGATCACTCTGCGCCATACGGCACGAAGTCGCGAAGGCTTTGCCCGCGGCGCTCTGCAGGCCGCCAACTGGATCGTCGGCAAAAAAGGCTTCTACGAGTTTTCAGAAATTTTATTCGGAGCGAGGTAAAGACCCATGTTTATCGGTTGTGGCACCGCCATCGTAACCCCTTTTCAGCAGGATCAGTCGCTGGACGAACCCACGCTCCGCGCGTTGGTCCAGCGGCAAATCCGCCAGGGTATTGACTTTCTCGTGCCCTGCGGCACCACCGGTGAATCGCCGACGCTGACGCACCAGGAGCATCTGCGGGTGGTGGAGATTACGCTCGAAGAGGCTAAGGGTAAGGTCCCGGTGATCGGCGGCGCGGGCGGCTACAACACCGCCGAAGTGATCGCCCTGTCGAAAGAGCTCGAAGCCATGGGCGTTGATGGGCTCCTATCGGTGACCCCCTACTATAATCGCCCCACGCAGGAAGGCCTCTACCAGCACTACGCCGCGATTGCCGCTGCCGTAAAAACGCCCATCGTCATCTACAGCGTGGCCGGGCGCACGGGCGTAAACGTCGAGCCCGCGACCCTCAAACGGCTAGCCGCCATCGACAACATCGTCGCGGTGAAAGAGGCCTCCGGCAACATCAGCCAAATGGCCAAGGTCGTGCAAGAAGTGCCCGACAGCTTTCACGTCCTGAGTGGCGATGATGCCATCACCATCCCGCTGACGGCGCTCGGCGGCAAAGGAATCATCTCGGTCGTTTCGAACCAAATTCCGGGCGAAATGACCGAGTTGGCACGGAAAGCGCGGGAAGGCGATTACGCTGGAGCCCGGGCGTTGCAGCGCCAGTGGCTACCCGTAATGGATGCCAATTTTGTCGAGTCGAATCCGATTCCAGTAAAGTACCTGATGGCGAAAATGGGCTTATTGCAGCCGGTTTGGCGGCTGCCGATGTGCCCGCCCTTGGCCGTAACGATGGCGAAATTAGATGCGATTTGGGAGGAGTTCCTTGCAAGCAAGAATTGAAGACGCGTTTGACAATAAGCCCGCCGGAGGCTACCGGGAAGAGCACTGGAAACTCTTTGGCGAGTTCAAGGCGGCGTTGAATGCGGGCGAGATCCGCAGCGCTTCGCCGGACCCATCCACGGCCACAGGCTGGAGCGTCAACGCCTGGGTGAAGAAAGGCATTTTGCTTGGCTTCCGGCTCGGCTCCATCGTTGACATGTCGATCGACGCGCAGCGCCAGCCGTTCATGGATAAAGCGACCTACCCCGTGCGCCAGTTCCCGGCTGATGCGGGCATCCGGATCGTCCCCGGCGGATCCAGCGTGCGTGACGGATGCTACATCGGTCGGTCGGTCACCTGCATGCCCCCTATGTATATCAACGTCGGAGCCTATGTCGGCGAGGGTACGATGGTCGATTCCCACGTCCTGGTGGGTTCCTGCGCCCAGATTGGGGCCCGAGTGCACCTTTCGGCCGCGGTGCAGATTGGCGGCGTCCTGGAGCCCGTGGGGGCCCTTCCGGTGATCATTGAGGACGACGTGCTCTGCGGCGGCAACTGCGGCGTCTACGAAGGCACGGTGGTCAAGTCGCGGGCGGTGCTCGGCACCGGGACCATCCTGAACCGCTCCACCCCGGTCTATGACTTGGTCAACGGGACGGTGATCAAAGCCACCGATGACGAGCCGCTGGTCATCCCGGCCGGTGCCGTCGTCGTCGCCGGTTCGCGAGCCGTCACGAGCGGGCCCGGCAAGGACTGGGGCATTTCCATCTACACCCCGGTCATCATCAAGTACCGCGACGCGAAGACCGACGCAAAGATACAGCTCGAAGATTTGCTGCGGTAGCCAAGTCGAGAACGGTTCGAGCGGTGCGCTGCCAAGTGAACTCGGCGGCGCGCCGCTTTCCTTTTTCGATCAGCCCGGGTTCGGTCAACGCCCGTTCCATCTGTCGCGCCAGATCCGCCGCGTTTCCCGATTCGAAGTGCAACGCCCCGTCCCCGCTGACGTCGGACATCGGCCGGGCATTCGTGCAAATGGTCGGCAGGCCAGAGGCCATCGCCTCCAGAATCGGCATGCCGAAGCCTTCAAATGTAGACGGAAACACAAACAGACTGGCCCGGCGATACAGGTCGTACAAGTCCTCGCGGTCGAGCCAACCGGTGATCTCGACGCCCTCGCCCGCCTTGGCTTCGATGACCTGTGTGTGAAAGCCTTTCATGCCTGCCAGCACAAGCCGAAACTCGGAACGTCTCAATTCCCTTGTGCGGATGCAGCGTCGAAACGCAAAGCACGATGGGTTCGTTCCGCTGCGCGTGAATGGCCGGGAACACTTCGCCCACGCCCGGCGCGGCGATGTGGATCCGGTCCATCGGCACCCCGTAGAAGCGGTGGATGTCCTCCCGCGAACTCTCGCTGAGCGTCAGCAATTCCGTCGATCGGCGGGCGGAAGCCCACACCAAAAACTGCCACGCCAACAAGTCGGCAAACTTAAAATATTCCGGATGGCGCTTGTGCTGCAGATCGTGGAGCCACGTCAGTTGGGGGCAACGGGCGAAGTACGGCGATGTGAATCCCGGGTTCAACAGAATGTCGCAGTCTCCGGTCGACATCACCAACTGCTCCCATAGGATGCGACCGGGTCGAAAGCGCCCGGCGATCGGTTGGGGCCACGATTGAAAACGAGCATCGTCGGGTGGCGCCAGGCTCGCGCCCGTCTCGCGATTGGTGAACAGGATGTACTCGTGGTCGTCCGGTTCGGCGGCAAACGCGGCCAGCAGGTTGCGAAGATAGATCTCCGTGCCGCCCACCTCGCCCGGGATCATGAACAGGGCGTTAACGCCGATTCGCATCAGCCTTGGCCTTGGCGTTGGTGGCGTTGCGCAGACCCTGGATCGCCGGGCCGAGTTCGGGTTCAATCGACAGCGCCTGTTTAAACGACGCGATCGCCTGGTCGTATTCGCCGCGGGCGAGATAGATATTGGCGCGGTAAGCAAACAACATGGCGAAACGAGGGTCCAGCTTTTCGGCCTCGGCCAGGGCCGCAAGCCCTTCTTCGTACTGCCGCGCCTTGCCCCGAATCATGCCCATCAGGGCGTAGTTGTGGGCCGTCGGCTTGATCTTGTTCGCATCTTCCAACCGGCTTAGCGCCAGGGCGGATTGCCCCGCGCAATCCAGTGCCAGCGCCCAGTCGACATAAAGCTGGTCGTCCGGTGGTTGTAACTCAGCCGCCCGAGCGTAGGAGCGGCTCGCCTCCACGCACTGCCCTTTTTCGTAGTGGGCATAGGCCAGCTGGAAATGCGGTCGAGCTTTGTTGGGCGATTTCGCCGCCGCGTCGCCCCACAGCGCCAACGCCGATCCCCAAACCTCATTCCGTTGATACGTTACCGCCATCAGCCCCAGTGCAATCAACGCCGTCAACACGGCGAGTGCCGTCGTACTCGTCTTCCACCGGCGAAGAAACTCCACCGCGACCAGGCTCAGGGCGAAAACCGACATGTACATCCGGCGCTCCACCAGCACGTCCCGGATTGGCAGGATCGACGAGGTCGGCGACAGCAAAATCAAAAACAGAAAGAACCCGAAACTAGCGAGCGGCCACTCTTTGCGCTTGGCCCAGGCGATGCCAGCCAGAACGACCCAGCTCAACAGACTCAGCCACGACCCGTAATCCCAAAGTGTTCGAGAAATCGGCATATCGTAATCGAGATTCTGGGAAATCGGCGCAAAGAACAATCGAGCGTAGACCCAAAGCGCCCTTACCTGCGTCAGTAAGTAGTCGGAGGCGGTCAGGTCTTTCATCTTGAACCCGGCCGAATCGGCGTTCTGCAACGTCCGGAGCAGGAATAGCGCCGGAGCGATCGCCGCGACCAACAAGCCGACGTACAGCTTCCAGTTCTTCCGAATGCCCTCGAACGTAAATCCCGGGTTGAAGTAGTAGTCCGTCAGCAGCAGCACCGCGACCAGCACGATCGTGTGCTCCTTCGTTAGCACCGCCATGCCATACAGCACCATGATCAAGAAGACCTCGCCCACGCGGATCGCCTGATCCCGGCGATACAAAAACACGGCCCAGGTAGCGAAGAAAAACATCCCGGCCGCCACGTCCGATCGACCTGCGATATAGCCGACGGCCTCGGTCTGTAGAGGGTGCACCAGAAACACGAGCGTACAAAACGCCGCAAAAACGCGATGGTTCAAAAGCTTCATCGCGATCAGCCAAACGCATGCCCCGGCGATGCCATGCATTACCAGATTGATGAAGTGAAACCAATACGGGTCCAGACCAAACATCCGGGTGTTCATCCAGTAAGTCACCATCAACATCGGTCGCACCCCGACCACCCAGGCGCGCAGTGGATTATCCGCGAAGCCGGGGCTTAGAAACGGCAGGTAGCGGTCGTCAAAAAGAAACGGACCATTGAGAGCCGGACCATAAATCTCCAGCAGGGCGAACGCCAGAAGAAGCAGACCGGTCGCCACGGGCCACCATGGCGCTGGACTAGGAAGGGTCGGTGGGGGGGTGTTTTTCTTGGACATGCTGCAGTTGATATTCGATAATAGCCAGCTTCTGCGTCAGCGCGATGTTCGCGTCCTTCAGGTCGCTGATGATGACGGAGAAGCGGAAAAAGACGATGACGAACAGGCTGAGGATAATGAGCAGAAGGGCAAACGGCGCATTGTTCACTCCCAAAAACTGGGCAAATTGGAGCAACGCCCACTGCCACTGGGAAAGGATCAGCATGACCAGGGCCGCGCTGAGCCAACTCACCGAATACTCGACGCGGATATGGGCGCGACGGATGGCAAAGAAGACCATTCCGATCAGCAGAATGCTTAGCCCAGCGACGATATTGAGTAATCGATCCATAGCCTACACCTTGCGGCGCTTTCCCTCATACTTCAGGATATTCACGACGACGCCTAAAAGCACGTGCAGGACGTAGTAGAACGACCGGACGGCCGTAATGGTACTTTGACCGGCCATCCGGGGCCGCATCACTACGGGCACTTCTTGGAACCGAAACTGTCGGCGCTGCAGCACGACGAGCGCCTCAATCTCCGGATACTCCAGCGGAAAACTCCGCGCGAATACTTCGAGCGCCTGCCGACTCACCCCCACGAATCCCGAAGTGGGATCATGAACCTCTTTGTCGAGGATCAGCCGAAGAACCTGGCGGAAAAACCAAATGCCTACGCCGCGGGCGAAACTCGTCGCCGGTACCTTGCCGTTCAGGTAGCGCGAACCAATCACCATCTGTACCCGCGATTCGCGGAGCTTGTCGAACAGCACTGGAATAAACTTCGGATCGTGCTGCCCGTCGCCGTCAATCCGAATCACGTAGTGGAAACCCGCGTCGTAAGCATAACGATAACCCGCCTGGACACAGCCCCCCAAACCGAGATGGTACGGCACCGAAATAACGTCCGCCCCTGCCGTCATCGCCTCCGTACGCGTGTCGTCCATCGAACAGTCGTCAATCACCAGAATCGGCACTCCCGGCACCAGCTTACGCGCCTCGTTGACGACCCGCCGGATGGACCCGCCTTCGTTATAGGCGGGGATCAGAATCATCAACGCTTCCGGCTCAGTGGGTCTGATCAAGACGCCGCCACCTCCGCCAAGGAGATCTGATGCCGGTCCAAAATCACGCAAAACTCCTCTGCCGTCAGTCGCGCCGAATGGCGGATCCGCCGACGATCGGCCAGCAGTCGCGGCAACCAGACGAGCAGGTCGAAGTGCGCCCGAAGCACAAACAGCGGCAATTGGAGTGGATTGTTCCCACTCGCGCGGAACTCGCCCGCGGCACCCTGTCCATCCAGCAATGCAATCAGGTGCAGAAAATAACGGGTCGCCGCCGCCACCGGAACCAAGATCAGCCGACGAAGCGGAAAGCATTTCCACACCAGCCGCAGCCGATTCCGCTCGACCAAATAAGCCTTCAGCGTCGACGCCCGACCCGCCGAATGGGAGTAGCGGTGAAGCACCCGAGCCGTGGGAACGTACCGACACGTCCATCCCGCCCAACGCGCCCGCAGACCCAAATCCGTGTCTTCGCAGTAGAGAAAAAACGATTCATCGAACCCGCCCAGCCGGGTAAATAAATCGAGGCGATACAGTGCCGCGCAGCCGCTCGGCAGCAGACACTCGTCCGCCCCACCAGGGTCAGTCCGCTGCTTGCTCGATCCGTCAATCGCGATCCGCAAACCTGCCGAATCCACTCGACCATACTCGTCCAGCTCAATATGGCTAGCCGCCATGCCGGCCTCCGGAAAGGTGTCCAGAGCTTCCACCAGCGACCGCAGCCACTCCGGATCAGCCACCGCGTCATCGTTCAAGCACGCCACAAACTCGCTCGGATACTCCCGCGCGCCCAAATTAATTGCCGCTCCAAACCCAACGTTGGCGGGCGGTTCCAGCACCGCCGCCGAGGACGCCGGCCCACTCCGCACCAAGCCCCGGCCGCTATTGTCCACGATCACCGTTTGAAAATGCCGAAACGTCTGCCGTTCAAGCGAGCGCACGCAGTCCCATAGCGCATCGTCTGCTGAGAGGGTTGGGATTACCACTGTTACCCGCGGGGGTTGCAAGAAGATAGTGTAGCGTATATGGATACTTTGATCGCGACCGCCCACTATGCCATCGCCGCCGATCGGCGAGACCCGTTGCGCCATTTTCGGGATCGGTTCGTTTTTGGCGAAGAACCGATGCTGTACATGGATGGCAATTCGCTCGGCCGCCTGCCCAAAGTGACCATCGGGCTGCTCCACGACGCGATCGAAGAACAGTGGGGCCGACGCCTGATTCGCGGCTGGAATGAAGGCTGGTACACGCTCTCCCGGCGGCTCGGGGCCAAGGTCGCCACCATCATCGGAGCCCGGCCGCACGAAGTCGTCGTCTGTGATTCCACCTCCGTCAACCTCTTCAAACTCGTCGAAGCCGCCGGACGAACCGTCGCCGCCGCCCCCACCGATTTCCCTTCCGACCTCTACGTCGTCCGAGACCGCCAGAGCACAAACGGGGAACTCCGCCTTGTTAACGCCGTCGATTTCCGCAGCGGGACCTTGGCGGATTTCGACCGCGGTGGCTTCGAACTCTGGGACCTCAGCCACGCCGTTGGCGTCCTTCCCCTCGACCTTACGCGGCGCCGGGTCGCCCTCGCCGTCGGCTGTACCTACAAATATCTGAACGGCGGACCCGGCGCTCCGGCCTTCCTCTACGTCCGCGAAGACCTCCAAAACCAGCTGGCGAATCCCATTCGCGGCTGGTTCGGCCACGCCCGGCCCTTCGATTTCGCGCCCGACTATGAGCCCGCCCCCGGCATCGACCGCTTCCTCGTCGGCACCCCGCCGGTCCTTTCCCTGCTCGCCATGGAGCCCGGCCTCGATCTCACAATCGAAGCTGGAATCCCGGCACTAAGGGCCAAATCGATCGCCCTCACCGAGTACATGATCGCCCTTCACGACGAACTCCTGGCCCCCTTCGCGACCGAAGTCGTCACGCCCCGCGATCCGGCCCTACGTGGCTCCCACGTCTCTATCCGCCACCCCGAAGCCTGGCGGATCACCCGGGCCTTAATCGAGCAGCACCAAGTCATTCCGGACTTCCGCGCCCCAGACCTGATCCGCTTCGGGTTGGCCCCCATTTACACAAGCTTCGAAGAGGTCCGCGACGCCATCGTCCGACTTCGAGCCGTCCTAAAGTCCCGCAGTTATCTAGCGTTCAGCGCTGAACGCGAAGGCGTCACCTAAGGACAGACATTGAGCCGTAGCTGCATCTGTCCCTCGGCTCCAGCCGGCTTGAACCCTTGCTTTGCGTAGAACCCGGCGAACTCGGCGGGCGCGCACAGCCGAGCATACGAAACGCCCGGCAGCTTGGCGACCTCCCGCAATCGAGCCAGCAGTAAAAAACGACCCAGCCCCTGGCGCCGCAGGTCGAGACGAATCGTGCCCAAAACCAGTTCGCCGTCGGAAGTGTAGCCGCCGCAGCCGATCACAGCGCCCTCGTGCTCCATCACGACAAAGTGGGCAGGCACGGAAAAAGGCCCGCACAGCGCTTCGCAAGCGGCATGGTCGGGCGACGAATAAGGACGAAGTTCCATACCTCTATTTTGCTTGGTGTTCGGCCCACCAGTCGGCCGCCGCCTGCTCCCAGTTCGATTTCAGATAA
>JAPKZA010000452.1:12383-28599 GCA_026394015.1 Acidobacteriota bacterium
TTGTAGAACAGGCGAGGGTCTTCTGTTAGGAAAACTTCCCACCGGTCCAACGCCCGCGCAAATAGCGCTTCCCCTTCGAACGGCGGATGCGGCGGCTCGCCCAAAATCACCTCGGGGGAAATCTGATCGAGCCGAATCAGGTCCGGCCGCAGCAAATGAAGTTGCGCCGTTTCGTGCTGCCCGGCGTGGTCCAGGAACGCTTCGTCCTCTAACGGTTCCAGTGGCGTCGCCGCGAAAACCGGCAGCGGCGACCGCGCCGCGGCCGCGTAGAATTCCAGCTCATGACCCTGGGCATAGTGCCCGGTCACCAAGGCAACCTTTGTTGCGCCCGCCGCCTGTAACTGCTCCAGCAGTTCGTCCAGCACCTGCCGAACCAAATTCGTCGAAAACGTGAGGGAACATCGATGCGGCAGCGTCGTAATGGGCAGCCACGTCGTCGGCAGCAAAACGCCGCCCGTCCGTTCGGCCAACCGTTCCGCAAAGCCCTCCGCCACAATCCCGTCCAGGCCGAGCGGCAAATGGTCGCCGTGCCATTCGAGCGCCCCCCACGGGCAAATCGCGAGCCAGCCCGGGGCAAGGTCAGCGGGGAAGAGTTCAGCGTAACGGCGAATCATCTCTGAGACCAGAGTACTAGGTTCGCCGTCGTCGAGCCGATGCACGCGATATCGGGCTTCTTATCCCCATTGAAGTCCGCCACTGCGCAGCCTGCCGCCGCCACCACGCCCTCACTGATCACCTGCCGCGTCCAAGCGCCCTTCAGTTCGCGGTACAGGTATACGCCCCGTCCGCCCTGCCTCGTTCCCACCAAAATTTCATCCCGACCATCGCCGTCGAAATCAGCCGCATGAATCGTATGGCCGTCGGTCAGCGAATCGTCGATCACCTGCCGCTGCCACTCCTTCCGGTGGTACCGATAAATGCTCACTTGGTTGCCGTGCCAAGGCTCGATCGCCGCCAGAAATCGCTCCTTGCGCAGATGGCCCACCGTCACATCGCTCGATCCGCTCTTCGGCCACGGTGCCGGGTCACCCGCCGAAATCTGCTGCCGGGTCCAAGTGCCGTCGCGATGCGCCAGATTCACCCAAATGCCCTTGAAGCTCGCTGTCAACACGTCGTCCAGGCCATCCCGATTCCAATCGTGGATGAAGATCCCGTGCACCACCCCTTCGTCTTCCACGCTGATCTGCCGTCGCTGAAAATCACCCGGCGCATAAGCCACCAGCGGCGTGTGATCGCGGTACTCCGGGGCCACGGCACTCGCCCCGGTCAACGGGGAATTGATGAACAGGCCGTTCGCGCTCCGCAGTCGATGGCTCGTCGTCAGCCGGTCAATCTCCCGCATCGTCCACCCCTTCCCGTCGAAGTGCAGATAGCTCACGATCCCCACTGACCGCGCCGCCTCATTCTCAAACGCATGAGCCAGCAGCAACTCCGGAACCCCGTCTTTGTCCACATCCATCGGCCAGACGTTGATCATCCGCTTCACGTCGCTGACGATCACATGCCGCTGCCACGCGGGATTCTCGTACCAGACCAATTCCGACACCCCGCTCGCCAGGGCCAGCAGGTCGGGCTTACCGTCTTTGTTCATGTCCACGGCGATCACCTGGTAGCCCCCCTTCAGGTCGGTGGCAATCGTCTGGGGCGTAAACTGAAGCGCGGCCGCGGCAAACAGAGCAAACAGGTGCATCTAGATACAATGAAGGTTTATGTCCATCCTGACAACTGTGGTCGGCAGCTATCCCACCCCCCAATGGCTCTTCAACAACACCTCCCGCGGCGCTCTCCGTGACGCGATCATGGTCGTACTGAAGACGCAGGAACTCGCCGGCATCGACGTGGTCGCCGACGGCGAGTTGAACCGCTTCGACCCCAGCCACCCCGAAACCAACGGCATGATCGACTATTTCATCAGCCGCATGTCCGGCATCCGTACCAAGTTTTCCGTCACCGACATCAAGGAGTTTCGCGCCGACACGCAGTTGTCCTACCGCACCGATCCGGCCGGCATCGTCTTCGACTCGGTCGGCGAAGGCCTGCTGAACCTGCAGCGCGAATACGATTTCACCAAGGCTCTCACCACCTCAAAAATCAAGTTCACCTGCACCGGTCCGCACATGCTGACCAAGGTGCTCACCGATCGGCACTATAAGAAACGCGACGAACTCTGCATGGCCATCGCCCGCGTCCTGCGCGCGCAACTGGAGATGATCGACGCCGAAATCATCCAAATCGACGAAGCCAACATCAGCGGCCATCCCGAAGACCGCGAATGGGCCCTCCCGGCCTTGAACGAAGTCCTCGCCGGCATCAAAGGCGTGCGCGGCGTCCATATCTGCTTCGGCAACTACGGCGGCCAGAGCGTGCAAAAAGGCTTCTGGAAGGATCTCATGCCCTTCCTCAACGGCATGCATGCCAACCACTACATTCTCGAATTTGCCCGTCGCGGCTATGACGAACTCGAACAGTTTAAAGACCTCGACCCCAAGATCGGCCTTGGCCTCAGCGTCATCGACATCAAAGACACGCAGATCGAATCGCCGGAACTCATCGCCCGCCGTATCGACCACGCCGTCAAACTCCTCGGGGCCGAACGGATCCCCTACGTCCATCCCGATTGCGGCTTCTGGATGCTGCAGCGCAGCGTGGCCGACGGCAAAATGAAGGCGCTGGTGGCCGGGCGCAACCTGTACGAAGGACGTTCATGAAAGCCCTACTCCTCCTCGCTCTAGCCGCGACCGCCGCGGCTCAAGATCCCAAGCATCTGCGCAACATCAAGCAGTTAACGAGCGGAGGCCAAAACGCCGAAGCCTACTGGTCACCGGACGGCAAACGCCTCAGCTTCCAGTCCACTCGCGACAAGTTGGAATGCGACCAGATCTTCGTCATGAACGCGGACGGTAGCGATCAGAAGATGATCTCCACCGGCCAAGGTCGCACCACCTGCGCGTACTTTCTGAGGGACAACAAACACGTCGTCTACGGCTCCACCCATGAAGCCAGCCCCAAGTGCCCGCCCCCGCCCGATCGCTCCAAAGGCTACCTCTGGGGCGTCTTCCCCGGCTATGAACTCTACGTCGCGGACCTCAACGGCAAGGTCGTCAAAAAGCTCACCACCATGCCCGGCTACGACGCCGAAGCTACCGTCAACTACAAAACCAATCGCATCATCTACACGTCGATGGAGTCCGGCGATCTCGACCTCTGGAGCATGAAGCCAGACGGCTCGGCCAAGCAGCAGTTGACCAAGTCCCGCGGCTACGATGGAGGGGCCGTATATTCCCGTGACGGCAAGAAAATCGTCTGGCGCGCCAACCATCCCACCACCCCCGAGGGCATGGCCCGCTACGACGCCCTGCTCAAGGAAAACCTCACCGCCCCCATGAAAATGGAGCTTTGGGTGGGCGATGCCGATGGCTCCCACGGCAAGCAGATCACGAGCAACAACTGCGCCAACTTCGCGCCCACTTTCACCCCGGACGGCAAGAAGATCATCTTCAGCTCGAACCTGCACAAGTGCGACGGCCGCGACTTCGAACTCTACCAAATCAACGTTGACGGCACCGGCCTCGAACCCATCACCCAGTTCGGCGGGTTCACCTCCTTCCCGGAGTTTTCACCCGACGGCAAAAAGCTGGTCTTCTCCAGTTCCTGGAAAACGACCAGCCGCTTTGAGTTCAATATCTTCGTCGGCGAGTGGGTCCCGTAACTATTCCGGCCGCCAGCAGAGCGAGAAAAACTTCACCGTAATGTTGGTCTTCTTGGGGGCGATGTTGATCGTCTCCAACGGCTCGTTCAGGGTATCGAACTTCATCTGCATGTTGGCAACCTCTTCCTGCAACTGCTGTTCAATCTCCGCCTTCTGCTCCTCGGCCGCGTGCAGGTTCTCCTGCGCTCTCGCCACGTCGCTAGACTCTTTGCTCGCCTTGCCAAACGAGCGGGCAGCGGAACCTACTGCACCCACCGTCGACTTGTTGAAGCCCCGACCCAGGAACGCGCCCAGAATGCCGCTCGCGATCGATAGGCCCGTCTGCACCTTGGCCGCCGACGATTGCTCTTCCTCTTTCTGAATATCCTGCTGTGCTTTGCGGATGCGTTCTTCCAGCAGATTCAGCTTGGGCGTATACTTCTGCCGCAGCGCGCTGACGGCTTCGTCACGCGCCACCCGCGCCGAATCGTTCAAACGGATGCGGAAGTCTCGTTCGGACTCCTCCGGTTCGGAAACCATCTTCAGGTTGTTACTCCGAAACAACTCCAGCTTTTGCGTCGCAAACAGCCAGTTGCCCAGGTCCTTGTTCCAACCGGCATAGGACTTCGCTTTGGCCGCGACCTCGGGCAGACTCTCGTACGTCGCCGGCCCCGACGGTTCGGCCTCTAGCTCGGTTGGCTCGACGTCAGTCTCCTCGGCCTGTTGCCAATCCACCGGCACCGGGCCACCCTGCAGCGGCGTCAGAAACCGAACGTCCCGCGTGACGTCGATCTTCGTCTTGGTGTCGGTAAATCGGACGCTCGCCGCGCCCATCAGCACCGGGTGGTAGGCCACTTCTCCGGTGCCGCGGAACGGCAGAAAATGTTGTTCAATCTCGGGTGGCAGCACCGGCCGAGGATTACCCGCCGGCGCCGCGACGGCCACCGGCGGTGGCGGCGGAGCGCTGCCTTCGGCCGGCTTGGCATGGCTCAGTTGCTTGATCTGCGCCTTCGTCAGCGGGCCCGCCAGGTACGACAGCGCCCACCGGGATTCGAACACCTCCAGGCCGCCCCGATGTACGTTCGACATCAGGAAAATGCGAGCCTTCAGACTCGACAAGAGTTGATCCAGCGCCGCCGGGTTCATCTGCGAACCGGACTGCGCCGCCGCCCCCTGCAACCCGTCCACCAGCCGCTGCTTATCCCGTTCCGTCTGCAATCGACCGATCAGCCAAGTGCCGCAATTCGCCAGGCCTTTATAATCGAGATCCACCGGGTTCTGCGTCGACAGCACAACCCCAATTCCAAACGCTCGAGCCTGCTTGAGCAGCGTCAGCAGCGGCAGTTTCGACGGCGGATTCGCCGTCGGCGGGAAGTAGCCGAAGATCTCGTCCATGTAGATCAGCGCCCGCAAACTCGTCGTCCCCGGCAGCGTCCGCATCCAACTCACGGCTTGGTTCAGCAACAGCGCCACGAAGAACATCCGCTCCGCGTCTGACAGGTGGGCGATCGAAAATATGGCCATCCGGGGCTTGCCCGCCGGCGTATACAGCAGGCTCGAAATGTCCAGCGGCACCCCTTCCATCCAGGCCTCAAATCCCGGCGAAGCCAACAGGTTATTCAACGAAATCGCCAGCTCAAATCGTTCCTTCGCCGGGAAGAACGACTCGAGTTCCATCACCCCGATCCGGCTCACCGGCGGCTTCTGAATCTGCTGAATCAGCGTCGCGATGTCCAGGTCGTTGCCGTTGGTCCAAGCCGTCTCAAACAGCTTCGATAGCAGAATGTGTTCACGGCTCTGAATCGGGTCGCCCGTCACGTTCAGCAGCGACAGCAGCGCTGTCGCCGTCGATTGGATCCGTTCTCGCAGTGCCTCTCGATCTTCCAGAATCGCCGCCGAAGGAACCGTGAACGAACGCAGAACGCTGACCGGCACCCCGGCGTTGGACCCGGGTGTATAAATCGTGAAATCGGCCGCGTCCCGCATGCGCTGAATCCGCGCCCCGTCCTGGCCCCACTGCGCCAAGCCGTCCTTCCACTTCGTCGCCGTATCGGCCGCGAACTGCTCCTTCGAAACGCCCTTCTGCCGCGCGGTGTCCTCATTCACCCACGGCAGAAAATCCGCCGGAGCCAGGTTCGGAAAGGTCAACAGCAGGTTGGCTAGGTCACCTTTGGGGTCGATGATGATCGCCGGGATCCCGTCGATTGCCGCCTCTTCCAACAGTCCGAGGCACAGCCCCGTCTTGCCGGAACCGGTCATCCCCACGCAGACCGCGTGGGTCACCAGATCCTTCGAATCGAGGAGGAGCAGACCCTGGTCGGTCTTGCCCAGATAGAAGGCGCCAAGCTTTTCGAAATCCTGCATAGACTCGTAGTTTACAATCGGACAGAGTATGCTGCGCTCACTTGGTTTGATCTTTATTACCGCTCCGCTTTTCGGACAAGCCGCCGTGGTCGACTTGCTTACCGCCAAGACCGTCGCCCGCCTGGCTGCTTTCGACTCCAGCTTCGACGGGGTCGCCGGAGTCGCCGCCATCGATCTGAAGACCGGACGCCAACTCTGCCATCACTGCGAAACCTGGTTCCCCACCGCGTCCACCATCAAGGTTCCTTTGCTCGTGGAGGTCACCCGCCTGATTCGCTCCGGTAAACTCTCCTACGACCAACGCGTCGCCGTGACGAAGGCGGAGGTCGTCCCCTCGAGCGGTGCCTACGAAAAGGCCGTCCAGGGTGCAGGCTCGCTCACCGTCCGCGAACTGATCACCATCATGATTCAGAACTCCGACAATTCAGCCACCAACAAGCTGATTGACTTAGCCGGGGGCATGGCGGCCGTCAACACCCGCATGGACGAAATGAACCTCCCGGGCATCCGCCTGCGCCGCAAGATGATCGATCTCCCCGCCGCCCGGGCCGACCGCGAGAACATTGCGACCCCTCTCGACATGGCGCGTCTCGCCGAAATGCTCTATAGCAATAAGGTGCTCGACCCGACCTCCTCCCGCGAGATCCTCGATTTTATGCGCCTCGTGGAAGGTGACGTCCGCAAGGCCGTTGCCCCGGTCCGCACCGCCACCAAGACAGGCGCCCTCGATGGCGTCAAGTGCGAGTTCGGCATCGTCTGGCTGGAAAATCGACCCTTTGCCCTTGCCGTCTACGGTGCCTACCTCGGCTCGGAAAGCCCGGTCCCCGGCATCACCCGAATTCTGCTCGATCACTTTCGCAAACTCGACCGCTCCAACGCGGCCGGACGATACTTGGAGTAACTACTATGGAACTGAAAGGCAAACGCGTCGCGATGTTAGTCGACCAGATGTACCAGGAAATGGAGATCTGGTACCCGCTCTATCGCCTGCAGGAAGCGGGCGTCGAAGTGGTCACGGTCGGTGCCGAAGCCGGCAAAACGTACCCCAGCAAACTGGGCTACCCCTGCGTCGCCAAGCTCTGCTACGAAGAGGTCAGTCCCGACGATTTCGACGGCGTCATCGCGCCCGGCGGCTTCGCCCCGGACCACATCCGCCGCCATCCCAAGGCCAACCAGTTCGTTGCCGGCATGAACGCCCAAGGCAAATTGGTTGCCGCCATCTGCCACGGGCCCTGGGTGCTCTGTTCCGCCCACGGCATGTTGAAGGGCCGCAAGGCCACCAGCTTTTTCGCCATCAAGGATGACGTGATTAACGCGGGCGCCGAATGGGTCGACGCTGAAGTCGTCATCGACGGCAATCTCGTCACCTCCCGCAAACCCGAGGATCTCCCCGCCTTCGCCCTCGCCTGCATCCAAGTCCTGAAAGGCTGATTTCGCTATGACCCGATTGCTCACTCTGTCGTTGCTCATCGGTTCCGCCCTTCTCGCCCAGGACGGCTCGACCAAGGAAAACTGGCCCGAATACGGAGGCCAGAACAGCGCCTGGCGCTATAGCGCGCTCGACCAGGTCGACACCTCGAACGTCGCCCAACTGGCCGCCGCCTGGGTCTTCCAAACCGGTGACAACGACGGAGGCCTCCAGTCGACCCCGCTGGTGATCGACGGGGTCATGTATGTCTCGACCTCTCACAATCGGGTCTTCGCCCTCGACGCCGTCACCGGCAAGCGCCTCTGGAGCTATATCTACGAACTCCCGAAGACCTTCACCACCTTCTACGGCCCCTGGAATCGCGGCGTCGCCATCTCCGAAGGTCGCCTCGTCATGGGCACCCTCGATAACCACGTCGTCGCCCTTGACGCAAAAACCGGTCGCCAACTTTGGAAGGTCAACGTCGAAGACGCCAACCAATGCGGCTGCAACATCACTGCCGCCCCGTTGATCGCCAAGGGCAAAGTCATCGTCGGCGTTACCGGCGGCGACTCCGCCCATCGCGGGTATTTGAACGCGTTCGATTTGAAAACCGGCCGCCACCTGTGGCGCTTCTGGACCATTCCCGGCCCCGGTGAAAAAGGCCACGAAACTTGGCAAGGCGATAGCTGGAAATTCGGCGGCGGCTCCACTTGGATGACCGGCTCCTTCGATGCCAGCCTCGGTCTCGTCTATTGGGCCGTCGGCAATCCCGCCGCCGATTTCTACGGTGGCAATCGCAAAGGTGATAACCTCTACACCGATTCCATCGTCGCCCTCGACGTCGAAACCGGCAAGTTGAAATGGCACTTCCAGCAAGTGCCCCACGACGTCTGGGATTGGGACGCGGCCTATGAAATCGTCCTCGCTGAAATTCCCATCAATGCCCTCCCGCGCAAGGTGCTCATCAACGTCAGTAAGGGCGGCTACACCTACGTCCTCGACCGCACCACCGGAGAATTCATCACCGCCTGGCCCGTCGCGAAAAACATCAACTGGATCAAAGGCGTCGGCCCGAAAGGTGAACTGCTCGGCCGCAACGAACCCGTCGTCGGCAAGCCGAAGCTGATCTGCCCGTCCATCGGCGGCGGCCGCAGTTGGAACCACGGCGCTTGGTCCCCCAAAGCCGGCCTCTTTTTCACCACCGGCATCGAATGGTGCGAAGAAGTCACCGCCCAGGCCGAAACTCCCTCCGAAGGCAAAACCTTCTTCGGCGGTACCTTCAAACTCGTTCCCACGCCCGACAAGAAATCCGGCGGCCACCTCGGTGCCTACGAACCCCTCACCGGCAAGGCCGTCTGGAAGTACGAGTACAAATATCCGCTGCTTGCCTCCGTCCTCGCCACCGCCGGAAATCTGATTTTCACCGGTGACGCCGAAGGTGATTTCTTCGCCCTCGATGCCCGCTCCGGCAAGAAACTGTGGAGCTTCAACACCGGCTCCGGACATCGCGGCAGTTCGATCTCGTACTCGGTCAACGGCCGCCAATATATCGCGACGCCCTCCGGTTGGGGCTCCGCCGTCGCCGGCCTGATGCAGCAGTTTTGGCCCGAAACCGAGCAATTCCCCAACGGATCCGCTGTGTTCGTATTCGCCTTGCCGGAGCAGAAGAGATGAAGCTTGCCATAAGGGTGTTCTTCTTCTTACCCGCCCTCCTCCTCGCCGATCAAGCCGGAACTAGCCTCGGAACCTCGGCCGTCGTCGCCCGCGGTGACAAACTCTTCGCCCAGGGCTGTGCCGTCGGCTACTGCCACGGCTCGGCCGGCGCCGCCGCCCGCAGCCCCCGCCTGCGCGGTCGAACGTTCGAAAGGGATTACCTCGTCAAAGTGATCCGCGACGGCATCCCCAACACCGCCATGCCTGCCTGGGGCGACCGCCTCACCGACGACGATATCAACGCCCTCGTCGCCTACATCCAGAGTTTGGCCACCGCCTCGGGCGACGGCCCCGCCCCTTCGGAAACCGCCAGCCTCGCTCCGCCCGTCGCCGTCAAAGACTCCGATCTCTCCCCCGACGTCCGCCAGGGCAGGGAACTCTTCTACGATCCCCAACGCCTCCAACGCTGCTCCAACTGCCATCGCGTCCAAGGCATCGGCACCCCCGTCGGTCCAGACCTCGCCAAGCTCTCCCGCGCCCAACTCGCCGCCGAAGCCGTCAACGCCCTTAAGTACGGTCGCCCCCGCCGCGTCCAAGGCATCGTCACCAAGGATGGCGATCGCTTCCCCGCCATATTGATTGAACGCGGCCCCTCCGAAACGCGTATCTATGATCTGAAAGCGATTCCCCCCGTGCAAAGAAACCTCCCGACCACCGAAATCCAGTCCATCCAACAGCCAAGCGGCTGGCGGCATTCCCAAGCCGTCCAAAGCTATGCAACCGACGAACTGAAGGCGGTCTGGACCTTCATCCGCTGGGTCACCGAAAGGAAATGATGGAAAGCTGCATAACGGTCAGCGGGCTGCGAAAAAGCTACGGCGATTTCGAAGCCGTCCGCGGCATCGATTTCGAAGTCGCCCAAGGCGAAGTCTTCGGACTCCTCGGCCCGAACGGGGCAGGGAAGACGACCACCATCGAAATCCTCGAAGGTCTCCGCGCCCGCTCCGCCGGCGACGTTCGCGTTCTCGGCTTCGACCCCGCGGTCGACGTCCGAGCCATCAAAGACCGCATCGGCGTCTGCCTCCAAGCCACCAACCTCCCCGAAAAAATCCGTCTCCACGAAGCGATGACGCTCTTTGCGTCTTTCTACTCCCGCAACGTCGACGGCGACAAACTCCTCGCTCGACTCCAACTCACCGAAAAGCGCAACGCTTTCTATTCCACCCTCTCCGGCGGCCAGAAGCAGCGCCTCGCCCTCGCCCTCGCCATGATCAACGATCCCCAGTTGATCTTCCTTGACGAACCCACCACCGGCCTCGATCCCCAAGTCCGCGGCGAAATCCACAAGCTGATCGTCGAACTCCGCGGCAACCACAACAGTCTCATCCTCACAACTCATTACATCGAAGAAGCCGAGCGCCTCTGCGACCGCGTCGCCATCATCGACAAAGGCCAAATCGTCGCCATCGGCTCCCCCGCCGCCCTCATCGCCCAGACCTTCGGAACCTCCATGATCGAGATCCAACTCGACCGCCCCATGGAAGGCGAGCCACCTCTTCAGCCCGACGAAAAGCTCACCATCGACGCCGCCCGGACCAACCTGAAGATCGCTTCTCCCCGCCCCCCTCGCACCATCGTCGAAATCGTCAAATGGATCGACCAGTCCGGCCTCGGCCTCGTCGACATTCATCTCAAGCGCCCTACACTCGAAGACGTTTTCCTCGAACTCACCGGTCGCAGCCTCCGAGACTAACCCGATGCGCGCCTACCTAGCCAACATACAAATCAACCTCCGTCTCACCTTCCGAGACCGCACCGCGCTTATCTTCTCCTACGCCTTCCCCCTGATGTTCTTCTTCCTCTTCGGCCAGATGATGGGTGCCGCCCAAGGCTCCGGCATCAGTCGCCAAGTCGTCGGCAGCGTGCTCCTCATCGGCGTCCTCGGCAACGGCTTCTTCGGCGGCGGCCTCCGCGCCGTGCAAGACCGCGAACTCGGCATCCTCCGCCGCTTCAAAGTTGCGCCCACTTCGCCCCTCCCCTTCCTCGTCTCCTCCCTCGTCGTCGGCTTAACCACCTACCTCCCCAGCGCCATCCTGCTCCTCGTCCTGGGTCACTTCATCTACGGCATGCCCGTGCCCGATCGACCCTTCACTCTCCTCGCCTTCCTCGCCGTCGGCATGGTCGCCTTCCGCTCTATCGGTCTCATCATCGCCAGCGTAGTGAACTCCATGCAGGAAAGCCAAATCCTCATCCAGATGCTCTACCTGCCGATGCTCTTCCTCAGCGGCTCCACCTTCCCCATCTCGATGATGCCCAACTGGCTCCAAGTCCTCTCCCAATTCCTCCCCGCCTCCCATCTCTTCGCCGGCATCCAAGGCATCCTCATCCGCGGTGAATCCTTCGGTGAACAGTCCAAGTCCCTTGCCGCCCTCGCCCTCACCGCCGTCGTCGCCACCTTCATCGCCCTGAAGCTCTTCCGTTGGGAAAAGGAAGAAAAGGTGAAGCCTGCCGCCAAACTTTGGCTCGCCGCCGCCCTCCTGCCCTTCATCCTCCTCGGTGTCTACCAAGCCTATTCCAAGGAAAGCCTCCAGAAAAGCAAAATCCTCGCCCGCGATCTCCGCCGCAACCGTACCTATCTCATCCGCGACGCCCGCATCTTCGTCGGCGATGGCCAAGTCATCGACTCCGGCTCCGTCCTCGTCAAAGACGGCAAAATCATCCAGATCTTCACCGGCCCTTCGCCCGACGCCAAATCCCTCAACGCCGACGTCATCGAAGCCTCCGGCAAAACCCTCCTCCCCGGCCTCATCGACGTCCATGTCCACCTCGGCGCCCCCGGCGGAGTCGCCAAGGAAATGCCGAAAATGGAGCGCCATCTAGCCCAATATCTCTACAGCGGCGTCACCGCCGTCCGCAGCGTCGGCGATGCCCTCGCCGAACTGAAGAAGACCCGCGCCAAACTCCGCAGCGGCGAAGAGTCCGGCGCCGAACTCTTCTTCGCCGGTCCCCTCTTCACCTCCGAAGGCGGCCACGGCACCGAGTACTTCGACGCCGTCCCGGAGATGATCCGCAACCAGGCCATGGCCGAATCCGTCCGGGCCCCCAAGTCCGCCGACGAGGCCCGCCAAATGGTCGCCGCCCTCGCCGCCGAACCCGTCGACGCCATCAAAATCATCCTCGAATCCGGCATGGGCAGCATGCTCTTCCGCCGCTTCGATCCCGCCATCGCCCGCGCCACCGCCGACGAAGCCCGCCGCCGTTCACTCCCCCTTGCCGTCCATACCGGTAACGCCGCCGACGTCGCCGAAGCCGTCTCCCTCGGTGCCAACTCCATCGAACACGGCTCCGCCCGCGACCTCATCGCGGACGATTCCTTCGCCGCCATGGCCAAGCAGGGTATCTTCTTCGACCCCACCCTCTCCGTCGTCGAAGCCTTTTCCAACATGGCCAAACGCGACACCCGCCTGCTCGAACGGGCCCTCGTCCAGCAGGTCGCCCTCCCCGGCATGATCGCCAACACCAAGGCCGCCATGCTCGCCCCGCCCTCCGTTGCCTCCGCCAAATGGGCCGGTTACCGCTTCTCGCAGGCCGATCTCGCCGCCAACGTCAAACGCGCCATTGAGAAGGGTGTCCGCCTCGTCACCGGCACCGACTCCGGCAACTTCACGCTCCTCCACGGCCCCGCCCTCCATCGCGAACTGCAGCTCCTCGTCCAAGCCGGAGCCACGCCGAAGGACGCCCTCCTCGCCGCCACCGGCCACGCCGCCAAACTCCTCGGTGCCGCCAATCGCCTCGGAGCCATCCGCCCCGGCTACGACGCCACCCTGCTCCTCGTCGCCGGCAACCCCCTCGAAGACATCTCCTACACCGAACGAATCTCAGTCGTCTTATTCCAAGGCGAGCGGGTCAATCGCGCCGCCCTCCTCGAAATCGAAAAGGATAAATAGTTCATGCTCGATCGCCGCGAATTCCTCTCCGCCTCCCTGGCCGCCGCCATCGCCGGCAAGGCCGACGCCGCCCCGCCCAACGCCAAAGGCGAATGGCGCAATCGGCAATCTGGCGTCGCCTATCGCCCCCTCGGCTGCACCGGCTTCATGGTCTCGGAAATCGTCATGGGCGGCAATACCATCTCCCCGTCCAACTACGACCACGTCCTCGCCGCCCTCGACCACGGCCTCAACTACCTCGACACCGCCCCCGCCTACGGCAACCTCGCCAGCGAAAAAGGCTACGCCAAAGTCATCAAAGCCCGCAAACGCGACCAGTTCTTCCTCAACTCCAAAGTCAGCGTCTGGGATGGCAACCGCAACAAACTCTTCCAGGACATCTTCGCCAGCCTCGACGCAACCTCCCAAAAACGCATCCAAACCAAAGCCCTCGACGAGATCGCCCGCCGTCAGGCCGACGCCCCCGACTACTTCATCAACTACTTCGCCGGCCAGCGCCTCGAACTCGACCAAGCCTATATCTCGAACGTGATGGAAGCCGAGTACGGCCGCAAAATCGACCGCAACAAAAACTACAAACGCATCATCTGGGACAGCGTTGATTCGACGCTCGCCCGCCTCGGCACCGACCATCTCGATATCCTCATGTGCCCCCACGGCGCCTCCACCTCCGTCGAACTTCTCAACTATCCCGAAATCTTCGAAGCTTTCGAAGTCCTCAAGAAGACCGGCAAAGTCCGCCACCTCGGCGTCAGCGCCCACACCGATCCCGCCGGCATTCTCGAAGCCGCTACGAAATCAAAAATCTACTCCGTCGCCATGGTCGCCTACAACGTCGTCAACCACGCTTACGTCGACAAGGCTCTCGCCGCCACCCACAAAAAGGGCCTCGGCGTCATCGCCATGAAGGTCGCCCGTCCCGTCTTCAGTGGCCGCCCCAACGGCCCCGACACCCCCGCCCGCGCCGCCAAAATCGACGCCGCCGTCCCCGGCAGCCTCAAGCGCCCGCTCAAGGCTTACTCCTGGGCCCTCCGCAGCCCCCACCTCAGCGCCGTCGTCAGCGAGATGGTCAACCGCTCCATGGTCGACGAAAACCTACCCCTCGCCGCCCCCAAGCATAAAATTTAACAACCCGTTACCGAGCAGCGACCATAATTGGTCTTTAACCACTCGGACCTAGGGTCCGTGATGCTCGGTACGGTGCCAAGTGTCGAAGATGTCCCAAGGGTTAAGCAGTGTCACGCCAAGACCACGAAAATCGTCAACGTTGCGAGTAACCATGGTTAAGCCATACACGGCGGCGGTCGCCGCGATCAGCCCATCAGCGGTATTCAGGGGCCGTCCCTGAAGGCGTTGCTTTGCATCCAGGGCACCCCATCGTTCGGCAATCACGTCCGTTACTGGCAGGACACGGCCAGCCAACCAAGGGAGCAGCTCAGAGGTGAACCAATTGTTTAGAAAGCTGCGTTGCTTGCCTTCCGGCAACCGGTCGATGCCGGTGCGAATCTCGCCGAGCGTCATCACACTGAGGTAGAGCAATTCCGGATCAATGGAGTCGAGCCAAGCGAGCACCTTGGCTTCGGGTTGCGGTCGGCGGATTTCTGAAACGACGTTAGTGTCGAGAAGGTAGCCGTTCACAGGTCGATTGGACGCCCGCTGGAAGGATTGCGGGTGAATTCGACATCCATGCCGCGGAGTGGAGCGAACAGCTCGACAATGGATTTCTTGGCCATGGCAGGCTTCGCGGGTTTAGCCGCATCCCGCAGGACATGCTGAACCAGATAGGCCTCGAGCGGCAGACCGTGGGTCTGCGCTTGCGCGAGCAGGCCCGCTTCAACGTCGGGAGGGATATTCAGGGTAACAGTCATGGAACGTGCTCCTTACGCCTTATTATCGCGTATAGAACACCTCTCTTGTGCTTAGCCTACCCTAATGTAATCCAACGTCCAGCCTGAAGATCTTCAAATGCTTCGTTTAGGTCAGCCGAATACACCGCCGAAGTCACCTGACATTCGAAAATGTACTCGTCGTCTAGTCCATCGGTCTCATCTCGCCGGGGTTCTTCCATCACGCCGCCTCCGCTAGCCGCTTCCAACCCGTTACCGAGCCGGAACCCGCAACCACCCGTTACCGAGCCGCGACCATAACGGAGCGGTTTCTAACACCGTCCCCGCCACCTAAAGCTTAACCGCAGTCCCCGTCAACTTCATCGCCACTTCGTAAAACGCATAAATCGTCAGCCCCAGCGACACGATCGAAGCCAAACTCCAAAGCTTCTCTCTTACGTCATCAAACGGCCGCGGAAACCCCGCCACCCAAGCCGTCGCAAACCCGCCAATCAGCCCTCCTAAATGCGCCGCGTTGTCGATCGGAAACATCGGCAAACTCCCAATGATGAACCCAATCCCCGCGTTAATCATCAGTTGCTTTTGCAGGTCCCGCGCATAAGGGTGCTTGCTCAAAACCCCCACCGCAATCAACGCCCCCATCAACCCGAAGATCCCCGCGCTCGCCCCCAGCGACGGAGCCTTCGTCCAAATCGCGCTCAGCAAAAACCCGCACACCGTCGAAACCGTCCAAATTGTGAAGATCCGCCGCGTCCCGAAAATATCCTCGGCTATCGGCCCGATATTGTACAAACTCATCATGTTCATAATGATGTGGATCGGATAGATGTGCAGGTACCCCGCCGTGATCAGCCTCCACCACTCCCCCGCCGCCAACCCCGGCAGCGTCTTCGCCGCATAAAAAGGGAAGGCGTCGTTGTTGCCCAACAGCACCGCCAGGAAGATCGAACTGTTCACAAGCAACAGCAGTCCCGTCGCCATACGATCCGGTGCCAGAAGCCCGGATAATCCAGATTGTTGATAAGCCACTGCCCTCATTGTAGCGACGCTGGTACACTTGGTGGTTTAGTGAGTCAAGAAGAAAACAAACTCCGTCAGGACATCGTCGAAATTGGCCGCCTCATGTTTGACAAAGGCTGGGTCGCCTCCAACGACGGCAACATCAGCGTCCGCCTCGATGCCGACCGTGTTCTCTGCACCCCCACCGGCATCAGCAAGGGCCGCATGGCCGTCGACGACCTCATCATCTGCGACATGACCGGCCGTAAAATCGCCGGCCGCCGCGAGCGCACAAGCGAGATCATGA
>JAPKZA010000470.1:0-25017 GCA_026394015.1 Acidobacteriota bacterium
ATGGCATCTACCAGCTCACAGAGATCGCTATTCCATCCGGAGTGGTGGCCTGGCAGTCCTACGTCTATCGTAATGGGATCTCGGTAACTCAGTACGCTCCAGAATCAGGGTCCGGATACTCACCCGTAATTTCAACCAAACCAGGCGGATTCGTTCTCTTCGACCAAACCCCTATTGAGGGCGGCGACGAAGTAATCTGGCGCCAAGTAGCGATCCTCCGCGGACCGAACGTGCCGAAGAAACTGAAGAAGCCAGCGGAGCCGAAGACGAAGTAATGCCCCGGCGGCCACCCCTTATCGGGGTGGCCCCTCGATCGGCTTACATTGCTCCGCTCGTCACCATCCATCCTTCCCCCCTCGATCCCCCTCCCGTCTACAAACAGAACGACCGCTCTCATACTTCACTTTTCCTCACCGACGACCGGAGTCGTCCTTTTCGACCCCTCAGCTCCCACTGACTCGAACTCTTGCCAAACCAGCCGACCGCCGTCGACGAAGCCTGAAGGGAGGAGGCGGAGCCCTCCTCCACGCCGCCTGGCTCGCCTCGGGGCAGGATCCCCGCACCGGCCTCCAGGTGGAATGAGCCCCTACGGCAGTTGTAACCGCAGAATCTGCCCCCGCAACTCGAGTACGAAAAGCTCCTTCGTTGCCGAGTCGTACGCCATGCTCACCGGCGTGATCAACGGCGCCGCCACCACCTGCATCCCCGCTCGGTCGAAACGCAGTAACCGGCCCGGAGGCGCCGGGTTCGCCGACTGGTTGGCGCTAAACTCGATGACGTAAAACTCGGACAACCCGGTCGGCAACTCTCGCCAAAGCACGTCCGTCGCCGACGTCAGTCCGAAGATAAACGGCTCCGTCGTACCCGGTTCCGGGTTCACCGCCAGCACTCGCGAGTTCCCCGGCACAAATGGAAACCCCGTCAGAAAGCTCACCAGAAGCTGGTCGCCGTAAAGGCGAATGCTGGTCGGCACCGCATCCACCACCGGCGGCCCCACCGGAGTCCCATTCGGCACAGCGGGGAAGCGCGCCAACCGCCGCCATTTCCCGGTCGCCGTATCCACCTTCGCCACCGAGTTCACCGACGCATCCGTCACGTAGAGCGTCTTGCCGTCCGCGGTCAGCGCCAAGCCCCAAGGGTTCGAAAATTTGTACAACACCCCCGGTGCCGGCTCCACGATCGGGAACCGCGTCAGCACGGAGGCCTGCGCCGTCCCCCCGCTGCCGTCAGCCAGTTCCACTTCCGCCCCATCGGCCATCGCCTGCTGTTGCGGCATCGTCAGCCGGAACGTGCCGGTTAACGCCTCGATGTCCCGGTTGAACCGCAGCTCCAAAATCGTACAGAACAGCGGCGACGTCGATCCCGCCGGATTCAGCATCGACGTCGGCGCCGGGCCGCTCCGCTCCGAATCGCCGGGTCCAATCGAAAGGTACAGCGTCCGGTCGCGCAGAGCCATCGCCCCGGGACCGCTTCCCCCTCCTAAGGTCACCTCGATTCCAGACGGCAACCCTTCAATCAAACTTCGTCGGGCCCCGGTCCGCGTCACAAACGAAACCCGCCCCGTGTTCGCCACCGGGCTCGGTTCCGAAACCAAAAAGTTGCCCCGCGACGTCAGGATCAGTTTGTGTGCCCCCGGCAGCCCCGTGGCAACTACCTGCGGTTGGCCCCAGACCGGAGCCGTCAACAGCAAAATCGTAAAGATGGATTTGGTCAACATTGCCGCAGTGTAGAGAAAATTCTTCCGCGGACCTCCTGCATTTCTCCTACATTCGGTCTCATTTCTCAAATGGTTGAAACGGATGGAGTTACCAACCTCACTCAGTTCTGGTAATATGCCTGCAATGCGTCCGCTACCCGAGCCCTCCTCGCGTCGAGCCTTCGGACCCTTCGAATTCGATCCCGTCGCCGGCGACCTCCGCAAGCACGGCCACCGCATTCGCCTCGCCGGGCAACCCCTCCAAATCCTCTCCGCCCTTCTCCTCCGGCCCGGCGAACTCGTCAGCCGCGAAACCCTCCAACGCCAACTCTGGGCCGATTCAACCCACGTCGATTTCGACCAGGGCCTCAACGCCGCCGTCAACAAACTCCGCCAAGCCCTCTCCGACTCCGCCGACCAGCCCCGCTACATCGAAACCCTCCCTGGTCGCGGTTACCGCTTCATGGCTCCGATGGTCCCCGCCGCCCCCGCCAAGCCCGTCCTCGCCTTCTCTGCTCCCACCTTCCTACCCCGCCGCGTCTCCGCCCAACTTGCCCTCGCCGCTCTCGTCGTCGCTGCCCTCGCCGGGTTCTTCCTCGGCCGCCGGCAAACCGCTGCCTCGCCCGCCCTCCGACCCGCCCGCTTCGCCGTCTCCCCTCCGGCCGGTTTCAATTTTGAAAGTGGAGTCAGCCGCCAGACCTTCGCCCTCTCTCCAGACGGCACCCGCCTCGCCTTCACCGCCGCCGACGCCTCCGGGGCATCCCATCTCTTCGTCCGAGAACTCAACGGCCTCGAACCGCGCCTGCTCCCGGAAACAGCCGGCACCCACACCGTCTTTTGGCCCCCCGACGGGCGATCACTTTTCGCCAGTATTCAGGGCCAACTCCGCCGTGTCGCCCTCGACAACTCGCCCCAGATCACCCTCGGCGATGCCCCTTCGTTTCTCTTCTCCGGCGCTTGGCTCCGGCCCGACCGCCTCATCCTCTCCTCGAACCACGGCAGCTACTTCGGCTCGCCCTCCGGCGGCACCCCCGAGCCGTCTAAAGACTCCTTTCCTTGGCCGCAAATCCTGCCGGGCGGCGAAAACATTCTTTATACTGTCTGGGATCCCAAAGTAAACCGGTTCCGCGCCCACGTCCGCCCCCTCGACGGCGGTACCCTCGCCCCCCTACTCGAATCCGATTCCCGTGTCGCCTACACCGCCTCCAGCCTCACCCCCCAAACCGGCTATCTCCTCTACGTCCGTGCCGGCACTCTCCTGGCTCATCCCTTCGATCCCCGCTCGCTCCGCCTCTCCGGCGAAGCCGTCTCCGTAGCCAGCAAAGTCTATTCGTTCCTCCCTACCGGCGCCGCCGATTTCTCTGTCTCCGACCAGGGCACCCTCGCCTACACCACCCTCGTCGGTCGCTCCCAAATCACCTGGGTCGACCGCCAAGGCCGCCCCCTCTCCACCATCGGCCCCGCCAACGCTCCCGTCAAAGCTGGACGTCTCTCCCCGGACGGCAAGTCGTTTGCGCTCGCCCTCTATGACGTCGAACGCGCCGCGCAAAACCTCTGGATCTACGACACCCAATCCAACGCCGGTCGCCAACTCACCCTCGCCCCCGGAGTCCGGGATAGCGCCGTCTGGTCGCCCGATGGCAAGAAGCTCGCTCATCTTTATGGCTTCGACGGCATGCCGCCCCGCCTGGCCATCCGCGGCCTCGCCGAGTCCGAGCCAGTCGAACTCCTCCCCTCCGGAGGATTCCAAACCCCCACCGACTGGTCCTCTGACGGTCGTTTCATCGCCTTTGCCAACAATGGCTTTCCACGCTTTGCCAACGAAGACCAAGGCGATATCCTCCTCGCCGATCTCCACCAGAAAGGCAAAATCATCCCCCTCCTTTCCTCCCGTTTCCACGAAGCCAACGCCTCCTTCTCGCCCGACGCCAAATGGCTCGCGTTCACCTCCAACGAGTCTGGCCGCTCCGAACTCTACCTCCAAGCGTTCGAAGGTGGCGAATCCCCCCACCTCGTCGGACCCCGCCACCGCGCCTCCGAACGCGGTGCCCGAGCCGTCCGTTGGCGGCGCGATGGCCGCGAACTCTTCTATCTCGGTTTCGATGGCCGTGTCCATTCCATTGCCGTCACCCCCGGTCCCGCCCCCAAATTCGGCCCCCCCCAGCCTCTGTTCGCCGTCGCTCCGGCCGCCTTCGCCGCCACCCACTCTATCGTCGGTTTCGAAGTCTCCCCTGACGGTCAGCGCTTCGCCATCCCCATCGTCAATCCAGCCATCGACGGAACCTCCATCGTCGTCGTCCAAAACTGGGAAGCCAGCCTCCGTCCGTAACAGCCCCATTCCCCTTGGAATCAGACAGATCAAGACCAGCCCTTGACAAATGCGGTGCAATCCCCCATCATAGTAGCCGTCGTGCGGTATCATCCCGCCCTTACGTTAGGCTCGTCCGGTTCTTCCAGAGGAGGCCGCCATAACCGAATCCCGCTCGTCCTCTGCCGTCAGTTCCCCGCTCACAATTACGGAGGAACTTACAGGAACGCCCAATCAAATTGAATGGGCCCAACAGATCATCCTCCAAGTCAAAGCGGAATTCGACCGCGTCTCCCGTGCCTTTCAAGCCGTTGCTGCGCGGCAAGCCGGTTCCAAACAGGCCGATACTTTAGCCGTCGTCGCTCTGCTCGCCGAGCATCGCGCCACTGTCCTCGCCCGGCGCGAAGCCGGCTACTTCATTCGAGAGTGGCAGGAAATGAGCGATCAAGTCCGCCAACTCATCTTTCGTGATCCCCGCTATCAATCGATAAAGGCTAACCGATCTCTCTCATGACCCATACGAACATCCAAGTTACAACCGAAGAACTCCAACTCTTGATCGCCCTTACCTCGGATCAACTCTTCCGCCGTGAGTTCATCGACCCCAAAATGCCTGGCCACAAAGCCAAGCCTGCCGAAATCAGCCTCGGTAAGTCCTTGGTGTCCCGCATGCGCGGCATCCTGGATCCCTCCAGTCTGAAGAAAGCCCCCATTATCAAAAAAGCCAGCTAGACGTTACCCTTCAACCAAGTCGCTATCAGCGTCCGGTCGTCGCCCCGTAACACTTGCCGCATCAACTCACCGCACTTCGATTGCGTCGGCTCGAAGTACGCGGAATGTACCTTCCCTACGGATGGGGCGATCAGCCCCGAACAATCCACGTCCCAAACGTTGTCCGGCTCCCCGCCAGCTAAGCCGCTCCGCCCCAATCGTCGCTTACCGAAATGCTTAAAACCCGCCGATAGCCCCAACGTCGAATCCCGACCGGTGTAGAGCGCGGTGACTCGATAGCAAAGGTTCGCCACCGCATCCCCATCCGAGTTGTCCACCGCCTCTCCGCTCGAAAACAAGTCATTGTCCACATCGGCCGCCACTAACAACATCTGGTTGATCAAACTAACCAGCAGCGGCTTATTCTTCCGCGTCCACACGGTTTGCATCGCCCTCTGCGTTACATAGGCGCCCATACTATGCGCAATCAACGAAATCTTCACCCGGCAACCCTTCGTCGGATCCTTCGATCCATCCAACTGCTTCTGAACCGCCCAATCGTAGAGATCACTCAGCACATCGGCCAGTGCATCCGCCGACCGCCGCGCGTCTAATCGGTCGGGAATGTAACCCAACGCCGACCCGTCCGACGGCCACGTAAACAACACACAAATCCCCAAACCATTCGCCGCATAAAGGTCATCCGCAATCCCCTTGTACCGCCGCGCCGCATCATCCCACGAGTTATTAAACCCATGGACGAAAACCCCGATGTGCCGCTGCTGCTCGTGCTCCTCCGGATCCAGAATCTGCGGAAACTTGCCCGCAACCCGGATCAACGCCTTCCGGAATCCATCCGCCGTCTCCGCCTTCCAACTCGTCAACTGATCCAGCGGACCCGCACCGTCCGATATCCAGTAGGAGTTCTCTCCGATCTCTGACGTCAATGTCCCCTTGCTGAGTACGCGGTTGCTGACCATGTAGTACATGACCAAGAGACTATCACAACCCTTCCTTCCCCAACTTAGCCTCAATCCTCTCGAGCAACTTCAGTTGCCGATCCTGTAAATCCACCAGCGCCGCCCACTGCCGATCCCGCAACTCGTCCACCTTCACATGTAACCCCATCACCTCCATCTCCGCCTTCAGATTGATCTCATAGTCATGCCGCGCGTCCAGCCGGTCCCGCGACGATTGCCGATTCTGACTCATCATGATCACTGGCGCCTGGATCGCCGCCACACAGCTCAAAACCAAATTCAACAGAATGAACGGATACGGATCAAACGGCACCATCTCCACCACGTTGATGGCAATCCAAATCCCCATCGAACCCAAAAACAAACCCAAAAACTTCCAACTTCCCCCGAACGAAGCCACTTGATCGGCCACCCGCTCCCCAAACGTAAGTTGTCCCGTATACTCCCGATCCACGTCCCGCGCAATCGTGTTCTGGCTCAGCAGCGCCGCCACCACCGCGCGCTCCCGGTCGTCCAACTTTTGAATCTGCGCAATTAACTTGTTCGTGTCCATACCCCATCTTCCTCCAGACCAGATAACCTAGTAGGGTGTCCGCTCATTCCCCCTCCAAAGCCGGCCTCGCCGCCCTCTCCCTCGGAACCCTCGGCGTAGTCTTCGGTGACATTGGCACCAGCCCCCTTTATACCCTCAAGGAGTGCCTCCATTCGGCCGGCGGAACTCACCCCACGCAGTCCGATCTCTACGGCGTCCTCTCCCTCATCTTCTGGGCCCTTGTCCTGGTCGTCAGCGTCAAATACCTCGCCTTCATCATGAAGGCCGATAACAAGGGCGAAGGCGGCATCTTTGCTCTTCTCGCGCTCGTTCCGGAAAACCTCCGCACCGCCAAGCCCGGCCGCGTCACCGTCGTCGCGCTCATCGCCATCATGGGCGCCGCCCTGCTCTACGGCGATGGCGTCATCACTCCCGCCATCTCCGTCCTCAGCGCCACCGAAGGCCTCGCCATCGCCTTCCCGGAATCCGCCTCCCTCGTCGTTCCCCTCAGCTGTGCCATCCTCATCGCCCTGTTCGCCATCCAAAGCCAAGGCACCGGCGCCGTCGGCAAGCTCTTCGGCCCCATTATGGTCCTCTGGTTCGGCACGATTGGCACCCTCGGCGCCTACCACCTCAGCTTCAATCCCGAAATTCTCTGGGCCCTTTCTCCCCACTACGCTTGGGACTACTTCGCCCATCATGGCTGGCCCGGCCTCCACATTCTCGCTTCCGTTGTCCTCGCCGTCACCGGCGGCGAGGCACTCTATGCCGACATGGGCCACTTCGGAATAAAGCCCATCCGTCTCGCTTGGCTCGCTCTGGTCCTACCCGCCCTCGTGCTCTGTTACTTCGGACAGGGTGCCCACGTCCTCCGCGATCCCCGGGCCATCGCCAACCCCTTCTTCTCCCTCGTCCCCGCCGGCCCCGCCACGCTCGCCCTCGTCATCCTTTCCAGCCTCGCCGCCATCATCGCCTCCCAGGCCCTCATCTCCGGTGCCTTCTCTCTCACCCGCTCGGCCATGCAACTCGGCTTCTTCCCCCGCGTTCGCGTCCTCCACACCGCCCACGATGTCGAAGGCCAAATCTATATCCCCATCATCAACTTCTTCCTTGGCCTCGGTTCCGTGCTGCTCGTCCTGTTCTTCCGCGAATCCCCCCGTCTCGCCGCCGCCTATGGCATCGCCGTCGCCGGCACCATGCTGCTCACCTCCATCCTCTTCTTCCTCGTCGTCCGCCGCACCTGGGCTTGGCCCACCGGTCGAGCCGTCGCTGTCCTCGCCCTCTTCCTCTCCTTCGATATCCCTTTCCTCGCCGCCAACCTCGGCAAGTTTATGGATGGCGGCTATATCCCCGTTCTCCTCGGCGCTATCATCCTCACCATCATGGTGATCTGGAACCGCGGACGCACCCTCCTCTGGTTCCACAATACCCGCCGCTTTCGCTCCTCAGTCGCTGCTCAGGCCTGTGTCGATTCCAACCTCGCCGCCCGCGTCCCCGGCACCGCCGTCTTCCTCTCCTCCAGCCAGGAGAGCCTCCCCCTACCCCTCATTCGCCACGTCGAAAGAAGCCATTCCCTCCACGAAACCGTCATTCTCCTCACCATCCGTACCGCCGGCCAGCCCACCGTTGCCGCGGCCGACCGCTACTCCACCCTCAAACTCGACCGCGGCTTCTACCGCGTAATCGTCTCCTTCGGCTTCATGGAAGATCCCAACGTCATGCCCATTCTTCGCGCCGCCGTCGCCGAAGCCAACATCCCGTTCCCGGACGCCAAGGTCACCTATTACCTCGGTCGCGACAACCTCATCGCCTCTTCCAAAGGTCACATGGGTGCCGTCGCCGAATCTATCTTCTCCTTCCTCCAAAAGAACGCCGTCGCCGCCGACCGCTTCTTTGGCCTGCCCCCTCGCCAAGTCGTCGAACTCGGCACCCAACTCGATCTCTAACCGTTCAACCCGGCCAGGTTATCCCCGAAGATCGCCGCCGCATCAGCCTTCGAGATCCCGATGCGATCCAACACCGCGCTCTGCTGCGCAAATACGCTCTGCACCCAGCCCCGCGGAAAAAAGGACGAGTCCGTTCCGAACAGCAGTCGCTTCGCCCCCGCCACCTCCAGCGCCCGTCGAAATACCTTCTCCAGGTCCAGATCGCCCTCGTCGTACTTCGTCCAGTTATTCGAACTCGATGTGTCTAGATACACATTCGGGCAATGGTCCACCACCATCAACGCTTCCCGGAAAAAGCCCGCGCCGAAGTGCGGAATCACAAATCGAAGCCCCAAATAACGCGACGCAATCCCGTGCACGTCGATCGGATTCGAAAATCGCATGTCGAACAAGGAAGGTAGTCCTAGTTTCTTGCGAACCCCGACGCTCAGCACCCCGCAATGAATAAACACGTTCGTCCCCGGCCTTGCCGCCAGCATCTCCCAGAATGCCGCCAACCGCTCATCCGCCACCGAATACCGATGCATAGCCGGAAACAAACACACCGTCCGCAACCCTAAGTCCAGTGCGTTCGCCGTCCGCTCCAACGTATCCGCCGCCAGCGGATTCACGAGAAAATACCCATAGAATTTCCCGGGCCGATGCCGCAGCGCCCGCGCCACCGATTCCTCGTCACCCGGCAGACTCGCAATCAACGCCGCCGTATCCACCCCGTGCCGATCCATCTCCTCCACCCAACGCTCGGCCAGTTGCTCCGGCTCTTCCGGTGGCGCTTCCCAACCTAATTTTGCAGTCGCCACCGTCGGCTCCGCTCCCGTCAGCAGCGCGAAAAATCGATGCGAAAAGAAGTGAACATGCGCGTCGCGCACCGCTAATTTACCCCACGAAGTCTCAATCATGATTATGATTTCCGTCCGCTGCGCTGAACTGCGTAATCCCCGCCGAAAGCGCCAACTGCGTCAAACTCGCGACGTTATTCACGTTCAATTTCTTCATCATCGTCTTTCGATAGCTGCGCACAGTCTGCACTCCAAGGTCCAGCATCACCGCAATATCCTTGCTCGTCTTCCCCTCGGCCACCATCCGAAGCACCTGCAACTCGCGCGGCGACAACCCCTCCAGCACGGCCGGCAACGGCTTCGATTCCAAATCGCCCCGCTGAATTCGGTTCAACAGCCGATCCGAAACCTGTGGGCTCAAATACGAACCACCCTTGCCCACCGTCCGCAACGCGTCCACCAAGTCGCTGTCCGAGGCCTTCTTCAACACAAATGCCCGCGCCCCGCTCCGGATCGCGCTCACCACCGAATGTTCATCATCGTACATCGACAAAATAATCACCCGAATATCCGGGCAATGCCGCAGAATTTCGGTCGTCGCTTCAATCCCGTTCAAACCCTGCAGACCAATGTCCATCAGTACAATATCCGGCCGCAACTGCTTGGCCAACTGCACCGCGTCGGTTCCGTTATCGGTCTCTCCGGCCACCGTAAAATCAGCGTTCTGACGCAAAATCGCCTTGATTCCGTCGCGCATGATTTTATGGTCATCGACCAGGAGTACGCTAAACGCCATGGAGAGTTAGTTTCACGATTGTACCGTGCCCAGCCGTACTCTGGATCGACATCCCCAACTTCGCGCTCTTGGCCAAATACCGACACTGCAACAGCCCCAGCCCGTTCGTCTTCCGCTCCAGGTCAAAACCCCGGCCGTCGTCTCGAACCTCTACCACTCCCGCCTGCATGCGGACCTCAATGCGCTGTGCCATCGCATGGTTCAGCGCGTTCTCCAGCAACGCTTCGACGATCCGGTACGCCGCATGCGCCGGTTCATTCGGCCAACGCTCCCCCGGTGTAACCAGCAAACGGATCGTCACCCCCACCGCCTTGTCCCGGGCCCGACCCACTAACTGCTCCAGCGCAAAACCCAATCCCGCCCGCTCCACCACGTTCGCATGCAAAGCCTGACTCGCCGCCCGAATCCGGCCAATCACTTGCTCCAGCAACTTCTGCATCTCGACGACCTGACCGCTCTGTTCCGCCGTCAGGTCGCCTCGCAAAACATCCAGGTGCAAGCCAATCGCGCTCAACACCTGCCCCGCATCATCATGGAGCATCCGAGCCACTTTCGCCTGTTCGGCCTCGCGCTCGGCGAGCAACCCTAACATTCGCTCAATGACTGGAAGCTCCAACGTTACTTCTTCCGCCCGAACGCCCGACGTGCCGTCACGGCCACATCGGCGCCTGTCATCTTATATTTCACGAGCACCTCTTCCGGTAATCCGCTCTCGGCGTACGTGTCGTTCACCCCATGGAACTCCATCACGCAAGGCGACGTCTCCGTCACCACCTGCGCCACTCGAACGCCCAGACCCGAATCCACCAAGTGCTCCTCGGCTACGACGATACAACCGGTCTCCGCCGCCGCTTTGGCGATCAGTTCGCGGTCGAGCGGCTTCACCTTATGCAGGTCGATCACCCGCACCGAAAGCCCTTCCGCCTCCAGCACCTCAGCCGCCCGTAAACACTCGGCCACCATCAGCCCGGTGCTGATCAGCGTCAAGTCGGTGCCCTCGGTCAACTGAATGCCCTTGCCAATCACGAACTTCTGCTCCGGCCCGTAGATCACCGGTACCTTCACGCGGCCGGCCCGAATAAACACAGCTCCGGGGTGATACGCCGCCTGCTTCACCAGCGCAAACATCGACGGCTCATCCGCCGGGCTGAGCACCGTAAAGCCTGCCAACGAGCACGCCAGCGAAAGGTCTTCCACCGACATCTGCGACGGACCATCTTCGCCAATTGAAATGCCCGAATGCGTCCCGACAACCTTCAGCGGAATCCCGCTGTAAGCCACGTTCACCCGCAGTTGCTCGAAACCCTTATTCAACACAAAGGCCGAAAACGAAGCCACAAACGCGATCTTGCCGGACGAAGCCAGGCCCGCGCCGATCGACACCATATTCGCTTCCGCAATCCCGCAGGAAAAGAACCGTTCCGGGAACTCCTTCCCAAACAAATGCGTGAACGTCGACTTCGAAAGATCCGCGTCGCAGACGACGACGTTTTCATTCTCTTTGCCGAGCTCCACCAGCGCCTTACCGAACGCCTCGCGCGTCGCCGCGCCCAATTTCAATTCGTACTTGGCAGCCATTAGCCGATCTCCTTCAGCGCCAGTTCAACCTCTTCTTTCGTCGGGGCCACACCGTGATACTTGGGGTTGTTCTCCATGAAGCTAACGCCCTTGCCCTTCACCGTATGCGCAATCAAAATCGACGGTTTGCCCTTTGTCGCTTCCGCCTCGGCAAACGCCGCTTGCAGCGCGACAAAGTCATGTCCGTCCACTTCGATCACATGCCAACCGAACGCCGCCCACTTATCGGCCAGCGGCTCAATGCCCATAATGTCTTTCACCCAGCCATCAAGCTGAAGGCGGTTGTTATCCAGAATCGCGACGATGTTATCGACCTTATGGAACCCGCCGTACATCGCGGCTTCCCAAATCTGCCCTTCCTGAATCTCGCCATCGCCCAGCACCACGTAGGTCCGCGACGGGCTCTTATCCAGCTTCGCCGCTTCGGCCATGCCGAGACCCAGCGAAAGACCCACTCCCAAGGAACCGGTCGAAGCCTCCAGCGCCGGAATAAACCGGCGATCGGGATGGCCCTGATAAATCGAGCCGATCCGCCGTAGCGTGTTCAACTGATCCTTCGGCGTATAGCCCGTCTCCGCCAAAACGCTATACAGCACCGGGGCGGCATGGCCTTTCGATAAGATAAACCGGTCGCGCAACGGCCACGTCGGGTTCGCCGGGTCGTGTTTCATGACGTCGAAGTACAACGTCACCAATATCTCTACGGCGGAAAGCGATCCGCCAGGATGGCCGCTCTTGGCCGCTCCGATCATCTCGATAATGTCCCGACGCACTGTCCGGGCGATCGATTGCAACTCGCTGAGGTCACTCGTTCTTGTCATGCGATTCCTACCATTATAGGCGCAAATACCAACCCCTCCATTCCAGAAG
The DNA here is from genome assembly GCA_026394015.1 of Acidobacteriota bacterium. Lineage (GTDB taxonomy): Bacteria > Acidobacteriota > Terriglobia > Bryobacterales > Bryobacteraceae. The sequence continues at coordinate 12,197 of JAPKZA010000470.1, forward strand.
CCGCAGAACCCCCCAAGTCAGCGTAAAGAACACCAAAAAGCTCGCCCACCACGGCCCTGGAAGGATTGATTTCACCCAATCTTCGGTCCAACCCGCCAGGATGTAGCCCGCCAGCGCGTTCGTCCCGAACGTGCGAAACACAGGCACCTGCGGGTTCCACCATAGAAACAGCCGATAAACGAGCAAGCTGAACCCGGCCGAAAAATACAGGTAACTGGCGCTCGCCGACTGTTGCGACATCGTCCATAGATCCCGCGGATGCCACGCCGGCACAAACGGCGGGGCCGCCCAAACTCCCCCGTTCGTCAAACAAGACAACGCATATCCCACCAGCATCAAAGCCCCACCCCACGTCACCATCGGCCCATACGTCCCGCCCTTCACCCACCGGCACGCCATCGCCCCCACCAGCGTCGGAATCGTCCACGTCAAAAAGCCCAGCGGACCCCCGTCGATCACCTTATGATCCCGCAGCCAATCCTGCCAAAACCACGCCGACAGGCCCAAGTGGAGCAGGGAAGAGCAAACCAGAAAAATCGCCTGCGTCCGCATGGACCGCCGCAGCACCGGCAGTACCCAAAGCGTCGTGAGGGCAATGTGCGTCAGCGTCTGAAACCAGATTCGCCATCCATTTACCGGCCAATAGACGAGAGCCGCCACCAACAGCAACAAAAACGCCCGCCGCACGATCCGCCCCACCGGCTTCTCCGCCCCCAACTGCAACGCAAACCCCACCGCAAAAAAGAACTGCGGCATGATCGTATCGGCGTAGCTGTTGTAAGTGTTGTGGTGCTTGAGCAGCGGATGGATTTCTCGAAAAGAACTAAGAAAGTTCACGAGAAACATCCCCGCTACCGTGTAGCCCCGAAACTGGTCTAGTGAGGTAATCCGCAGAATCTCAATATCTTAACCCAAGGGCTCGCCGAGTAAACCGCGCCGAGTTGTCGGTCCAGCACGCGAATCAACGCCAGCCGCTCCTCCGCTGTCCGCTGATACTGTTCGGCCTCTTGTTGGGCCTTCTGACAAAGCGCGTTTAGCGTCTGCACATCCCTCGCCCGCTGCTCAGCCGCGCCCCGGGAAATGCGTAACTGGGTCTCCTGTTCTTCCAGCGCCTCTAGAAGTCGCCCAATCCCAACGTCGGCCGCGGCCTCTGCCACAGGCCCTTCCGTCGGCAGCGACTCCCACCACCGGTCGCTGTCAGCGTATCCCCCCGCCCGTAGCAGTCCCGGACACGCCTCCTCCAGCACCGCCCCCGTCTCGCGCGTGAAGTGGTTTCGCCAATCCCCATTAATCCCTTTCCGGCGGTGGCTGAACTCATTCTCCTCCCCCGGTCGCCGCCCCCCGCTGGTGGCCACAAACGAATGTCGCCCCACCACCTCGGTCACCACCTCGTCCGGAATCCGCCAATTCAAAAAACCAAATATCCGCCGAAACTGCGCCTGTTCATCCCCGATGAGCTCGGCGTAGTCCGTCCGCAGCACTCCCGCTCCGGCCGTATGGCCTAGCCACGATCGAAACTGACCCGCCCAATGCGTGAATAAATGGATCCCAATTCGAATTCGGTCGCCCCGATCGGCATGGCGCAACGGCAGACGCAAAAGCGAAGTCACTTCGTTTGGCGTATGACTATGCGCCAACGACATCACCAAAGAGACAATGATGTCCCGAGGGTCGCGGACAACCACTAGGCAACGGTCCTGCGACCGCGGATCTGGCCGGTTCAGCCAGTCACCGATCCCCGCCGTGTACATCGGGCTAAGCAAGCCGGGGGATTCGAGAACCGGCCATCCGGCGCTAGGAATGTCTCTCCCGGATTCAACTAGGTTCGTTCGACTGAAGGCGGCAATGGCCGGGTCGCTCAATACGTCCCGAACCCACTGGCTCCCACATTTGTAAAAAGTGCAATGAAAAGTGCAACTAGCGTCTTGCTTGGTTGGCATCATCTAACCAAACACAGCCCGATATGAAAAGTTTTAAACTTTTTGCAATTGAGGTAGAGTGACTCCATGACCCCTCATGATGCAAAAGCAATCGCCGATTTTCTAATCGGCAATGTGATGATGGAATCGGCCGCCACCAAACGCGTTTTCGCCGCGGTGCCGACGGACAAACACGACTATTCCCCCGACGATAAGTCGATGAAGGCGTTGGACTTAGTCAAACACACAGCCGGAGCCGAGATCATGATTCTCGAAATGGCCAGCGTTGGTGGCGATGCCGCCTTCCCCGAAGCCGTCAACGCCCTCGGTTCCTCTGCCGAAGTCGTCGAATGGTTCGATAAAGAATTGACCGCCGTCATCGGCCGCCTACAGGCCAAGAGTCCCGAAGATCTCGCCGCCGTCATCTCCGTTTGGGGCGGAGCGTTCACCATGCCGGCTGTAAACTTTATCGGCTTTGCGATGGGCCACTCCGTCCATCATCGCGGCCAACTGTCGGCCTATCTCCGCCCGATGGGAGCCAAAGTGCCCTCCATCTACGGCCCCAGCGGCGACTCGGCCAGCTAACTGATCCGGGCTTTGCGAAACCGGTAGTCCTCGATTTGCGGCATCCGAACCACCCGGCACATCTCGAACAACCGGCTCCGCGCCCGCAGCCCAATCTGATCCCCCAGGGTGCGGCCATACTCCCGGCCGCTCCCCGTCGTCGTCGCCCTCCCTGCCCCGCCGATGTCCGGGTCCGATAGATTCGTCGTTGCAATAATCGGCTTCCGATTGTTACAACGGTGTGTAATCAGGCTCGTCACCGTATCTTCCACCCAGTCCGTTATCCGGTGCGCCCCTAAGTCGTCCAGTAACAGCAACTCCGAATCCAGCGCGGAGGAGTAAGCTTCCCGATCGCCCCCGCCGCTCGCCGGGTCGTAGCTCGAACGAATGCTCTGCAGTAAGTGCTGGTAGTCGTAGAAAAGGCCAGAAAAGCCCCGGCCAATCAGCGTCCGTAGCGCCGCCACCGCCAGATGCGTCTTCCCCGTCCCCGGCTCGCCGATCAGCAGCAGCCCCGGCTTTTCCACCGCCGGAAACTCCTTCGCATACCCCCGCACAATCAGCATCACGTTCTGCAAGTTCCGAAACGCAATCTGGTTGTCCGCCGGCAGCACGAAATTGTCGAGCGACGCGTTCTCATACAACGGCGGGATCCCCGCGTTGTCCCAGTTCTCCTGCTGCTGTTCGGCCAGCACGCACTCGCAACGCTTGGCTCCGCTAATGCCGTTCCGTTCGGCGATGATCCAGCCGGATCCTTGGCAGTGGGGGCAGGCGGGGTTAGGCATCGTTCACTCCAGTGTAACCAGTACCTGCCCCGACGTCACCGTGTTGCCCTCCTGCACCCGCACCGCCGCCACCACCCCCGCCCGCGGCCTCTTCAGTTCGTTCTGCATCTTCATCGCTTCCAAGATCAGCAACCCCTGCCCCGCCTCCACCTCCTCCCCCGCCTGCGCCAACACCCGCACCACCTTTCCCGGCATCGCCGCCTTCACCTCCCGCGCCGCCGACCCCGCCGACCCCCCGGACTTCGATCGAGCCCGCGGATCCGCCAACACCCGCAGCCACTCCATCGAGTTCACCGCGATCCACTCCGAACTCAAGCTCTCATGAATCACAAAGCTCTGCCCATTCAAGAGCACCGAGTAAACCCCCGGTCGAATTTCCACGATATCCGGTTCCATCACGAGTTTCTCCAAGCCGACCGCCGCGCCACCGGCAACGCCTCCGCCGCCTTCGGCCGGTACGCCGCCAGCGCCGCCACCAACGCATCGCCCACCGGCGGCGCCGGATCCGAATAGTTGAACGTGTTCAAAAATGTCGTATGTAGCTCTCCCGCCACAAACGCCGGATCCGCGATCAACTGCCGGAAGAAGTGCACATTATTGTGAATACCCAGAATCACCGTCTCGCGCAACGCCCGTTCCATCCGTGCAATCGCCGTCAACCGATCCGGAGCCCAAACCGCCAACTTCGCGAGCAACGGGTCGTAATCCAGCGGCACCGTCCAGCCCTCATACACCCCACTATCCAGACGAACCCCCGGCCCCGATGGCAGCTCCAGCCGCTCAATCACCCCCGGCGAAGGGAAGAAATTGTTCGCCGGATCCTCGGCATACAGCCGGCATTCAATCGCCGAACCAGACCACCGGATATCCTTCTGCCGATGAGGAAGAACGGCGCCGGAAGCGACGTCAAGCTGCATATGCACCAGGTCAAGCTGCGTCACCAGCTCCGTCACGGGATGCTCCACCTGCAGCCGCGTATTCATCTCCAAAAAGTAGAAGTTGTGCTCGGCGTCCACAAGAAACTCGGCCGTCCCGGCGTTCGTATACCCAGCCGCCCGGGCAATCTGAATCGCCGCTTCGCCCATCCGATGCCGCAGCGTCGGGTCGATCGCTGACAACGGCGACGGCGACTCTTCAATCACCTTTTGATGCCGCCGCTGCAGCGAGCATTCGCGCTCTCCCAGGTGAATCAGATTGCCATGATGATCGCCAAAAAGCTGAATCTCAATATGCCGCGGCCGGATCAGCGCCTTTTCGAGATACACCTCCGCCGACTGAAAGCTCCGCTCGGCTTCGCTCGAAGCGTCCCGCAGCGCGGCTTCCAGATTTGCCTCCCGGTCCACCACCCGCATCCCCTTGCCGCCCCCGCCCGCCGCCGCCTTGATCATCACCGGATAGCCGATCTGACTCGCGATGCGCTTGGCTTCGCCCAGGTCCGTCACCGCCGCCGCCGTCCCCGGCACCACCGGCGCCCCCACCCGCAGCGCCAACTGCCGAGCCGCCGTCTTCGAACCCAACGACCGGATCGCCGCCGCCGTCGGGCCAATAAACACGATCCCCGCCTCCGCGCACGCCGCCGCAAAATCGGCGTTCTCGCTCAGAAAGCCATATCCCGGGTGAATCGCGTCCGCCCCGTGCTGCCGCGCCGCCGCGATCAGCTTATCGATCCGCAGGTAGCTCTCCGACGATGGCGACGGCCCCAGATACGCCGCTTCATCGGCCACCTGCACCGCCAACGATTTCCGATCGGCGTCCGAATACACCGCCACGCTCCGGATCCGTCGCTCCCGCAGGGCCCGCAGAACCCGTACCGCGATCTCGCCTCGATTCGCTACCAGAACCTTACCAAACATGAACAGCGATTGTAGCAGCGGTTTGGTACTCTTCTGTAATGGCGGTCGAAACAACTAAAAGTTCGTTGAAGCTGCAAGGCGTACGCTTGACGCGGCAGCGAAAGATATTGCTCGATCTAATCGATAAATCAGGGAAGCATCTGGACGCCGAAAGCTTGTACCAACTCGCGCGCCTGCAGGACCCCAAACTCAACCGCGTCACCGTCTACCGAACCCTCAAAATGTTGAAGGTCGGCGGCCTCGTCGACGAGCTCGATCTCATGCATCATTCGGGCGACCAGCACTACTACGAAACCCGCATGAAGCGCGAGCATGCCCACATCATCTGCCTCCGCTGCGGTAAGGTCGAAGAGTTTTTCGGCGAGCCCCTGCTCCAGATTCGCAAGCAGGTCGAAGAGATGTTCGGTTTTCAAATCCTGCTCACCCGTACCGAAATCGGCGGCTACTGCGCCACCTGCCAGGTCCAGCGCGCCCAAGAGTTGGACGAAGCGGCCGTAGGAGCCTAACCGCATGACGCTCGCCGGGGTACCCGTTCTCGAGGTGGTTTCGCCGTCCGGGAACCGATCCCCCGTGCCGCTGGAGCCCGTGCCCTTCCTCATCGGTCGCCAAGCCGATAACCACCTCGTCCTGCGCGATAATCGCGCCTCCCGCTCCCACGCCCGGATCGTGTGGGAGTCCGGCGAATACGTCGTCGAAGACCTGCACAGCCGCAACGGCATCACCATCAACGGCGAAAAGCGCGACCGCGCCGCGCTGAAAGAAGGCGACGTCATCGGCTTCGGCGTCGAGGATTCCTACGAACTCGTCTTCCGATCGGCCGGCCAGGAGAATACGATCGCCCCCGCCACCGGCTTGCGACGCCTTCGGTCGATTCTGGAAGTCGCCCGCACCCTCACCGGAGCCCTCTCCACCGACCACGTGCTCGCCAGTCTGCTCGAAGCGGCCCTCAACGTCACCCAGTGCGAACGAGGCTTCGTCCTCCTCCGCGAAGGCAACGGCCTCGCCATGCGCATCGGCCGCGACGCCGCCGGCATGGTGCTCACCGAGGACGAGTTGGCCGTGCCCCGCGACGTGCTCTGCCGCGGGCTCGAGCGGCGCAGCGAACTGCTCTCCATGACCCTCGACGGCCACGGCCACATCGTCTGCGTCCCCCTGCTCCGCGTCTCCATGGCCGGCGGTGAAGAGACGGCGATGCTCGGAACCGTCAAGGACACCGTCGGGCTCCTCTACCTCGATTCCCGCGGCATGCAGGCCGATCTATCGGGCACCAGCCGAGAGCTCTTGCAGTCCTTGGCCGTCGAAGCGTCGATGATCCTCGAAAACGCCCGCCTCATCGAGCAGGAGCGCCTGAAGCTGCGGATGGAACAGGAACTCGACCTCGCCCGCACGATCCAACGGGACCTCCTCCCCGACCAGTTCCCGGAGTCTGGCTGGTTCCGCGCTTGGGGCGTCGGCATCTCCTCGGCCCAGGTCGGCGGCGATTATTTTGATCTGCTCCCCGTCGGCGACGAACGCTGGGCCGCCGTCATGGCGGACGTCTCCGGCAAAGGCGTTAGCTCGGCTTTGCTCGCTTCGTTCCTCCAGGGCGTCTTCCTCGTCGCCACCGGCGAAACCACCTCCGCCGCCCGCGTCATGGAGCGCGTCAACCGCTTCCTGTTGACCCGCACCAACGGCGAAAAGTACGCGACCCTGGTGCTCGTCACGATGGACCGAGCGGGTCGACTCGTCTGGGTCAACGCCGGCCATTGCCGACCCCTCCTCTGGCGAAGGACCGGCGAGGTGTTCGAATTGAAATCGGCCGGCATGCCCGTAGGAATGCTCGAAGAGGCAACCTGGGAAACCTATCGGCAACAGTTGGAGCCGGGCGACGTGCTCGTCATGTACACCGATGGCTGCAGCGAAGCGCGAGACCGCCAGGGCGACATGTTCGGCGTCCGACGCGTCGGCGAATCCCTCCTCCGCCATGCCCCCGCGGGCGCCAGAGCGGTCGCCGAAGGGCTCTGCCGCGACGTGGACGCCTTCGCCCACGGCGAAGAACAGGCCGACGACCTTACCGTCCTAGTCGTCGAATATCGAGGCGATCTCTAAACGGATGACCCGTCCCAGGCGTGCTCGGCGTCCGGAAAAAAGGTCAAACCGCCATTGGTCACCGAGACCAGCCAACCACCCGGAATCTTGCAACGCGATGCCGGAATCGACGAGTGCATCGCCTCCCACTTCAGCTTGTATTCCGGCTTGGCCACCGGGCTCGGGGACGAAGAAGTCGACGCTCCGCCCGACGTAACCGGCGCGTCGCCGATCAGCCGCACCGCGGCGGTGAGCTCTTCGGATTTGGTCCGATACAACTCGCCCAGATACGTGAACCGCTCCATGTCGCGGTCCTCCACCCGATCCTGGATAATCGCCCCAAACGGCAGCGTCCGCTTCTTGCCCGTGGGCATTCCGCTCCGCTTGTTGATCTCATCGACGTCGATCGATTTCGTGATTTCGTATTTGGCCATGTCTGAACCAAGATACACGCACTAGGGCCGCCCAAGCGAGTCAATATAGCGCCGATCGAAGAAATAAACGTGCCCGTCCTCGGCCCCCACCAGAATGTCCAGCCGCCCATCCCCGTTCCAGTCCGCCGCGTTCGGCGTCGGGTTGTGGCCATTCAGTTTCGCCTTGATCAGCGTACCCCGCAAGCGCATCACCGGCTTCGCCTGCGTCCCCTCGTTCTCATACCAAATCGGCCCCTCGTCGGAGTCGCTGATCAGGTCCAGATCGCCGTCGCCGTCCCAGTCCACCAGCTCCACTTTCCGCCGTCCACTCGACCCGAAATTCCCCTTCGCCATCTGCAGAAACCGCCCGTTCGGCTCCACGAAAATCCGCTCCGGAGGCCGCAGAACCAGCTTGCCGCCCACCCGCTGCCGCCGGTACAGCGCCAGGTACCCCCGATGGTCGACCATGATGAGGTCCGGCAACCCATCGCCGTCCCAATCGACCACCTTCGGCGTCGTCCGCCATTGCGTCACCAACTGCTTCGGCTTCGGCTGCCACCAAACCCACGAAGGCTTCGGCGCCGCGCCAGCCCACTCCACTTCCACCGATTGCGCCGGCCCCAGTTTGCCGTCTCCCATCCCGCGGTACCAAACCACGTCTCCCCAAATATCGTTGACGAGAAGGTCCGGCCGTCCATCCAAATCCCAGTCCGCCGCCGATGGGTTCGCATAGCCCCACTTCGCCTCCGCCGGCCCTTGAATCGAACCGTTCGGCCCCGCCACGCGCTTCGGGATCAGCGACCCCCGTGCCGTAAATGCCGGCACCGCCTTCGTCCCCGTGTTCTCGAAATACTGCACTTCCCCCGCTGAGTTGCCCACCAGCAGGTCCAGCTTCCCGTCACCATTCCAATCGAACGCCACCGGCCGCGCCAACGACCCGGCCTTCACGAAAGGATCAATTTGCTCCAAATACTTAGGATTCTCGCCTCCGTGCGCCAACGCCACGTAGCCGCCCTCTTCGCCCACCAGCAGCGACGGCGGCCCGGAAGGAAGCCAGCGCACCACCCGTGGCTGCACCATCTGCAGCTCCATCCGAAACGGAAACGCGACCGGCTTGGTCTCGCCGTTTTTCAGCAGAAACACCTGGTCGAGAAAGTTAGCAAGCACTAGGTCCAGCTTCCCGTCGCCGTCCCAATCGATCGCGTTCGGCGCCGGCGTCCCGAACTGGTCAATCGGCAACTGCACCGGCGTCTTAAACACCGGCTCGGCATTCGAACCCTCGTTCCGCCAGAAATATACGTACCCATGCAGCGGACCTCGCGTCCACTCGCCCTTTTCGTTGAACGCATCGTCCCAGCCATACTCCCGCCAATCCGAAACGCCGTTCAACACATCGATCTTCCCGTCGCCGTCCCAGTCCACCGGGAACCAAAGGTCGTCCCGTCCTACGTGGTACTTCCGCGGCAGTGTGATCGCCACCCGCCGCGAAAGCCGGTTCTTCACGAGGTCAGAAAAATAGCCGCCCGAGTAGACAAGGTCGAGCTTGCCGTCGCCATTGAAGTCCGCCACCACCGGGTCCTTCACCGACGGCCCCAGCCACAACGGTCGAGCAAACAGCGGGGCCGCGTTGGACCCGATATTCTGAGCCAGGAAGATCCCGTTGTACGGTCGATCCGGGCAGTTCAGAATCAGGTCGAAATCGCCGTCCCCATCCATGTCGATCGCCCCCGGATGCGCGTACAGCCCCACTCCCAGCCGCCCGCGCACGTTGGGCCGCCCATACGTCAGTCGGTCGCCCGTTCCCACCATCGCCGGTTCGTTTTGCAGCGACGCCGCGGAGTTGATCGTATACTCGCCAGGTCCCTGGGAGACGAACGAGATCCGAGCCCGCGGGGCACGGTACTCAACCTTCGCCGGCACCGCGCGACCGCTATAGAGCACTTCGGCAAACGGGGAAGGGAAGTCGAGATCGACCGCCACCGGCTGCCCGGCGGGCGCAGCGATAAGCTGAATGACGGCAAGTAGAAGAAGGCCCATGCGGGCTTAGAATAGCGCGGTTTGCCGATGATCGACGGCCACTGGACGGGGCTGCGGACGCGCTTCGTTCTTCGCGTTCCGAATCAATGCCGTCAAATGGGCGTGCGCTTCGAAGATTTCAAACAGCGCTTGGCACCTTGGGCAACCGCCGCGAATCGCTCCAGCCCCTTCGTCTTCGGGGTCGAAGCGAGGGTGGCGAGGGCACTTGCCAGCGAAACTGATGGCACCGAGTTTCAACATAGAGTTTTAAGCTAGACGGAGATGAATACGATTATTGTAGCTGGGCACGCGATTTGCAAGAGGCCGGAGGCCGCCGAACTGGAAGCAAGCTGGATTCTGCTCGATTTTCAAAAGGGAGAGGTCGCCCGCTACATTGAGCACATCCGGACCGGCGTCGAGCGGGCCGCCGCCGACCAAACCTCGCTGCTCGTCTTCGCCGGCGGATATTCAAGAGCCGACGCCGGCCCCCGAAGCGAAGGGGCCGGCTATTACTGGATCGCCGATCACTACGGCTGGTGGGGCCATCGGGAAGTCGCCCAGCGCGCCGTCACCGAGGAGTTCTCTCGCGACTCCTACGAGAACCTCCTCTTCGGAATCTGCCGGACCCGCGAGTTCACCGGCCACTGGCCCGAGCACGTTTCCTTTGTAAGTTGGGCCTTCAAGCAGGATCGGTTCGACTTACATCGCGAAGCTATCCGGTGGCCCGCCGCTCGGTATGAATTCGTCGGGCCGAATAACCCGCCGGAACTCGGCCAGGCGCTCGCGGCCGAGGCCCGAACCGCCGCCGGCTATCGAGTCGATCCCTATTCAGCCGGTCCGGAGTATCGCGCCAAACGGGACTCCAGGAATCCATTTCGCCGCCACCACGGCTACTCCGTCACCTGTCCCGAAGTGGCCGGGCTTTTTGATTGGGCCGAGCGGGAACAATATGCTGGGGCCCTGCCCTGGGCTAGTATACTAATGCAGTCATGAGAATCCTTCGTCGGACATTGCTGCAGTTGCCCCTAGCGGGCATGGTTCTGGGGGCGACGGCCCCGCGCCATCGGGACGTTTTTTCGAAGCCTGGTAGATTCGGCGGATGGCCCGCCAACCACGGCATGTGGGCCTGGGGCGACGAGTTGCTCGTCGGCTTCGAAGCCGGGTGGTTCAAAGCCAATTCGAAAGAGGGCCGCGAACACTCGATCGACTACTCCAAACCCGCCGAACACGTGCTGGCCCGCAGCTTGGACGGGGGCGAAACCTGGAGCCTCGAAAAGCCCGCCGCGCTCATCGCGCCGGAAGGCATGCTGGTCGCCGGAGTGCCGGTCGAACCCGGCGGCAAATTCACAACGCCCGGCTTTGCGCTCACCGCCCGCATGACCAGCATCCACGTCGGCCCCTCGCGCTTCCTCGTCACCGGCGACAAGGGCAAAAACTGGCAGGGACCCTTCATCATCCCGGACTTCGGAACACCCGGCATCGCCGCCCGCACCGACTATATTGTCGACGGTCCACAGTCGCTGACCATGTTCCTCACCGCCGCCAAGGCAAACAAAAAGGAGGGTCGGGTCATTTGCGTCGGCACCGTCGACGGCGGCAAAAACTTCAGCTTGGTCGGCAACGTCGGCCCCGAACCCGCTGCCGAAGATTTCGCCATCATGCCCAGCTCCCTGCGCCTGGGACCCAAGACCCTGCTCTCCACCATTCGCCACCGTAAATTCATCGCCGCGTGGCGCAGCGAAGACAACGGAGCCAACTGGACCCAGCTCTCTCAGCCCGTCGACGACACCGGCGGCGGTAACCCTCCCGCGTTAGTCCGACTCAAAGATGGGCGTATGGTCCTGACCTACGGCTTCCGTAATAAGCCTTATAGCATCCGGGCCCGCGTGAGCAAGGACGAAGGCCGAACGTGGGGGCCGGATATCATGCTCCGCGATGACGGCGGTGCCTGGGACTTAGGCTATACCAGGACCGTCCAACGCAAAGATGGCAAGTTAGTCACTGTCTATTACTACAATACCAACGCAGGCGCGGAACGCTTCATCGGCGCGACGATCTGGGAGGCCTAAATGAGAGCACTTTCCTTCCTCCTGGCCGTGAGTCTGTGGGGCGCCGAACCGTTCCACAAATCCGAACTGCTCTTTGCGCCGGAGAAGTGGCACAACCACTCCTCCTCCATCGTCGAATTGCCGGATGGCAACCTTTGGGTCGTCTGGTTTCATGGCTCCGGCGAACGCACCGCGGACGACGTCCTGATCCAAGGGGCTCGCCGAGTCAATGGCAAGTGGACCGCTCCCTTCGTCGTCGCCGACACCCCCGGCTTCCCCGATACCAACTGCGTCACCTGGATCGATAACGACCAACGTCTCTGGCTGTTATGGCCCGTCATTATGGCCAACCAGTGGGAGACCGCCCTCATGAAATATCGCATCTCGCGGGACTACATGCAGGCCGATGGACCCCCGAAATGGGAGTTTGCCGACAACATCCTCCTGATCCCCCAACGGATGAACGAGCGGACCAAAGAGGTGCTCGGCAAGGACTTGAACGGCCCCCCCGCGGTCGCCAAATGGGCCGAGAAAATGATCGCCCTGAGCGCCGATAAGTACGCCTCTCGCATGGGATGGTTCTCGCGGACCCACCCGCTCCAACTGCCCAGCGGACGCATTCTCGTCCCCCTATACTCGGACGGCTATTCGTTCGGGTTAATGGCAATCTCCGACGACAAAGGCCTAACTTGGAAGGCGAGCGAACCCATCGTGGGCTATGGCAACATCCAGCCCTCGGTCGTGCGCAAGAACAGCGGTGAGTTAGTCGCCTACATGCGCGATAACGGTCCGCCGCCGAAGCGGGTGCACGTTTCGACTTCCAAAGACGACGGGGTCACCTGGAGTCCTGCCGCCGATTCGGAGATTCCGAACCCCGGCACGAGCCTGGAGGTCGTCCGCCTAAAAGATGGCCGCTGGGTCATGGTCTACAACGATTTGGAGAAGGGGCGAAACTCCCTCGCTGTAGCGCTCTCGGATGACGAAGGAGGCACGTGGAAATGGAAACGCAACCTCGATAAGGGGGAGGGCCAGTATCACTATCCGTCGGTGATTCAGGCCAAAGACGGCTCGATCCACGTCACTTACAGCATCTTCGAGAAGGCTGGCAAATCCATCAAGCACGCCCAGTTCAATACCGAATGGGTAAAGCAATGAAGTT
>JAPKZA010000470.1:25045-26372 GCA_026394015.1 Acidobacteriota bacterium
TCGTTGGCTTACTGGCTGTCGGGTTGTTCGGGGCCGAAGTTAAACACGGTTACGCCGATTCGAACGGCGTGAAGATCCATTACGCCACCATGGGCCAGGGTCCGCTGGTCGTGATGATCCACGGCTTTCCCGACTACTGGTATTCGTGGCGGCACCAGATGGAGACGCTCGCGCCCTCCTTCCAAGTCGTCGCGATGGACAACCGCGGCTACAATCTCTCCGACAAGCCGAAGGGTGTAGAGAACTATGACATGAAGTTCCTTGTCGGCGACGTCGCGGCCGTCATCCGGCACTTCGGTAAGGAGAAAGCCATCGTCGTCGGCCACGATTGGGGCGGGGCGATTGCCTGGCAGGTGGCTCTGAATCTGCCGCAGATGGTGGAGAAGTTGGTGATCTTGAACCTGCCCCACCCGAACGGCATGAGCCGGGAGATGGCCACCAATCCGGAGCAGCAGAAGAACGCGGCCTACGCGCGACGGTTCCAGGCGGAAGGTTCCGAGAAGGCGCTGACGGCCGAAGGGCTAGCCCGGTGGGTGAAGGATCCGGCGGCGCGGAAGCTGTACATCGAAGCGTTTGAGAAGAGCGACTTCGCCGCGATGATGGCTTACTACCAGCGTAACTACCCGCGGGAACCATACGTGGCCCGCACCGACCCACGCAAAGTCGCCATGCCGGTGTTACAGTTTCATGGGCTCGAAGATACGGCCCTCAACGCCGCGGGGCTGAACGGAACCTGGGAGTGGCTGTCGAAAGATTGGACACTCGTTACCATCCCCGGTGCCGGACATTTCGTTCAGCAGGATGCGGCCGAGTTGGTTTCGAAATCGATGAAGATGTGGCTCTTGAGGGACTAAATGGCGAACCCAATTTATGATGTGGTGGTAGTCGGCTCCGGTGCTTCGGGAGGCACTCTCGCGGCCCATTTGGCGCGGGCCGGAGCCCATGTTGCGATGGTGGAAGGCGGTCCCAAAATCAACACCCGCACCGACTTCCCCACCCACGCGATGCCCTGGGAGTTCTCGAATCGACAGATTCCGAAGATGCGCCCCGGCAAGCCCGGCATGGAAAGCGAACGGGCCCGCGGTCTCGGCGGCAAAACCCTCACCTGGAACGCCGTTGCCTGGCGCTACTCCCAGCGCGATTTCAAGGGCAAAACGTTCGACGGGGGCGGCGAAGACTGGCCGATCGACTACGCCGAGTTAGCCCCTTACTACGAGAAGATTGAGCGGGAAGTGGGCGTTTGTGGTAACTACGATGGGCTGAAAGACCTTCCCGACGGGGTGTTCCTGCCCCCTGCTCCCTATAAGTGCTCCGATAAGTTGATCGA
>JAPKZA010000470.1:26395-37261 GCA_026394015.1 Acidobacteriota bacterium
ATGTCCGCAAGGCGACCTTGACCCAGGCTAAGTTCGGCCGGCCCGGCTGCCACTACTGCGGCAACTGCATGGCCGGTTGCGACGTGGTCGCCAAGTACAACAGCTACGACGTCCATCTGCTGCCGGCGATGAAGACCGGCAAGCTCGAACTGATCCCCAACGCCGTCGTTCGCGAGGTGATGATGGGTGCCGATGGCCGCGCCAAGGGCGTGAAGTTTCTCCATCGGGAGACGAAGGCCGAGGGCGAGGTGCTCGGCCGATCCGTGGTCGTCAGTTGCGCCTGCGTCCAGAGCGTGGCCCTGCTCCAAATGTCCGCCAAGAACGGCCTTGGCAATTCAAGCGGCCAGTTGGGCAAACACTTCATCCCCCACTTCACGGGCGGCGTCGAAGCGTTCCTCGATGGCTTAGTGGGGACCAAGCTGAAGGACGACGAAGGCTTCTTGGATCACGCCTACATGCCGAGCTTCATGCACGAACGCAAGCGCGATTACGTCCGCAGCTTCGGCGCCCAGTTTGGCTACCAGAACCGTCGCGGCGTCGGCTGGGCCCGTGAGATGGGTGGGATGGGAGCGAAGTACAAGCAGGCAGTGAAGGACCACTACCCGTCGTTCGTCGTCTTCAGCCCCTATGGCGAGATGGTGCCGAACTCGAAGTCGTATGTCGATTTGGATTATGCGAAGTTAGACTCCTACGGTCTGCCCTCGGCACGTCGGCAAGTTACTTGGATGGAGAACGACTGGAAGATCTTCAAGGACATGCAGCAGTGGTCGAAGGGGATTCTGGAGGCCGCGGGCGCGAAGATCCAGAAGGTGTGGGACGAGCCGCGCACCAACCACGAGTTAGGCGGGGCGAGGATGGGTGATGATCCGAAGACCTCGGTCGTGAATAGGTGGTGCCAGTCGCACGACGTGAAGAACCTGTTCGTGCTGGACGGCAGCGTGTTTCCGTCGGCCTCGGAGAAGAACCCGACGCTGACCATGATGGCGTTGGCGGCTAGGACGGCTGAACATATCGCGGACCGGGCGAAGAAGGGAGAACTCTAATGGCTGAACGTCGGGATGCATTGAAGATCATAGGGTCGATATCGGCGACCTGCGCCTTTCCCTTTGCCGCGGACGAGTTATACGCCCAGCATGAAGGGACGCATACGATGCCCGCCGGACAGGCGGCGCTGCCGGAGCCGAAGTACTTTTCGAAGGAAGACTTTGCGATCGTCGCGACGATTGCCGAGCGGATCATCCCAGCGACGGATACTCCCGGGGCGACTGCTGCCGGGGTGCCGGCGTACATCGATTTCGTCGTCGGAAGGAACCCGGGGCAGCAAAAGGTGATGACGGCGGGTTTGGCTTGGCTGAAGAAGCAGACGAAGGGCAAGCCGTTTGTTGCGTTGACCGAGAAGCAGCAGTTAGCGATCTTAGAGCCCCTCTGCGCCCGTTGCGACGCAGGCGAGGCGAAGGGAGCGGGTGAGCGGTTATTCAAGGCAGTAAAGGCGTTGACGGCGGACGGATATTGGACCTCAAAGGCCGGGATGGGAGAGACGCTGGGCTTTAAGGGAAACGCGATCTTGGGCGAGTACCCGGAGTGTCTGCATGAGCATTAATACCCGGCTCTAGCCGGGCGGATCGGGTACCGAAAGGCCTCGGCAGATGATCTTGGCCAAGGTATTGTATATTTCCGTATGGCGAGGTACTGCCTGTTGCTCTCCGGTTTGGGGATTCCCCCAGATGGCGTGGCGCCCACCTTCTCTCATCAGCACGCAACCATGACGGCGCAGGTGGCGTAGCAGTGAGTCCAACTTCATCCGACGGTGACGAGTTCCTTAGTCGCATCCGGCGGTATGGAGCGGAGGGTGTTTTCCCGACGAAACTCAAGCATCAGCGCGATGGCGTGGCGCAGGTCTTCTAGGCATGCTTCCCGTGTTTCGCCTTGGCCGTTCGCTCCGGGAACCTCAGCGCAGTAAGCGATGAATCCTGGGCCGTCCTGCTCAACGATCGCGGTGAACTGATTCTGCATGTCCTCTAGTCTACCCCGCGATTAAGGTTTCAGGACTTTGTTGGCGGGCACGTCTTGGAGCGTCCTCGTCTTTCCGTCGGGGTATACGATTTGAACCTTCGGGATTTTGACATGGGAGCCAAGGCCAAAGTGGACAGGGGCTAGAACGGAACTGGCATAGCCCACCGCGGTCGTCTGGACGCTCGTCCGCTCGCCGATCCGTACCGTTGTGCCTACGGGGACGTCGACGCCGACCCAGTTCTGCGCCGGGCTCTCGTTCCGCCACAGGCGGGGCTCCTCCCCGAGACGCGAGACCACCACGTCCAAGCGGCCATCGTTGTCGAGATCGGCTACGATCAACCCCCGATGCGCCGCGTCGCCGGGGAACAGCGGTCCGGCGTCCTCAAACGTCCCGTCGTTCCGGCTCCGGAACAGCGAAAGCGGCAAACGATAGCGGTCGCCCGAGTGCTGGTCGATGTTATCCATCACGTGGGAGTTGGCCGTCAAGATGTCTTTGGCGCCATCGTTGTCGAAGTCGGCCACAGTGATGCCCCAGCCGCTGCGGCGACCGATGGCGGCCGCTAGGCGCGAGCGGGCGGTGCGGTCTTCAAATCCTCGACCGTTGTTCTGGAAGTAGGGGAAGCTCTCGCCCGCCAGCGCCGTGAAAATGATGTCGGGACGTCCGTCGTTATTGACGTCAGTGAACGCCGAGCCCATTCCGGAAACGGCCCGTCCGCTGTCGGGCAGAGCGACGCCAGCGGTCAGCGCCACTTCTTCAAATCGTCCCTGGCCCAGATTATGGAATAAGAAGTTGGGGAGGGCGTCGTTGGGGACGAAGATGTCCGTGCGGCCATCCGCGTCGAAGTCGCCAAAGCTAACGGACATGCCTTTACCGAGCGAACGAGCGATGCCGCTCGACTGGGAGATATCGACGAACGTTCCATCGCCCTTGTGGCGGAAGAGGCGGTTCGCGGTCGGGGCGAAGTACTTGGGGTGACAATAGACTTGGCGTTCGCCGCCGGGGGCGAGGCAAACCTTCGCCTGCGCCGGCGGCCAGACGACGTAGTGCACCAGGAACAGGTCGAGTAAGCCGTCGTTGTCGGCGTCGAACCAACCGGCGGCGACGGACCAACCGGAGTCAGCGACCCCGGCGGCGGCGGTGACGTCCGGACGATGAGGAGGTCCGGCTTCCCGTCGTTGTTGTAGTCGCCGACGGCGGCACCGATCGAGTGGAGCTTCGTGGTTAGCCCCGAGGTCGCGGTCACGTCCTCGAACTGGAAGTTCCCCTTGTTGCGGAAGAGGCGGTCCTGGCGGTCAGCGGCTCCTGTAACCAGAATGTCGAGGAGGCCGTCGCCGTCGTAGTCGAACGCGGCCAGCCCCCCAGCCATGGTCTCGGGCAGCAATTTCTGCGGTGAGGGGGCGTGATTGAGACGGACGGGCAGCGTTCCGGCGTCGCGGAAGGACAGGGCCGCGAGAAGGAACAGCGCCGCGATCACGTCCGGTAGCTACCGTTGATCTTGATGTAACCGTCGGTGAAATCGCAGGTGAAGAAGCGGGCTTGGCCGGTGCCGGGGCCGCGAAGTTGGAACTGGATGAGGACGTCCGTCTCATCCAACAGCTTGGTCAGTTCGGCTTCCGAGAAATCGACCGCAACCCCTTTGCGGCAAACCGCCATGCCTTGGAAGTTGATGTCGACCTGGGGCACTTCGAAGTTCACCCCGGCGTTACCGGCGGCCATCATGATCCTGCCCCAGTTGGGGTCCGAGCCGGCGATGGCGGTTTTGACGAGCGGAGAGTTGGCGATTTGGCGGGCGATGCGGAGGGCATCTTTATCGGACTTGGTGCCGGCCACTTCGATCGTGATAAGCTTCTTGGCGCCTTCGCCGTCGCGAGCGATCTGGCGGGCGAGATCCTCCATCAGATGCGTCAGCGCCTGGGCAAAAAGGGCTTTATCCTGGCCGGCAAGTTTGATGCCGGAGGCACCGTTGGCGAGGAGATAGACGGTGTCGTTGGTCGAGGTATCGCCATCGACGGACATGCAGTTATAGCTGCGATCGGTCGCCTTGACGAGCATCTTCTGCAGGTCGGCCGGGGTGATGACGGCGTCGGTGACGATGTACGCCAGGGTGGTCGCCATCAGGGGCTGGATCATGCCGGAGCCCTTGGTCATCCCGGCGATGTGGATGATGCCACCTTTGACCGAGAGGGACGCCGTGGCTACTTTACGGGTCAAGTCGGTCGTCAGAATCGCGTCGGCGGCTTGGTCGAACTTATCCGGAGATAAGGCGGCGACCAGGGCGGGGAGGTTAGTTGTAATCTTGGTGACATCGAGTTCGACGCCGATTACCCCGGTCGAGGCGGGCAGGACTTGATTGGCGGGGATCTTGAGGACTTTGGCGAGGGAGCGTACGGTTTCGTTGGCGACTTTGTCGCCGGTGCGGGTGGCGTTGGACGGGACGAAGATCAAGGCCAATGCGTCGTGCCACGGTTTGGTTTCAAACCGCGCGATGAGCTACGACCGCATGCAGACCGAAGAGGCTCGGTTGCAGCAGGAGATTGGCGAAGGCCGGCGAATCGGAGACGATGAGGCACAAATCGTCTTTGGCGACTTTCCGGATGCCAGCATACAACGTGGCGTAGCGATAACCAAGGGGGAGTGTCATGTCAGACTTTCATTGTCGGCTAAGTGATGCCCGTTGCGAAAGCCTTCGGCGGGTACTCTTTTTCGGCCTTCCTGCTGGACTTCGTGGATAGCAAGTACAGTACCGCATCCGCAAGCCACTCGCAACGGGTTGCCGGGGAGGATTGAGCCCGGGGCAAGGTTAGTAAGCTCGGGCAGCGGAAGGGCCGCATGGATTTTGAGTGGCGTGCCGCGGAAGCTGCAAACAGCGCCCGGCCACGGGGTGAAGCCGCGGAGGCGATTGTGGATCTCCGCGGCGGTGCGGGACCAATCGATGCGGGCGTCATCCTTGGTTAGAATGCGAGCGAGCGTTGCTTCAGCGTTGTTCTGGGGCACGGGGGAAAGCGGGTTGGCCAGCGTTTCGACGCAGAGCGCCGCGCCGAGCGGGGCGAGGCGGGCAGAGAGCTCCGAAGCGGTTTCGAGAGGGGCGATGGCGAGTTCGGCCGTTCGCAGAATATCGCCGGTATCCAGGCCGGCGTTGATGAGCATAGTGGTGACGCCGGTCACGGTCTCGCCGTTAGCAAGAGCCCATTGAATGGGGGCCGCGCCGCGGTAGCGCGGCAGCAGAGACGCGTGGACGTTGATGATGCCGAGCGGCGGCAGGTCGATGATGACTTGGGGGATGATCTGGCCGTAGCCGACGACCACCATCACATCGGCTTGGAAGGCGCGAAGTTCTTCGACGATTTCGGGGCGGAGAACCCGCTCGGGTTGAAAGACCGGGAGTTCTAAGGCCAGCGCGGCCTGCTTCACCGGCGAAGGGGCAAGT
Source organism: Acidobacteriota bacterium (assembly GCA_026394015.1). Lineage (GTDB taxonomy): Bacteria > Acidobacteriota > Terriglobia > Bryobacterales > Bryobacteraceae. The sequence continues at coordinate 31,837 of JAPKZA010000470.1, forward strand.
TGTTGGCCACGTCCGGCGGGGCGATCCGGCTGGGTATAGACCGCGCGGACTTCGTGGCCGGCGGCGACGAGGGCGGCGAGGGTCGGCACCGCGAACTGCGGCGTGCCCATGAAGACGACTACCAATCGCCGACCTTCTGCAGCTTTTTGATCTTACGGCGGATGAGATCTCGCTTCAGGGGCGATAGGTGGTTGAGGAACAGGATGCCGTGGAGGTGATCGATTTCGTGTTGCAGCGCTCGGGCGAGGAGCTCTTCGCCTTCGACTTCGATATCGTTGCCGTCAATGTCCTTGGCTTGGACGACGACATGAGCGGCGCGACGGACGTCTTCACGGAAGCCGGGGATCGACAGGCAGCCTTCTTCACCGATTTGGGAGCCTTCGCGCTTGACGATGGTCGGGTTGATGAGGACGAGTTGCTTGGTCGGATCTTCGCCCGAAGAGGTATCGATGACGGTGAGTTGGCTGCCGACGCCGACCTGGGGGGCGGCGAGTCCGACGCCGCGGGCGACGTACATGGTTTCAAACATGTCGACGACGAGCTTGCGGAGTTCGGGGGAGCCGAAATTGGTGACGGGCGCGCACTTGGTTTCAAGGACGGAGTCGCCGTATTTGACGATGGAGAGGGCGGCCATTGTTAGTAGTTCCTGACCTGATCTAGGTAGTTGTCATAGTTGCGGCGGGACTCGCGGAGGGAGTCGCCCCCAAATTTGTCGAGCAGGGCCTGGGCGAGAACGATGGCGACCATCGCTTCTCCGATGACGCCGGCGGCGGGGACGACGGCGATGTCCGAGCGTTCATAGGCGGCCTTCTCGGTGTCGCGGGTGATGAGGTCGACCGACTCCAACGGACGGCGGAGAGTGGAGATGGGCTTCAAGAGACCACGGACGAGAATGTCCTGGCCATTGGTGATGCCGCCTTCGAGGCCGCCGGCGCGGTTGGCTCCGCGAAAGAACTCGCGGTCTGCCTTGTTGTAGTGAATCGAGTCCTGGACTTTCGAGCCGAAGTATTCAGCGCCTTCGGAGGCGAAGCCGATTTCGACGCCTTTGACGGCTTGCATGGAGACGATGGCTTGGGCTAGTTTGCCGTCGAGGCGGGTATCCCACGTGATGTGGGAGCCGAGGCCGACGGGGACGCCGTGGGCGACGACTTCGAAGATGCCGCCGACGGTATCGCCGGTGCGATAGGCTTCGTCGACGACCTCTTTCATTTGGGCTTCGGCGACGGGATCGACGCAGCCGAGCAGCACTTCGTCGCGGGCGGCGAGGGCTTGGAGTTCGGCCCATTCGGCGGGGCGCTGCATCTTGGCGGTGCCGACTTGGATCACATGGGATAAGACTTCGATGCCAAACTCGCGGAGCAACTCTTTACAGAATGCACCGACGGCCACACGGGCCGTGGTTTCGCGGGCGCTGGCGCGTTCGAGGATGTACCGGGCATCGGGGAAATCGTACTTGATGGCACCCGCCAGATCGGCGTGGCCGGGGCGGGGGCGGAGGACCTTTTTCTTTTTGTCCTCGCTGCCGTCGAAGTCTTCGACGGGGAGAGAGTCGGTCCAGTTTTTCCAGTCGCGGTTCTGGATGATCATGGCGATGGGGGCGCCGATGGTCTTCGAGTGCCGAACACCGGAGACGACGTGTGCCGTATCGGTTTCGATCTTCATGCGCCCGCCTCGGCCGAAGCCTTGTTGGCGACGCCAGAGTTCGCGGTTCACACGTTCGAGGGAGATCGGAACTCCGGAGGGTAAACCGGTTAGAGTAGCCACGAGGCATTCGCCGTGGGACTCGCCGGCGGTTTCAAAGCGCAGCATGTACCCTCTTATCGTATCGTTCTATTTCAAGCGGATTCAACCCGCATTTCAAGCTGAGCTGTTTGAGGGCTGGTTTGCGCCTATTCTGTTAAGAGGGTTCTTGTAATGGAAGTCATTCGCGCCAGTTCGGGAAGTAGTGATAGCGCTCGGTCGAAGACGTTGAGTTTGCCGCCGGAGATCTTGGAGCGGGCTGGTTCGTCGCTGTGCTGGATCTCGATTGTGTGTGCGGTGACGTCGGTGGTGATCTTCATCCTGCAGAACCAGTTGCAGCCGGAGATGGCGACGATGTTGGCGCAGCCGTTTCAGCGGCTGACGACGTTGGGCCTGGTGCTAACCTCATTGGGCTTTTTGGCGTTGATGCGAGGCGGATGGGTGAGCAAGGAGATGCTGCTGGATTTGGGCACGGTCTTCCGGGTGGTGGTCGCCTTTGCGATTGCGACCTTCGAGACGGGGATGCCGATTGAAGAAGATCACCCGGTGCGGGGGATCTCGGGCGTGGCGTTGTGGCTCGTGTTCACGGGTTTCCTGTTGCCGAATTCACCTTTGAAGGCTGGTGCGGCGGCCTTGGGTAGTGTGTTGGCGTGGCCTCTGGCGTACTGGGTGAACTTGGAGATCCACGGGTTTCCGGCTGCTCCGTGGAACCGGCTATTCATTTGGGTTCTTCCGATTGTGATCATGGCGGTTTGGTCGTTTGTGATCAACCAGCGGGCGATCAAGATGGAGGTTTCGACGCATAAGGCCGAGGAGTTGGGGAGCTACCAGCTGGACTTCATGATCGGGAAGGGCGGCATGGGCGAAGTGTGGCGGGCGCGGCACAAGATGTTGGCTCGGGATGCGGCAATCAAGCTGATCCGGCCGGACATGCTGGCGGGTTTGAGCGGTCGGCAGGAGAGCGTGATTCGGCGGCGGTTTGAGCTGGAGGCGCGGGCAACGGCGTCGTTACGGAGCCCGCACACGGTGGCGCTGTTCGACTTTGGGCAGACGCGGGACCGGGCATTCTACTACGTGATGGAGCTGTTGGACGGGGTGGACTTGCAGACGCTGGTCGACCGTTACGGGCCATTGAACCAGAGCCGAGTGGTCCACGTTTTAGTGGACGTTTGCGAGTCGCTGGAGGAGGCGCATCGGCATGGGCTGGTGCATCGGGACATCAAGCCGAAGAACCTGCTGTTGTGCCGGTTGGGGTTGCAGTATGACTACGCCAAGGTGTTGGATTTTGGTTTGGTGAAGAGTTTGGAGCCTTCGGCGGAGAGCCTGATGACGCTGGATGGGACGGCGACGGGGACGCCGGCGTATCTCTCGCCGGAGGTGGCGATGGGGGAAACGAAGATCGACCAGCGGGCTGATTTGTACAGTTTGGGCTGTGTGGCTTACTTCTTGCTGACGGGGGAGATGGTGTTTAACGAGCCATCGTCGACGGCAATCGCGATGGCGCATGTCCAGAAGACGCCGGTGCCTTTGCGGGAGCGGACGGAGATGCCGATTTCGCCTAACCTGGAGGCGATTGTGATGAAGCTGTTGGAGAAGGACCCGAAGGATCGGCCGCGGAGTGCGCAGGAGTTGTCGCGCCAGTTGCGGGCGATGCCGGATGTGCCGCGGTGGACGAAGGAGCAGGCGATGGGTTGGTGGCAGACGAACTTACCGGAGACGGCGGTGACCTTGGCCGCGCCCGAGGCGGGGTCTGAATCGCGGGAGGCGGTTGGGGCACAATTGAAGGGGTGAAGCGCAACGACGGGCTGGACCGTCTTACTTACATAGCGATGGCCGGGGCGGCGCTGATGCTGGCGCACCAAGTGGCTGGCAAGGCGGCGCGCGATGGGTTATTTTTGTCGCGGTACGAGGCGACGGCATTGCCGAAGATTGTGTTGTTGGCGGCGGGGGTGGCGCTGCTGTTGGGATGGTTATTTGGACTGCTGCTGAAGCGGTATTCGCCACGGCGGGTGGTGCCGGGGGCGTTGCTGCTGAGCGGGGTTTTGCAGGCGGCGGAGTGGCTGTTCCTGGACCGGGCGGTGGACGTGGTGGTGATCGTCGTCTACCTGCATCTGGTGGGTTTTGGGGCGATTCTGTTGTCTGGGTTCTGGTCTCTGGCGAGCGAGGTGTTTGACCCGCGAGAGGCGAAGTTGCGGTTTGGACGGATCGCGGGATTTGGGACGGCGGGGGGCATTGTGGGGGGGCTGTTGGCGGAGCGGACGGTGGTGTGGTTCGGGACGTCGAGCGTGCTGGTGCTTTTGGCAGGGCTGCACTTGGTGGCGGGTGTGCTGGTGATTGGCTTGTCGGGTCCGGGGGCGCTGCGGCGGGATCCGCCGGCGGGTTCGGCGCGGGAGGCGCTGGAGCGGGCTCCGTTTTTGATCAATCTGGCGTTCCTCGTCTTGTTAGGGACGACGAGCGCGGCGTTGCTGGACTATCTATTCAAGTCGGGGGCGACGGGTGAGTTTGGGAAGGGTCCGGGGCTGGTGCGGTTCTTTGCGTTGTTCTACACGGGGGCGCAGGTGTTGACGTTCCTGATGCAGACGGTGCTGGCACGGTTCTCACTGGAGCGCTTGGGGTTGTCGCGAACGGTAATGAGCTTGCCGCTGGCGGTGGGCGGCGGTGCGGCGGGGGCGCTGCTGGTGCCGATGTTCCCGATGGTGGCAAGTGTTCGGGCGCTGGAGTTAGTGCTGCGGGGATCTTTGTTCCGGAGCGGGTATGAGTTGTTCTACACGCCGATACCGGCGCAGGACAAGCGGGCGGTGAAGACACTGATTGATGTTGGTTCGGATCGGCTGGGGGATGCTTTCGGGGCGGGGACTTTGCAGCTGCTGTTGTGGCTAGGGCCGACGACGGCGCGGCCGCAGATCCTGGCGATTGCGATGGGGTTGGCGGCGGTGTCGGCGTGGATTGCGTCGCGGATGGACAAGGCGTACTTGCAGGTGCTGGAGAGGGGGCTATTGACGCGGGCGGTGGAGTTGGACCTGGGGGAGGTGGCGGATTCGACGACGATGTCGGCGGTGCTGCGGTCGACGACGATGCAGGCGTGGCCGGGGGTGAAGGCGGTGGAGCAGACGGTGGTGAAGCGGGCGGGTGACCCGGTGGTGGAGTTACTCGGGGAGTTACGGAGCGGTGATGTGGCGCGGGTGCTGCCGGCACTAGAGCGGACGGAGTTAGTGGTGGTAGGGCAGGTGATCCGGTTGTTGGCGTGGGACGAAGTGGCGATTTCGGCGCGCGAGGCGCTGGTGCGGAGCGGCCACGTAATTACCGGGCAGTTAGTCGATGTTTTAGTCGATGCGGAGCAGGACTTTGCGGTGAGGCGGCGGATTCCTCGGATTTTGGCGCGTCTGGGGGGGCAGCGGGCAATGGACGGTCTATTGCATTCGCTGGAGGATACGCGATTCGAGGTACGGTTTCAGTGTGGCCGGGCTATGGACTATCTGCGGCAGAAGGACCAAGGGATTCAGCTTGATCCGGGGCGGATTTACTTTGTCGTGGAGCGTGAGCTGTCGGTATCGCGGCCGATTTGGCAGGGGCATCGGTTACTGGATAACCGGGACGTGACCGATAGTTACTCGTTTCTCGACGATGTCCTGCGAGAGCGGGCGAATCAGAGCTTGGAACATGTGTTTTCGTTGTTATCGCTGGT
>JAPKZA010000502.1 GCA_026394015.1 Acidobacteriota bacterium
GCCAAAAACGAAGACACGTTCTCCCTTCAGCTTATGGACCGCCAGGAGAGGCTCCACCTGCTCGATAAGGCCCAGGTGCGTGAGGTTCGGCAAACTCACGAAAGCCTGATGCCCGCGTCAAAACTCAGCGAAACGGAGACCAACGACGTCCTGGCTTTCTTGAAATCCGGTAAAGTGGAACCGACCGCGTGGAAGCCAGCCGCCGATCTCAACGTGACTTGGGCCCGCCTGCAGAACGCCCCCGCCGAACCCCACAACTGGCTCACCTACTGGGGCGACGTCGCCGGGCACCACTATTCCCGGCTCACCCAGATCATGGCCGCTAACGTCGGCAATCTCCGCGCCGCGTGGTCGTATCAATTCGGCGCCTCCAACATCCAGACCGTGCCCATCGTCGTCGACGGCCTCATGTTCGTCACCGGCCCGCTGAGCAACGTGGCCGCTCTTGACGCGCGAACGGGCCGACCGATCTGGCAGTACAAGCGCCCCCTCCCGGAAGTCGCCAGCCACTGCACCGTCATGACCAACCGCGGCGTGGCCCTGCTCGGCGACCGCGTCTACGTGGCCACCCTCGATGCTCATCTGGTCGCCCTCGACGCGAAAACCGGCAGCGTGATTTTCGACGTCGAAGTCGAAGACTACCGCAAGGGTTTCTCGATCACCCACGCCCCGCTCGTCGTCGACAATAAGCTCGTCGTCGGCATCACCGCCGGCGAATGCGCCCTGACCGGCTATGTCTATGCCTTCGACGCCGCCTCTGGCAAGAAGCTTTGGCGCACCCACACCATCGCCCAACCCGGCGACCCCAATAGCGCCAGTTGGGCTGGGGACTCCGCCAAATACGGGGGCGCGCCAACCTGGATGACCGGCACCTACGACCCCGAAACCAACACCGTTTTCTGGACCACCGGCAATCCCGGGCCTGACTACAACGGTGCCGACCGCGCTGGCGACAACCTCTACTCCGACTCCGTCCTCGCCCTCGATCCCGCCACCGGCAAAATCAAGTGGCACTTCCAGTACACCCAGCACGACGTCCACGATTGGGACGCGAACGAAACCCCGGTGCTGGTGAACGCCGTCGTCAAAGGGCAGCAGCGGAAGCTTCTGATCATGGCCAACCGCAACGCGTTCTACTACGCCATCGACCGGGTCACAGGCGAGTTCGTGAGCGGCCAGGCCTTCGCCAAACAGACTTGGGCCAAGGGCCTCGATTCCCGCGGTAAGCCCATCGTTTTGCCCAACACGACACCCACGGCCGAAGGCAACTACGTCTGCCCCGATGCGCTCGGTGCAGCGAACTTCGCCGCTCCGTCCTATAGCTCCAAGACCGGTTTTTTCTACGTCGCGGTCCGCGAAACCTGCGCCCACTATTTCACCGAGAACAAGAAGCCCGAACCCGGCCAACCCTTTACCGGCGGCGGCCAGCGCGAGGACGAAAAGCAAGGCGAGCAAGGCTTCATCCGAGCCCTGGATCCCGCCACCGGCGACCTCAAATGGAGCACCCCAATTCAGATCGGCTCCCACGCGGCCGGCGTACTGTCTACCGCCGGAGGAGTCGTCTTCGCCGCGTCCAAAGACGGCAACCTGATGGCCCTCGACGCGGTCTCTGGCAAGATGCTCTGGCACTACCAAACCGGCGCCGCCATGCGGAGTTCTCCCATGTCCTATGCCGTCGATGGCAAGCAGTACGTCGCCATCTCGAACGACGCCGCCCTGCTCGTCTTCACATTACCGTGACCCGCGCCATCTACGCCGCCTTCGACGTCTTCCCCCGCGCCAAAGGATCATCGAGCCACATCGCCTCGATGGTCCGCGCCCTGAGGGGCGTTTGCGACCAGGTCACCGTCCTCTGCCTCGGCGCTCCTGGATTGCCCGCTCATCAAGAGCAAGACGGCATCACCATCCATCGGCTACCGCCCCGCTACCCGGGCCTCCTGGCCCGCGCCACGGCCTTCGCCCAGTTCGTCGAACACTATGCGCAGCCTGGCACCGAACTCCTTGTTTTTCGTGATCCCTGGGGCGGCGCGCCTCTGCTCCGCGCGCTTCCGGGCGTCCCGGCCATCTTCGAAGTCAACGCCTTGCCCAGTTGGGAGCTTTCCTACTCCCGCCCCGCTTACGCCGCCAACCCGGCCCTGCAAGCGAAGGTCGGCGATTTAGAGCGGTTTTGTTTAAAACATGTTCGCGAGATTTTGTGCGTCTCCTCCGTCACCGCCCGAGCCCTCGGCCGCTCCAACATTACCGTCATCCCCAACGCCGCCGCCGACTACTTCTTCGCTCCCGACCCCGGGCCCTGCCCCATCCCCGAACTGAACACCGGCCGCTGGTTTGGCTACATCGGCGGCCTGCAACCCTGGCAAGGCGTCGAAGCCCTGCTCGACACTTACCGTCGCCTGGCCCCCGATGTCCCCGATATCCGCCTCGTCCTGCTCAGTGAAGGCCGCCCTCCCCGCAAACTCCCAGAGCGCGTCCTGTTCGCCGGACCGGTCAGCCACACGGCGCTCCCGGCCGTCCTCCGTCGTTTGGAATTCACCGTCGCGCCACTGCTCGAAACCGCCCGCAATACGGTCCAAGGCTGCTGCCCCGTAAAAATGGTGGAAAGCATGGCCGCCGGCGTCCCCGTTCTGGCTTCGAACCTGGCCGTCTGCCGCGAGTGGCTCCATCACGGTACGGAAGGTCTGCTCGTCGAACCCGGCGACCGCCGCGCGTGGACGCACGCGCTATATAGCACTATCACCAATCCCGGAAACTGGGGCCCCGCCGCCCGCCTGCGCGCGCGTCGCGATTTCAGTTATCCTCATGTTCATCGCCAATTGCAGACCGTCTTTCGAAGAGCCCTATGGAACTCGCTGAGCTATCCCCCGTCGCACAGAACGCCGCCACCGCCAAAGCCATCACCGGCGAATGGGACTACCCCGGCTTCGATAAACTCTTAAAAGAACTGATCGCCTATGACACGACGATGGATGCGCGGGTTAAGCGCCGCAAGATCTGGATGATCATCTCCATCTTTGTCTGCCTCGTGGCCTTCGTCACTATGATTGTGCTCTTCGATTTCGAAAACGGTCCTGCATTCGGCGTAGCGGGCTTCGTCGGGTCCATCGCCAACTTGATTGTGAGCATCCGACTCTGGAGCAATTCGAAAAAACTGGCCCTTCCGGAAGCTGCCCTCGCCATGGTCCACCAACTGGCTGGCCTCCTGCGACAGGATCTGGACCCGAAAGCCAAAATCACGACCACGATCGATCTGTCTGGCCTCACCGACAAGAAGAAAAAGTCGATCAACCCGATGCAGTCGAGCTACCTTGACCCTTGGTGCACCATCCGTTTTAAACTCCGCGATGGCTACGTGGTGTTCGTTCGGCAGACCGATTCGTTCATCGAGACCACGCGGAAGAAAAAGAACGCCCGCGGCAAAACGAAAACAAAAACCAAGTGGAAGAAGCAGTGCCGTGTCACGGCACGCATTATTCCGCCCGCGCCTGTGAAATGGGGCACGCCACCGAAGGTCGACCACGTCTGGGAGCGTGTTAAGGTGATCACCAAGCGCGACCTTTCCGTGGCCGTACTCGACCGTTGGTGGGCTTATAAGACTCGAACCGAAGCGTCCACCGAAGCGCCCCCAGCCAAGGAGATCGTGGGCATGTTATTCCGGCTCTGCTCCATGCGGCCGTTGGAGGCAAAATGAAGTGTCAATGGCAAACCGGTATGCTCTCTCCCGAACCGTGCGGCATGATGGCCATGGGCGGCTGTAGCACCTGCGGACAAACCATCTGCGTCGCCCATACCGTCATGGGGCCCAACGGTCCAGCCTGCCCCCAATGCGCCAACTCCAAGCCCGGGTATGAACAGAACGAAGAAACCGAATACGCCGGTGCCCGCGGCACCTACTTCCAGCAGTATGGAAAGCCCGGCTACTTCTCGAAGAAAGACGAGTCGTCCCTGAACAACAAGAAGCTCGAAAAAGACGACGACTTCGAAACGTGACCCTTCCTATTCTCTGGATCACAGAACACTATCCCCCGGTTCGCGGCGGCATGGCCACCAGTTGCGCTCGGCAGGTCCGGGAACTCCGCAAGAGCGGCCTCACCGTAGACGTCCTCGTCCTGAACGCCGCCGCGCTGGAAACCGTCCCTCGTGACGGCGGCACCGACTTTCTCGTCCCCGCCGACCATGAAGACGGGCTTGCTTCGAACCTCGCGTTCGCCGCGCTGAGGGGCCCTTACGCGGTTGTAGTCGGCTTCGGCGCCTCCGGGGCGGGTTATTACGCCGTCACCTTCGCCGCCTGGCTCAACGCCGCCAGCGTCGTCCTTGTCCGCGGCAACGACCTTGACCGCGATTGGTTCCTTCCGCAAAAGAGCGCCTGGCTCCAGCAATCCTTCTCCCGCGCTTCCGCCATCGGCGCCGTGACCCCGCAAAAGGTTGAACGAATCCGCCAGCTTTATCCGGACAAGCACGTAGCCTGGACGCCGAACTCGGTCGACCTCACCCGCTGGGAAGCGCTTCCCGCCGACCTGCGCAAACGCGACGAAGTTCGCGGTCTGCTGCACGCTGAAGGCAAAAAGGTGATCGGCCTGTTCGGCGAGCTCAAAGCGAAGAAGCGCATTCCCTGGTGGCTCGAAGCCATCCGCGATCGCGGTCTGATGGACCAGATTTGCCTTCTCGTCGTGGGGACCGTCGACCTGCCCACCGCTTTGATTCTCGAAGACGCGGCCATTGCTCCCCGCAGCCTCCGGCTCCCTTTCTGTTCCCAAGACGAGCTCCCGGGACTCTATCGCGCCTGCGACTTCATCGCGATCCCGTCCCTGTTCGAAGGCATGCCCAATGTCCTGCTCGAAGCGATGGCCTGCGGCGTTGTGCCCATCGTCTCGGACGCCGCAATTCCTCTCGGCGAGGCTGGGTTCGTTTTCCCCGCCGATGACCGCGACGCCGCCGGCGAAGCCACGGCGCAGGCGCTGGCCCATCCCGATCTCGCCGCGCTCGCCACCCGCGCTCAGGACTTCGCCCGGGAGAATTTCTCCGCCGAACGGGAGCGAGACGCGCTGATCGCGCTCCTCGAAGCCGCCAGACAGTGAGTTGGATCGCCTACTACGCCCCCGGCTCCGGCCTCGGCCACCTGAACCGCGGCCTCGCCGTCTGCCTCGCTCTTCGCGACCTTGGCCACGACGCGCGGCTGCTGTCGAACTCCCGGTTCGCCGAACGCCTGGCCGGCCTCGCGCGCTGCCCCATCGTCGGGGTCGCGCCCGAACTCGCCGCAGCCTACGTCCTTGAAGCGTGTCCCGACGTCCTCGTCATGGACACCTTCCCGCACGGCCTCCGCGGAGAACGCCCCCAGGCCCCCGCCATGGTCCATATCGCCCGCCGGCTCCAGCAGCCCCTCCCGGTGTTCGGCTACGACGCCGTGATCCAGGCCGAACCCCTCTCTCCCGACCACGAAGCGCTGCTTGGACCAGCGATCCGGCTGCCGGGCCCGATCCGCCTGCTCCCAGGCCGGATCCCCACGCCGGTCCCGCCCGAACTCGACCGCGACGGCCTCCACTTAGTCGTTCACAGCGGCCCCGCGGGTGAAGTAAATCAACTCACGAACCTATCCCCCGAACCGCGCGCGGTCGTGAACCTAAACTATTATCCAGCCTGTAACATCTTACACCGTGCTGCCCACGTCTATAGCGGTGCCGGCTATAACATCATGGCCGAGATGTTAGGTCGGCCGAATCATACCGCCATCCCCTTCCCCCGCCACTACGACGACCAGGCCGCCCGGCTCCAAAACTTCTTCACCGCGGCGGAGGACGGGACCCCGCTGGCGGCGCGCACGATTGCTTCTTTCTTGCCGTAATGTCAAAGCAGTCCCCCGCCTCCAGCCCCGATCACGGAAAACGAGTTGCCGGTCACGACGATTGCCGTCGCCTCGTCCAGGCCAATCCCGAGCAACTCCGGCTTCAGCGAGATGACCGGCACCAAGTCATTCTCCCGGTGCCGCGCAATCAAATGCTGATCGATCACGACGTTGCGCAGAAACCCAAACCCCTCCTCGTATCCCTTGGCCATCATCACCGTATTCCCTTCCCTCGCCCCCCTGACCAAGTAACTGCCCTGAATCGTCGCCCCTGCGATCACCCCTCCCCGCGCGAGTAAGCTGTCCAACTCCCGCACAGTCTTAGTCCCCAAGTAACGATCTACTAACTGCCACGGCTGGCCTCCTTCCATCCAAACCCCCTTCGCCGCCCGCAGCGGCGCCCCAAACGCCTCCGAATCCGCCACCTTCCGCTCATCCGTATGTAACTGCGACAACCTCGTAAATCCATGCCGCTCCAGCAATGGCACCTCCTTGCCCGCGGTCGGAATCACCACAATTGGAGCATCCAATCCACCCGCCAAAGCCGCAAACCGATCCAGAATCGCCTTGCCCACCTCCCCGCCTCCGATCACAATCAAATGTCCCTTCGCCGGTCCCGAACCCGGGCTATGGGTCATCGCATTCGTCACCGGCTGCGCCCCCAGCGCGACACCAAACAGGCTCAGGAGAAGCAGACGCATAGTGCGATCATAACAAGCATGTTCTCCGCCCGGTTACCCTGGAACACCCCCTCCAATGCGCTCTCGCGCCGTGCCGAGGAGCTCCGCGGCCAATACCTCGACCTCACCGAATCAAACCCCACCAAGGTCGGGCTCCACTACGACTCAGAACGCATTCTCGCGGCCTTCCAGCGCCCCGAAATGCTGACGTACTCGCCCGAAGCCGTTGGCCTCCCGGCCGCTTTGGAAGCCACCCGCGCCGACTTCATGACCGCTTCCACCAGCGAAAGCTACTCCTGGCTATTCAAACTGCTGTGCGACCCGGGCGACGAAGTCCTCGCCCCCCGCCCTTCGTACCCGCTCTTTGAGCTTCTGGCGGGCCTGGAAGGCGTCCGCGTGAAGCAATACCCGCTCCGCTATGCCGAAGGCTGGTTCATCGACCACGAGGCTCTTAAAGCCGAAATCACCCCTCGCACCAAGGCCATTCTCGTCGTCCACCCCAATAACCCCACCGGCTCGTTCGTCACCGCCGCCGAACTCGACCAGCTTACCGCCTGCGGCCTGCCCATCATCTCCGACGAGGTCTTTGCGGGATACGCGCTTGGACCCAACCCGCTCCCCACGCTAGGCGAGAATGGCCGCGTCCTGACCTTCGTCCTGGACGGGCTTTCCAAATCGGCCGGTTTGCCGCAGATGAAGGCCGGCTGGATCCGCGTCTCCGGGCCCGGTGCCGCCGAAGCCAGCCACCGGCTTGAACTCATCGCGGACACGTACCTTTCCATCTCGACGCCGGTCCAATGGGCGCTGCCGGAGCTGATCGCGGCCGGGGTCCAAACGCAGATCCTGGAGCGGATTCGAACCAATCGAAGGCAGCTTCCCGACGCGCTACGGATCGACGGCGGCTGGTGCGCCATCGTCCGGATGCCGGCCAGCCGATCGGACGAAGAGTGGGCGATGCATCTGCTGGAACAGGAACGGGTCCTGGTCCAGCCCGGGTACTTCTTCGATCTCGAAGGCGGCCCGTACCTGGTGGTGAGCTTACTCACCGAACCAGGTACGTTCGCCGAAGGCATTCGCCGGCTTACTGCTTGATGACCGTGCCGTCCTTACGACGCACTTCACCCCAGCCACCGTTGAGAGTTTTCTTCTCCCCGTTTTCGCCGAAGCCGAATGGGTACTTTGCCGCGGCCTTCTCGTTGATTTCGATGCCCCAGCCCGGCTTCTCGTTCGCGTACAGATAGCCGTTCTTCATCTCCGGGCAACCGTCGAACACTTCGCGAACGCGTTCACTGAACGGGCTGTATTCCTGGATGCCGAAGTTGTAGCTGACCAGGTCGAGCGTCACGTTGGCCGCATGACCGATCGGGCTCACATCACCGGGACCGTGCCAGGCCGTCTTGACGCCGTGGATTTCGCCGAGAATGGCGATCTTCCGGCAGGGCGTCAAACCGCCGGCTTGCGAAACGTGCACGCGGATATAATCTATGAGCTTTTCGGTGATCAGGGGGCTCCATTCGTGCGGGCTGTTGAACAATTCGCCCATCGCGATCGGGGTTGTGCACTGTTGCCGCATTAAGCGGAACCAGGCGATATCTTCCGGGCTCAACGGATCTTCAAAGAAGAACAGTTTGAACTTCTCGACGTCCTTGGCCATCTGCAACGCTTGGATCGGGCTCACCCGTTCGTGCACATCGTGGCAGAGTTCGAGTTCTTCGGGAAGCTCTTTGCGACAGGCTTCAAACAGCTTCAACGTGCGCCGGATGTAGACCGCCGGTTCATAAACGGGGCCAGTGTGCAATGCCTGGATCTTCGTATCGGTACGTCCACCCGAGCCGTAGGCCGCCATCCCCGGAATGCCGACCTGCACCCGCACATGCCGGAAGCCCTGGTCCATGTACTTGCGCACGCTATCGATCACCTGCGGAATCTCATTGCCGCTGGCGTGGCCGTAGCAATCGGCCGCCTCGCGCAACTTCCCGCCCAGCAACTGGTACACCGGCATATTCGCCTGCCGGCCCTTGATGTCCCACAATGCCTGATCGACGCCGCTGATTGCGTTGTTCAGTACCGGCCCGTTCCGCCAGTACGAGGAGTTGTAGCAAGCCTGCCAAATGTCGTCGATCCGGTCCGCCGGTTTGCCAATCAGAAACGGCTTCAAATAGCGGTTCACGGCCTCGACAACAAGATCGGCCCGCTGCGTAAACGTCGCGCAGCCGTAGCCATACAGGCCATCCTGGTCGGTCGTGATTTTCACGACCGGCAGGCGGAGTCCGCCAGGGGCGGTAGCGATCACGCTGACGTCTTTAATCTTCGGCGAAGGTAACCCACGGACGGCCCTGGCGGCCTTCTCCTGGGCCGCCACGTGGCGGGCAGGAAGCGCTGCGGCAGCAAGGCCGAGCAGTTGACGGCGATTCATTGTTTCTCCTCAATCATGCGCTTCAGGCTATCCAGTTGTTTCTTCAACCGTCCTTCCCGCGCAGCAAGCATTACAACATAAATCGCGAGCAGGCCCCAGGCCGTAGCCAGGCCCCAAAACATAAACTGTATATTCCGATCGTCCATTTCCGTCCCGTTAGATCGCGTGAGCCCGACGGCGGAGGCCGTCGATTTGACGTTGCATTTCTTCCTGGTTCAAGCGAATGATGACCATCAAAACGGCCAAGGTCGCCAATGCCAGAAAATTCATGTAGAGCATATTCTCCATCACCGGATCGATCAACTGTTTGCCCGTGCGGATGCTCAAGACCGGACCCGGGTGCTGCGTCCGCCACCACTCGATCGCCTTGTAGGTAATCGCCACCGACACAAACGCGAAGATCGACAGCACGGCCGAGTTCTTCGCCCGTTCGGTGGGGTCGTCGATGGCTTGGCGGAGCATCAGGTAGCCGAAATAGACGAGCCAGCAGATGAGCGCCCACGTCAGTCGCGCGTCCCAGGCCCACCAGATGCCCCAACTGATCCGGCCCCAAATCATGCCCGTGATCAAGTTCACCGCGGCAAACGCCAGCCCGACCTCGGTGGCCGACATTGCGATCGCGTCGTAGCGCAGGTTCTTTTTAATCAGATACATCGAGCTGGCCACGAGCGCCGTGATGTAGCAGAGAATGGCGGCAAAGAAGGCCGGCAAATGGTAGTAAAAAATGCGGTAGATTGGCCCCTGCTCCATCTCGTCCGGGAGATTGAACAGAATGACGTAGAGGTTGCGCAGCAGCAGCATTCCGACCAGAGCGCCCAGACCGAGTCGTATATTTTTCGCCATATCAGTTCACCTTACAAGAATCGTCTCGACCAAAGCCAGCGACAGAGCCGTAAAAATGATATCGAAACCAATCAGCAGGCGTAGCCAAACCATGTCGTTTCCGGCAATCGCGTTGCCCGCGAGCAGGATCGTGGTCAGCCGCATGGCCGCCATCAACGCCGGGAGCATGAGCGGGTAAAGCAGCATGGGCAGCATCAACTCGCGCAGGCTTAGGTTCACCGTCAGCGCGCTGAAGAGAGTGCCTAGGATCGTCATGCCCCAAGTGCCCAACGCGAAGATCCCCAGCAGCGGCAGCGCCTGCGGAATCCACGTAATATCGTAGAAAATGCCAAAGATCGGCAGGCAGATCACTTCGATCGTCATCAACAAAACGAAGCTCGCCACGGTCTTGCCGAGAAAGAGTTGCGCGCCCGACACCGGGCTGGCAATCAGCACCTCCAGGCAATCGTTGGGCAGTTCCCGCGCGAAGCTCCGGTTCAAGATCAGCGCCCCGGCGAAGGCAAAGACGAGCCAAAGCAATCCGCCCGAAAACTCCGCCACCGCCTCGCTCGAAGGGTCGAACGCAAAACTAAACAGAAGTAAAATTACCACCGCAAACGAAAGCGACGCGTTCAACGACTCCTTCGTCCGGAGTTCACTCCGTAGATCCTTCGCGGCGATCTGTAAAAACACCATTCAGGCAGCTCCAAACGTGCGGTAGACGTAGGTCGGGTCGGCCAGCATCTCCGCTGACCGAACCCCAAAATGGACCAACTTCCCGCGTTCAATTAACGCCACGTGCGTCGCCAACTCCATCGCCTCCCGCAGTTGGTGCGTCGACATGATGATCGTCCGCCCGGCCGCTTTCGCCTCGGCCAGCAATCCCTGCAAGAGGGCGATGGCCCGGTCGTCGAGGGCCGTAAACGGCTCGTCCAGGATGAGCAGCGCCGGGTCATGGAGAAACGCCCGCGCCACGGCCAAACGCTGCCGCATGCCCCGGGAGAACTCGCGGACCGGCGCGTTGGCGACGTGGGCCAGTTGCGTCCGCTCCAGCCAATGCCGCGCTACGGCGGCCGAAACGCCGTAAAGCTGGGCAAAAATCGTCAAATTCTCAATTGCCGTTAACTCGTCGTAGACGCCGATGCCGTGTCCGAGCAGCCCGATCCGGCGCCGGGCCGAAGCCTGTCGCGGCGAATCGCCGAACAGCCGCACTTCGCCCTGTGCCGCGCCGGATAGGCCAGCCAGGATCTTCAGCATAGTTGTCTTCCCTGCCCCGTTCCGACCAATTAGCGCCAAACACTCCCCGCCGTTGAGCGAAAAACTGACGTCGTGCAAAGCCGGATAGTCTCCAAAATACTTGAAGACATGATCAACGGCCAGAACCGGTTCGGGCATTTAGCGCTTGGGCTCCTGGGCCCTGTACAACAGCACAAACCCAATGCCCATGATCGCGAACATCAAACCCAAAATCCAGTACAAACGGTCGTGAATCCGCGGGTTTACCTGGCTGATGCTCGGTCCTCGGCTCTCTTCCTCACCACCCCCACCACCGCCACTGCTGAGTTCGCCCTGCCCGCTCAACTTCAGATCAACATCCTGCGTCGACAGCTCGAAAATGCTCGCCTGCGTTCGCGGCTCTTTCCCTTTGTCGACGAGGCCGGCGCCGGTGACGGTAACGCCATTCGGTGCGGCGATCATGCTCTGCTCGGCCTTGACCAGAAACTTGGTCTTGAAGCTCGTCGCATCGGCGAGGGTGTAAGAAAGGTCAATCCGCGTTTCGCCCGGTTTGATGGGGAAGTCGAGCTTGTACACATTCGCCGTGCCGGTTTTCTCCGCCGCTCGCCGAATCGGCACGCCCTGCGGAGCCGTGCAGTTGATCTCGATCTTGCCTTCCGGCTCGGAAGGCAGTTGAAAACGCAGCGTCCCGTTCTTCTCGTCGTTCCAGGTGGTCCGGCCCTCATTGACGAAGAAGAACGATTCGCGCACTGATAACTTCCCGTTTTGCGGCTCCAGCAGGAGCATATGGTTGGCCGCCTTGGCCGCCCCGGGCTGGTTGCTCGTATTGAACACGTCGAGCTTGATGCCGGTCGTCGGCCGGCCCGGCGGCAGCATGTGGTTGTAGGTGACGCCGTCGTAGGCCGTCTGAATCATGCCGGGCCCCGGCGGCAGTTGCTTGTCGATACTGAACTTGCCGTCGGCACTGGTCTTCACGCTTTCGACCACTTCCGGTCCCGCGGATCCACCCAGCTTGAACAGGGTTACGGTCGCGCCGCCCTGCGGTTTACCGGTTGTCTGGTTCAGCACTTGACCGTCCACCGCGAGCAGGGGGAGCGCCAGCAAAATGCTATAGAGCAATCTCATGCGCCCGCCTCCATCGACTTTCCACACGCCCCGCAAAATTTCATCGCTTCTTTGAACTTTTTGGCGCAATGAGGGCAGACAAACTCCGCGGCTTTCGGCTTGACCGCCTTGGAGGTCGTTTGCACGCCCAACTCCGCCTTCAGCGCGTCGGCGTCCGCCAGCACCTTTGCCAGTTCCTTCTGCAAATCGACCTTCGTCCGGGCGTAGTCTTCGTCGGAAAGCTTGCCTAGGCGGAGTTCGAACTGCAGGTCCCGCAGGTTCTCGTAAATGCGAGCCTTGGCTTCGTCAACGTGGCGGAAGGGAGAAAGCGCCTCCGGTTCCGGCAGACTCGTCGGCCGCACAATCAGGGTGTAGAGTAGAGCGCCCAATACCAGGAGCGCCGCGATCGCGATAATCATCAGTCGAGCTTTGAAAATTCCTTATCAATCTGGTCCTGATACTTACGGACCTCTTCGTCAGTCATCGCCGGTACCGCGTTCGGCTTCCGGTATCGGCGTATAAACAAGCCGATCAAGCCGAGACCCAACCCCACCGCGATCACCGGCGTCGCCAACGCCAAAACTCCGAACCCTTCGTTGGGCGGTTCGGCCAACGCCTTCTTCCCTTCCCGCTTGACGAATTCGGCCACGATGGCCGTGTCGGCCGTGGCTTCCTTCTGCATCTTGGCGATGCGCTGCCGCGCCGGCAGGGAGTAGTGGCATTCCAGCATCTGACAAGTCGCGACGGTATTCTTGCAAGCACCGCACAGGCAGGCGAGTTTATCGCCCACCCGGCGGATCTCCGGCGTAACGTACTGCGACGAACTCTGCGCCAGACAAAGCCCGGCCAGTAAGACGAACAAAACGCTATTTCGTGACGGGCGCATGCTTAGTCGAGACTCCTACCACTTCCGTGCGGGCGTACTGCATTTTGACCTTGGCCGGCACCAAACAGATCAACGAGCCAAACAACAGAATCCAGTAGCCCAGCCAGATCCAAGACACGAGTGGGAACACGTAAGCCTGAATGGTGGGCTGCTGCGAACCGTTTCCCATCCCGGCGAAGTTGATGTACAAATCTTCGTTCAACTGGCGCCTGATCGCCACCATCGAAACCGGCTGTTGGCTCTTCTCATAAATCCGTCGCTCCGGAGTCAACGTCGTAAACGGCTTACCGTCAATCGTCGCCTCGATCACGGCATTCTGCCAGATAAAGTTCTCGTTTTGACCGGTCTTGATATCGGTCACCTTGAGCTCGTATCGGCCGAGCGGGAACTTCTCCCCGACTTTGGCCTCCACGGTCGTGTCCTTGTTAAACGCCGCGCCGGAGAACCCGATGAACATCAGGACGATGCCCATGTGTACGATATAACCGCCGTAGCGTCGGGTATTCCGATGCGTCAGCGCGATCACGGCCGGGACGAACCCCAGCGCGTCTTTCTGCATGATCGCCATCGTCCCCTTCCAGAACTCCGACACAATCGTCCAGGTCACGAACGTACAAAGGCCGAGCGAAAGCAGCGCGTAGAAATGAGAGATGCCCATCGCCACGAGAATTCCAATCGTCGCCACCATGCCCACGGTCGGCCAGAGGAAGTTTCGCTTCAAATTGTCCGGGGTGCTTCGGCGCCAGGCCAGCAAGGGCCCTACACCGGTAAGGAAAAGCAACGCCAATCCGATGGGCACGTTGACCCGGTTGAACCACGGCGCGTCCACGCTGATTTTTTCGCCCGCGATGGCTTCGCTGATGACCGGGAACAGGGTGCCCCAGAGAATCGCAAAGCAGCTCGCCAGCAAAATCAGGTTGTTGAACAGGAAGCTGGATTCACGGCTCACGACGCTCTCCAGCGGCGCCTCACTCTTCAGGTAATCCAACCGAGACAAAATCAGCAAAATCGTGATGGCGATCGTAACCGCCAAAAAGGCCACAAAATACGGCCCAATCGGGGACTGCGCAAACGCATGGACCGAACTGACAATGCCCGACCGCGTTAGGAACGTTCCGAAGATACAGAGGAAGAAGGTACTCGCGACGAGCACGAGATTCCAAACCTTCATCATGCCTTTCTTCTCCTGCATCGTTACCGAATGCAGAAACGCCGTCGAGGTCAACCACGGCAGAAAGCTCGCGTTTTCTACCGGGTCCCAGCCCCAATAGCCGCCCCAACCGAGAACCGAATACGCCCAACCAGCACCCAGCAAAATGCCCGTACCCTGGAAGAGCCAAGTGACGATGGCCCAGCGCCGCGTCGTGAAAATCCACTCATCGCCCTTCTGCTTCGTGATCAACGAACCGAGCGCGAAGGCGAACGGGACGATGTAGCCGACATAGCCCAAGTACAGGATCGGAGGATGGATCACCATCGTCCAGTACTGCAACAGCGGGTTCAAACCCTGGCCGTCGCCGACGTCCACGATGGACTTCCCGCCGGTGGAGAGAACCTGAAACGGGGGCACCAAGAAGGCGATCAGCATCAGGAAGAAGCCTTGGGTGACCATCATCGTCGTCGTCACGTAGGGCATGAGCGCCCGATGTTTCCGCCGGTTCTGCAGCACCACTACCAGCGCATAGGTCGCCAGGATGAAGTTCCACATCAGCAGCGAGCCTTCCTGGCCGCCCCACCAAGCCGAGAACTTGTAGATCATCGGCATCGCTTTGTTGGAATGGGCCGCGACGTAGGCGAGGCGATAGTCGCCCGTCATCAGCGCGTAGATCAGCAAGCCGGAGGCGGTCGTGACCAAAGCCCAGACGCAGATCACGGCGCGTTCGGCGCTCACGATCAAAAATTGTTTTTGTTTCCAAGCTCCGA
Source organism: Acidobacteriota bacterium (assembly GCA_026394015.1). Lineage (GTDB taxonomy): Bacteria > Acidobacteriota > Terriglobia > Bryobacterales > Bryobacteraceae. The sequence continues at coordinate 14,907 of JAPKZA010000502.1, forward strand.
CGAGCGAAGCGACGATCGAAAAAATCGACAGACAAAAGGCGAGTAGGATCGCCAGGGCGCCTATGTTCTCCATAAGTAAGACCTCTAAATTTTTAGACTACGCGGGCCGTTGGTTGATGGAATTCTGCTTCTGGTAGTTCTGGCCGGGCTTGGCTTCGTACTTTGAAGCGCACTTGGCCGAAATCTTGGCGGCATGGAAAACGCCACTCTGCTCCATCCGGCCGTCCACTAGCGCCTGCGCGCCGTCGCGGAAGGTGTCCGGCAGCGGTTCGTTGCCGTCGTAGCGGACCGTCATTTTACGCGACTCTTCGACCAGCACGAACGAAACCTGTTTGCCTTCCCGTTTGATCGAACCTTTCTCGATGTCGCCGCCCACACGCAGGCGCTTCATTTTCGCATTCGCGTCCATCTTCTCGATGTCGCTGATGGTCTTATAGTAGGAGGCTGTATCGTCGTTGACGCCGCTAGCGGCGACCCAACCGAGGGTCCCCACGACCAACGCGATCACAAGTCCGAATTTTAAAGTTGTGTTCATCTTCGCACCTCTCGATCCCAAGTATATCGCCAACGACACCCGAACGATGGAGGAGGTCTACCGACGGCGCGCGCGACCCTGGCGTCGCTGGCTCGCTCCGCCTGCCCCGCTGCTGCACAATCCCGCCGAGTTGAGCATCGACGCGCCGCTCGGCCGCTGGAATCTGTACATCGGTTCGGCTGGCACCTACGCCCCCGGCTACGTCAACGTTGACCTCGCCATTATGCCCGGCGTCGACGTCGCCTGCAACGCCGAACTCCTGCCCTTCCCCGATGCCTGCTTCACGCGCGTGGAGTGCGACGCTGTCCTGGAACACACGCCGGATCCTGACCGCATTGTCCGGGAGATTGAACGCGTACTCGCGCCGGGCGGCTATGCCCATTTGGTGGTGCCATTCTGCCACCCGTTCCACGCCTACCCCCACGACTATCGCCGCTTTACTCCCCAGGGTCTACGCCTGCTGGCCGGAGGGCTGGAGGTGGTCGCGGAAGGCTGGCGTACCGGCCCCACGGCGACGCTGCTTGTTTTCGTGATCGAGTACGCCAAACTCTGGTGCCCGTGGCGGCCGCTCCGCGCCGTCGTCCATGGCGTCCTGGGCTGGATGCTCTTCCCGTTGCGCTATCTGGACGTTCCGCTCCGTCGGTCGCCCAACGCCTACGTCCTGGGCAACCATTGCTATATTTGGGTTCGCAAGCGGGAGCGTTAAGGGCACCCTGTTACACTCGATTTTATGCCTTCGACACTCTCCGCACTGGCGTCCTCGCGCGGCATCAAAGAAGGCCTCCTTTTCCTGAGCAAGGACAAACAGTGGATCAACGAAAAGCACCTCGCCCTCTGCCGGATCGCCTCTCCGACATTTTTCGAGCAAAAACGCGCTGAATGGTTTCTGCAGCAGTTTCGCGCCCTCGGCTGCGAAGCTTCGATTGACCCCGCCGGCAACGTCGTCGCTTTCCTCTCTCCGAATGCCTCCGGCCCTTACGTAGCCGTCACCGCCCATCTCGATACGGTGCTTTCGCCGCGGACGCCCGAAGAGGTTTCGACCCGCCCCGACGGCAGCTTCTACGGCCCGGGAGTATCCGATAATGGCGCCGGGCTCGCGGGCCTGCTCGCCATTGTCCAGGTGCTGAAAAAGATGCCCGAGCTTGCAGGGGTGACCGCCGCGCCGGTGTTCATCGCCAACGTGGGCGAGGAGGGCGAAGGCAATTTGAGCGGCATGCGGTATCTGTGCCGGCAGTCGCCGCTGGCGAACAAGATTCGTTCCTACCTCGTGCTCGACGGCCCTTCCACCGACCACGTCACCTGCCAAGCCCTGGCCAGTCGCCGCTTCGAAGTCTCTTTTGCCGGACCCGGGGGGCATAGCTGGTCCGACTACGGGGTCGGCAATCCGGTGCATGCTCTGAGCCGGGTGATCACCTTGTTCGCCGAAAACCAACCCGAGCCGATCGAGGGCATCAAGTCGTCGTTCAACTTTGGGGTGATCGACGGCGGCGTCAGTGTGAACTCGATTCCGAATCTCGCCCGGGCCAAACTCGATATCCGCTCCGAGTCGCCGGGGCGCCTCGAGGTGCTCACGGAGCTACTTGAAACTTGTGTAAATAAAGCGACCGAGATGGAAAATGCGCAGGCTACTATCGCCCGAGTCACCGCAAAACTTCGCGAGACGGGCTCCCGCCCCGGCGGACAACTGCCAGCCGGGGCGCCGATTCTCCGCTACATTGCCGCGGTGGACGATTGGCTAGGCATCCGCTCCCGGATCGACTGCTCTTCGACGGATGCCAACATCCCCCTCAGCATGGGCATACCGGCCGTCTCGATCGGCGCGGGCGGCACGGGGGGCGGGGCTCATACCCCCGGGGAGTGGTTTCGGCCCGATGGGCGGGATTCCGGGCTCAAGCGGATCCTCCTGACCCTGTACATGCTTCTGGCCGAATGAGCAGCTACGCCGATCTCAGTTTGGCGGTGATGGCGCTGATCTGGGGCGCGATGTTCGTGGTGGCTAAGGCCGCGCTCGACGATGTTTCGAGCGTCCTCTATCTCGCCCTGCGCTTCAGCCTGGCGGCGGTGGTCCTTGGTCTCGTCTTCGGTCGCAAAATTCGTTTCGACTGGGCTGGGGTCGGATGCAATCGATCTCGGCGGCGAAGAACGCGTTTTTGACGAGTGGGTATATTGTGGGGGTTCCGTTGCTGGGCTGGCTCGTTTATCGCAACCAGACCCGGATGGCGGAGGTCTTGGGCGTGCTCACCACGATGACGGGCATGGGCCTGCTGTCGATGCAGGGCGAGACATTGACGATCGAAAGGGGCGACGCGCTGACGCTGGGCTGTGCCGCCGTGTACGCGGTTCATATCGTGTTGTTGGGGCATTTCGCTCCGCGGATTCCTTACGAGACGCTCAGCTTCCTGCAGGTGGCCGCGGCGGCGGCGTTCGCCTGGGTCGCGCTGCCGTTCGTGGAAACGCCGACCATCCGCTGGCGGCCGGCGGTGATTCTGGCGATCGTGGCCGGTGGCCTGCTCGCGACGGCGCTGGCGTTCGTGGTGCAGACTTGGGCCCAGCAGTACACGACGCCGACCCGCGCCGCGTTGATCTTCGCCCTGGAGCCCGTTTTCGCTTGGTTCGGTGCTTGGTGGTGGAACGGTGAAATCCTTACGGGCCGGGCCGCAGCGGGGGCGGCTTTGATTTTGGCCGGTGTCTTGCTCGTTGAATTGAAACCCAACCGCAAAACGGCACATCCATAGAGCTGTACACTGATAGTGACAATTTATAAGAAGGTTTCCGCATGAGACTACTCGCGAACATCCGGCAGCAGAAGCTGCTTTCCTCTACCCTCATGGTTTTTTCGACGGCACTAGTCGTTTTAGTGGGGACGCTGGTGACGACGACCGCGACGGCCGCGAAGGGCCAGGCCGTGGCTCCCGACGCTACGCCGCTGGTGATTCCGTCCGCCGCAGCGTTGCCCAATGAATTTACAAAGATTGCGAAGATGATGGAACCGTCCGTCGTCAACATCACGACCGACTACGTCCCGAAGGCCAATCCCCAGGCCCGGCGCCGCGGCGCTCCAGCCCCGGATGCCGAAGAGGGTGGCGATGAGGAAGGGATGGATTTGTTCCGCCGCTTCTTCCGCGGCCCTGGCTCTGAACAGGCCACCCCGCGCGGCGGCGAACGGCCGGCTCCCCGGGGTGAAGCGACCGGATCCGGGTTCGTGGTGGACCGGAACGGCTACATCGTAACGAATTATCATGTGGTCGAGAAGGCCGATACGATCAAGGTGAAGTTCTCCGGCGACACGACCGAGTACAAGGCGAAGGTTATCGGCACCGATTTTGAGAGCGATATCGCGGTGATCAAGATCGATGCCAAGCGGGCGTTACAGGCCGTAAAGGTTGCCAATTCGGACGGCGTTCAGGTGGGCGACTGGGCGGTGGCGATCGGATCTCCGTTCGGTCTCGCTGCGACGGTTACGGCAGGCATCGTCAGCGCCACCGGCCGCGATCTGCCGTCTGCCGAACAGTTTCAGCATTTCATTCAGACCGATGCCGCGATCAACCCGGGCAACAGCGGCGGTCCGCTGCTGAACATCAACGGGGAAGTGATCGGGGTGAATACCGCGATTGCCACGCAGAGCGGCGGCTACCAGGGCATTGGCTTCGCCCTGCCGGCGAACCAGATGGTTCGTTCCTACAACAGCATCATTCAATACGGTCGCGTGAAGCGCGGTTCGATCGGGGTGAGCTGGAACCGGAACGAGAAGCCAGAAGTGCTGAAGGCGGCTGGCTTTACGAACGGCGTCCTGGTTGGCGCGGTGACCAAAGACGGCCCGGCCGAGAAGGCCGGTATCAAGGGCGAAGACATCATCGTCGCCATCAATGGCAAGAGCATCAAGGACGGCGAGGAACTCGTATCCAAGGTGAGCGAAATGCCGATCGATAGCTCGATGAAGTTGACGATCGACCGGGCTGGCAAAAAGATGGACGTGACCGTCACCGTGATGGACCGCGAAGAGGTTTTCAAGGATGACCCTCGCTTCGCCCGTCACCGGACCGAGACCCCGACCCCGGAGAAGGTGGAAGGGACCTCGGCGAAGTTCGGGATCATGATCCGCCCGATGTCCGAGGCCGAACGGGAGCCGCTGAAGCTGGGCGACACTCGTGGCGTCTACATCACGAAAGTCGAACCGGGTTCCTTTGCCGCCGAGATCGGCATTCAGGAACGGGACGTGGTGATCAGCGTGAACCGCCAGCCGGTGACTTCGCCCGATGATCTGCGAAAGATCCAAGGGACGCTGAAGCCCGGCGATGCGGTGGCCTTCCGGGTGATGCGGCCGACGCCGTCCCGGCAACCGGGCGGCGGGGGAGCACCGACGTTCACGGCGTTTTTTGCGGCGGGCACCTTGCCCGAGGGCAATTAGTCCTTGCTATGCTAGTGGGTTGATGAAGAACTGGTTACTACTGTTGGTGGCTTTGGCCTCCTTTGGGTTAACCGTGGGTGCCGCTCCGGCTAAGAAGCAGGCGGCACCTGCCAACGCCAAGAAGAAGGCTCCGGTCGTTTCTTCGAAGCAGAAGTACGCGGCGGCGAGTTCGCGCTACCAGGCCAAGCGGGCTGCTCCGGTGGTTCGAGGCCGAGGACGGTCTCCACAGCCGGTCGTGGTCGCCCGGCGCAGCTACGGGCAGGCGGCTCCTACCGGAGATCGGTATACCGAGATCCAGCAGGCGTTGGTTCGTAAGGGTTATCTGCAGGGCGAGCCAACCCCGGGTTGGGGGGCTCAGAACGCCGAGGCTTTGAAACGGTTCCAGAAAGATCAGAACCTGCCGCCGAACGGCAAGATCACCTCCTTAAGTTTGATTGCGTTGGGTCTGGGACCCAAGCGGGATGTGAAGTCGGTGGCAACCGCGATTCCTACCCCGTAAGCTAGGGGTATGATCATCGGCGTTGCGAAAGAGGTGAAGGACCACGAGACTCGCGTGGGCCTGGTTCCGGCGGGAGTGACCGCGCTGCGGGAGGCGGGGCATGACGTCATCGTGCAGGCGGGGGCCGGTCGCGGCAGTTCGCTGCCGGATGGGGAGTACGCCGAGGCGGGCGCGACAATCGCCGCGGGCGCCGAGGAGGTTTGGGCGAAGGCCGACTTGGTGGTGAAGGTGAAGGAACCGCAGCCGTCGGAGTATCGCTTTCTGCGGCAGGATTTGATTCTTTTTACGTATTTGCATTTGGCACCTCTGCCGGACTTGACCCAGGCCCTGTTGGACGCCAAGGTGAACGCGATCGCCTACGAGACGATTCGGGAGAAAGATGGTTCGCTGCCGCTGCTGACGCCGATGAGCGAGGTGGCCGGTCGGATGTCGGTGCAGGTTGGCGCGCAGTATTTGGAAGCGCCGAACGGCGGGCGGGGGATTCTGCTGGGGGGCGTGCCGGGGGTGGCGGCGGCCAACGTGCTGATATTGGGGGGCGGCATCGTGGGCCATAACGCGGCGAAGATGGCGCTGGGCTTGGGTGCGAACGTGACGATTGTCGACCGTAATCTGAACCGGTTGCGGGAGCTCGACGACATCTACAACGGGCAGGTGATCACGCTGGCGTCGAACCTATATACGATTCGCGAGGCGATTCGGCTGGCGGACTTAGTGATCGGAGCGGTGTTGATCCCCGGGGCGTCGGCACCGAAGTTGGTTCGGCGCGACATGATGAAGCTGATGAAGCCGGGGGCCGTGATGGTGGACGTGGCGATCGACCAGGGCGGTTGTTTTGAGACTTCGCACGCGACGACGCATACCGACCCGATTTACTACGTTGACTCGGTGCTGCATTATTGCGTTTCGAACATGCCGGCGGCGGTGCCGCATACGTCGACGTTTGCGCTGACGAACGCGACGTTCCCGTATCTGATGGCGCTGGCGAACAAGGGCGTCGTGAAGGCGGCCAAGGAGAGCGCGGCAATTGCGGAAGGGGTGAACACGTATCAGGGGTATGTGACGTACCCGGCGGTGGCGGAATCCCAGGGTCGGGCTTACACCGCGCTGAGCAGCCTGTTGCCGTGATCTTCGTAGTCACTCCGCTGGTGGTGGCGGCGCTACTGGGGCTGGGTTGGGACCGGCGATACGCCCGATTGCTGACCGGGCTGATCGTCGGGCTGATCGTGGCGGCGCTGGTGACTTGGTGGGCGTTGATCCATATGGTGATGGGGGACCGGACGTCGGGGCTGGCCCGGATGATTTTCGCGCGGCCGTGGGCGCCGGGGGTGGTCGGGCCTACTGTAGGATTCGTGATCGCGCTGGCGATCACGCGATATCATCGAACTAACTGAGGTTGGTTGATGATTCGTTTTTTCTTGGTCCTTTCGGCTGCTGCGTGTGTTTATGCGCAAGATGTGACGGGCGCTCTGTCCGGAACCGTTACCGATTCGTCGGGTGCCACCGTGGCTGGCGCCATGGTCACGGTGACGAATACGGCACGGGGTTCGGTCGTTTTTCAAGCGAAGACGAGTGAGTCCGGCGCTTATACGGCCCCGGCGCTGCAGGCAGGCACCTATTCGGTTCGGGTGGAGGCCAAGGGTTTTAAGCGGGCTGAGGTTTCGGGCGTGCCGCTGCAGGTGAAGCAGCGAGCCCGGATCGACGTGACGCTGACGCTGGGTGAAGTGACGGAGACGATCAACGTGGTCGGCGAAGGGCTAGGCCTGTTGGAGGCGGAATCGTCGTCGATGGGGGCGGTGATCAACACGACCCAGGTGAAGGACCTGCCGATGCCGAACCGGAGCATTTTGAATTTGTTGACGCTGGTGGGCGGCGTATCGAGCGGTGGCGCGGCGACGGGGATCAACGCGAGCCAGCTTTCGATCAACGGTTCCCGGACGTTGAATTCCGAGTTCACGGTGGACGGGGTGAGCGTGGTTTCCGGCTCGACGGGCGGGGTGCAGCGGATGCCTTCGACCGAGGCGATTCGCGAATTTCGGGTGCTGACTTCCGGCTATACGGCCGAATACGGACGGACCTCCGGGGGCTTTGTCAGTGTGGTTTCCGATAGCGGGACCAACGACTTTCACGGCAGCCTATATGAGTACTTTCGGAACGAGAAGCTGAACGCGAATAATTTTTTCCGGAACCTGCGGGGCCAGGATCGGCAGACCGATCGGTACAACCAATTCGGCGGCAAGATCGGCGGCCCGGTGGTGATCCCGAAGCTCTACAACGGTCGGGACAAATCGTTTTTCTTTTTTAACTACGAGGGTTTGCGACGAATCAGTCCGTTTAACAACCAATCTTCTATTCCCGACGCGGCGGCGCGGCGGGGCGATTTCGCGGGCAACCCGGTGGTGGTGTTCGATTCGGCTGGCAACGCTCCGTTTCCGGGGAATCGGATTCCGGCGAACCGCCTGGACCCGGCGGGGCAGAAGATTCTGGGTTTGCTGCCGACAACGAACCAGTCCGGCATTCCGGACACCGCCAATGGCCGGACGTTGAACAACTATTTGAGCGCCGGTTCCAATGGCACGGTGGACAACCAGTTCACGCTGCGGGGCGACCAATCGATTGGCGCTTCGGCGCGGCTGAGCGGTCGTTATACTAAGTTTTCGGTGAATAACCCGAGTGGCGCGATTATCCCCGGGCCGCTCGATTCGCGGGTGGGCGATAGCCTGACGACCGGGCATCAGGTGTCGTTGTCGTGGACTCATATCTGGTCTCCGCGGATTATCACGGAAGCATTTGCGGGCTTTCAACGGAACAACCCGCAGATTGACCCGCCGAGCCTGGGCATCAACGTGCGGGACACGCTGGGCATTGAGCGGTCTTCTTTCGCGGCTACACCGATTCTGAACATCAGCGGTTGGCGGAGTTTGGGCATCGATACGAACACGTATCGACGGCAGATCGACAACAACTACCAGAGTTCTTTTTCGCTGACGCGGACCAACGGCGCGCATACGATCAAGACGGGCTTCCAACTGCGGAAGAACCAGTTCAATGTTTTTAACCCGGGCGGCAATTTCGCCGGGGTGTACTCGTTCAACGGTGAATTGAGCGCTTCGACCCGGAACGCGGGCAATCCGATCCATGCGATGGGCGACTTCCTGCAAGGGTTGATTGCGACGGCGAACTACGATCTGCCGCAGCCGATTACAGGTCGGCGGAACACAAACTTGGGTGCCTTCGTGCAGGACGATTGGAAGCTGTCGCGGCGGCTGACGTTGAACTTGGGCGTCCGTTATGAGTATGAGTCGCCGATGACGATGTCGAACGATATTTACTCGCGTTTGGATATTGTTTCGGGTAAGTTGCTGGTGGCCGGGCAGAACGCGACGCGTTCGTTGAATTTGGAGGCGGCGAAGACGAATTTCGCTCCTCGGGTTGGATTTGCCTATTCGCTCGACCCGAAGACGGTGATCCGGACTGGGGCCGGTGCGTTTTTTAGCCAGATCTTCTCGAACCTGGGCGGGGTGGTGCTTTATCCGGGCTTTACCGTGGCGCAGTCATTCCCGGACCTGGGAGTGGGCATTGCGCAGCCGTTCCGATTGCAGCAAGGGATGCCGCAGATTGCGGTGCAGAACTTCAGCGATCCGTTTTTCGTCGAGCGGAACGCGACGTTGAACAACCCGCTCAATTCCGGGGCGCAGTTTGGCGAGATCAGCCCGATGCCGCGGAGCTACCAGTGGAATTTCGGCATTCAGCGCGAGGTAATGCGCGGCACAGTGGTCGATGTGAGTTACGTGGGCTCGCGAGGAAATCATTTGCCGTTGAGTTTGAGCTTTAATCCGATTCCGCTGGAGCGCGGCGATGAGTTGGCCCGACTCGGCACGGCGGCCGATAACCAGCGGGCTCGCCGGCTGCCGTTGGTGGGCGGTTTGAATTCCTTTGTCCATGCGGGGACGTCCAGTTACCACTCGCTTCAGTTGAAGGCGGCGAAGCAGTTTTCGCGTTCGTTGGGCTGGAATGCCACCTATACGTTTTCGAAGTCGATCGACGATGGCACGGGTTTGTTTAGTTTTTCGCAGCCGAACGATGTGGACGGCGGGCAGTTCCCTTCTCTGATTCGGCGGCTGGATCGGGCTCGGTCGAATTTTGATCGTCCTCATGTTTTTGCCGGTTCGGTGCAGTACAAGACGACGGGTCCGGTGTGGCTGCGGGGATTTACAGTGAGCCCGATCGTGATCGCTCGCAGCGGGTTGCCGGACACGATTACGCAGAGCAATTTATGGCCGGGTGCGAACCAACAGCGGCCGTTTGTGATCAACAACGATGGGCAGGCGAAGGCGCCGGGGATGACGCCCGAGGGTCAGGCGATTCGGTATTTGCTGGCGCCGACGGCCGCGAATTTTCCGTTTTTGCCGGCGGGTCCGCTGTATGCGGGAACGGGGGTGGGACGGACGCAGGTGCTGCCGGCTTCGATTGGTAATCTTGGCCGTAACTCTTTGCGGCAATTGGGCGAATTTAATATCGACCTGGCGGTTTCGAGGACGTTTGCGATCCGGGATCGCGTTCGTTTCGAGTTCCGCGGCGAGGCGTTTAATTTTCTGAACCATACCAATCTGGAAGGACCGAACTCTGCGTTGAGCGTGCAAGTGACCCCGACGAATCAGGCGTTTTTCAATTCCCCGAGCTTCGGCTTGATTACGGCGGCTAAGTCATCCCGGTTTCTGCAGTTGGTCGGACGATTTGAGTTTTGATGACCAATAAATATTACTTCGTTGGCGGCCAGCAGGGGCCTTGGAAGGTTACGGGGATGTCGGCCTATCGAGGTGCCGAACTGACGGTGGTGGAACGGATCGAGATCGGGAACGGCGAACAGGTGCCGGCGGCGACTGGGGCGCGATGGACGCTGGCGGGTTTCACGAGCAACGTTCGCTATGCGACCGGGGCCGAGATCAAAGAGTTGAAAGCTCGCCAACAGGGGTTGGGGCGACCGGAAGCGACGAGCGCCGTGTTGATTCCCATTCGTAAGTCGGCCAAGTGGTGGGAGTTGGCGCAAGACGAGCGCCGGGCGATTTTCGAGGAGACGTCGCACCACACGGCGATCGGGATGGACTACCTACCGGCGATTGCCCGGCGGTTGCATCATAGTCGGGATTTGGGAGAACCTTTCGACTTCCTGACGTGGTTTGAGTTTGCGCCGGAGCACGCGCCCGCTTTCGACGAGCTATTGGCGCGACTCCGGGCGTCGAAAGAGTGGGACTACGTCGATCGCGAGGTCAAAATTCGGTTAACCGGGTTGAAGCCGAAAGCGTAGAAGCGGGAACAGAATGGGCCGACCCGTTCGCCGCTCGATTCCCTGCCCCTGTTTGGAGTTTGGGATTCAGCTGCCATACTCGCGCCGGCACCGGAGGTTACCAGTTAAGCCTTCCGGCTATCTGCAGAATTCGCGGATCGAAGGTGGAGGTTACGAGACCAAAGGTCGGGGTGTTAAACGTCGCGTTGGGATTGACGAATTGTGTGTGGTTGAAGACGTTGAACCATTCGAAGCGAAGCTGAAGGCGGCCGCTTTCTCCGAGGAAAGGCAGGCCGAAGTTTTTCGCCATGGACATATCCCAGTTGTTGATGCCGAAGCCGGGTTGCGTGTTGCGGGAGAGGGTACCAAAGGAGCCACGAGCCGGGAGGGCGTAAGCGGCACGATCGAGGCCGAGCAGGCCGCGGGTGCGGGGATCGAGCTTGGTGGGGGTGAGGCCGGTCGTGCTGGCACGCTGGCCGCCGGTGGCGACGTTGGCGATATCGCCGACGGTGGCGATGGAGTACGGCGCGCCGGTGCGCATGTTGGCGATGCCGTTGATTTGCCAGCCGCCGATGATCGCGTCAAGGGCGGGGTTTTGGATATTGAGACCGCGACCTTTGCCCGCGGGCAGGTTGTAGACGTAACCAGCGATAAAGTTGTGACGGATGTCGGTATCCGAGAGACCGCGTTCGGCGCGGCGGTTATACATGTTCTGGCCGGGGCCGGCGACGTCGATCATTTTGGCCCAGGTGTAATGGCTCGTGAGGCTGAGGCCGTGCCAAAGCCGTTGTTCGATTTTGATGAACCAGGCGTTGTAATTAGACCATTGATAGTTAGTCGTTTCGGTGAAGGTGGGGAGGGCGAGGGGGTAAGGGACCCGAGCGGCGAATGGCTCCGGAGCGGCGGGGTTGGCGGGGAGTCGGGGTTGGTTGGCATAGACGGCTCCGACCTGTTTGTGGCCCGTGTTGCCCATGTATCCGGTTTCGAGGAGAAGGGTGGGACTTAGTTGATGCTGGAGGTTGAAGTTATAGGAGTACATATAGCCGTCGCGGCGTTGCAGCTCGTTGTGCGAGCCGATGGAGCCGGCGGCCTGGGCGGCGGTGGGGAAGAGGTTGGAGGCGACGGGGGTGGGCGTGGTGGAACTGGAGATGAGATTGGCCTGGACGAAGAAGGGGACCGTGCTCATGATGCCGTTGAGCGTGGCGCCGCCGGTATTGAGGAGGCTGAAAACGCCGATGCCGGTGCGGATGACCGTCTTGTTGCTGAGGCGGTAGGCGAGGCCGACGCGGGGCATGAAGTTGTTTTTGTCGGTGGAGATCAGGGCGCGATCGGCCCGGGAGTTGCTTGAAGCATAAATGAGGCGAACCTGGCCGGGGTTGGTATCGAGGTCGGCGGTGCCCATCTTGTTGTAGCGTTCGATCCAGGGGGGTGAGAGTTCGTAGCGGAGGCCGAAGTTTAGAGTGAGGCGATTGTTGATGCGCCAGTCATCCTGGATAAACATGCTGGCGTTGTAGGTGCGGAGCTGGACGTTGAAGGGGGTGTCGTAGCTCCAGCCCTGTGCGAGGCCGAGGAGGAAGTCGGCGGCGCCATCGGTAGTGCGAATTGAAGGTGTAGTTGCCGACGGCATTGCGGGCGCTGAGCAGGTTGTTTTGAGACTTGATGACGCCAGCGCCGATTTTGACGTTGTGGCGGCCACGGATCCAAGTAAGGTCGCCGGAGAGTTGGCGGTTTTGGGAGTCGCGATCGACGGGGTTGAAGCCGCCGATGCCGAGGGCACGATAGCCGGTGATGCTGAGCTGGGAGAAACCGCCGGGGATGTCGCCGGTGCCGCCGAGGATGCCGTATTTGCGATTGAGGAGCTCGCCATTGGTTGAGGCGGGGTTATCGCGTTTGAAGAGGGTAAAGTTCCAACCCGCGCGGATAGAGGCAATGAGAGTGGGGGTGAAAACGTGGTTCCAGCCAGCGCCGGTGTTGTAGCCTTCGGTGATGAAATCGAGGTTGCCGCCGCCGTAGGCCGGGGCGGGCAGGCTTGGGGTGTCAGGGACGAGTTGGTCCTGCTTGCTGAGACGCCAGAAGAAGGTATCGGAGCGGACAGACTGGTCGATGCGGACATCCCATTTGTCGACATCCTGCCAGCGGGGGGAGAGGGCAGTGTAGTTGTTAGCCAGAGCTGCATTCTGAGGGTTGGGGTAGAGCTTGATGAGATTGGCAGAGACGGGGTCGAGACGGGCGGCGGGGATGGTGTTGTTAGGGAAGGGTTGAGCGGTGGCAGGATCGTTGATACGGCGGGTGAGTTCGCCGAAGTCGCCTGTGCGCATGCGAGCGGTGGGGAGGGTGGAAATGATGGTTGCGGTTTCGCGGATGCGGGTGCCTTCGTAGTCGGCGAAGAAGAATGTTTTGTTGCGTCCGTTGTAGAGCTTGGGGATGACAACGGGACCACCGATGGAGAAGCCGTACTGGTTGCGCTTGAAAGGAGGCTTGGTGGCGGTGGCGGGGGTGAAAAAGTTTTTGGCGTCGAGTTTTTCGTTGCGGAGGAATTCAAAGGCAGAACCGTGGACGTCGTTGGTTCCAGACTTGAGGGTGAGATTGATGATGGCGCCCATGGCGCGGCCGAATTCGGCTGAGTAGGCGTTGGTTTGGACTTTGAATTCCTGAACGGCGTCGATGGAGGGCTGCACCATTTCGGGCCGACGGCCGGCACCGGCGAGTTCGACCGAGTTGTTATCGATGCCATCGAGGAGGTAGCTGTTTTGGGTAACACGCTGGCCGCCGGAACTGAAAGAGTTGTACCGGCTACCTGCTGCGGACTGGACGGTGCCGGCGGAGAGAAGGGCGAGATCGCCGTAGTAGCGGCCGTTGATGGGGAGCTCGACGACGCGTTTGTTGTCAATCACCTGGCCCTGACTGGCTTCTGTGGTGTTGAGCTGGGCGGCAGCGGCGGTAACTTCGATGCGTTCGCTTACGGCACCGACTTCGAGGGTGAAGTCGACCTGCGTCTTTTGGTCAACGGCGAGTTCGACGCCGGAACGGAGGGCGGATTTGAAGCCCGAAACGGCGACTATAACGTCATATGTGCCTGGGGGAAGGAGGGGCAGTAAGTAAAGACCTTCGTTGGCGGTGCTGAGTTTGCGCTCTGTACCGTTGGCGGTGTTTCGGACTGTGATTTGAGCGGCAGGTACGGGGGCACCGGAGGGGTCGAGGACGCGGCCGCCGATCTGGCCGGTTTGGGCGAGGAGGGGGAGAGCGAGGAGGAATAGGAATATAGTCCGCAGCATTGAGGGGAGTTTATCAGTTTTCTTCAGTCACCTTTAATGGTGGTGGCAGGCAGATTTTGAGCAAACCATAGCTGGACTTAGGCCCCGAGGTACAGCTTTCTATTTGCCCTTCATGTTCTTCAAGAAGTCCGCGACTTTTGCGGCGGCCTGAGGATGATTTCTTGCAAAACTGAGTTGAGCCGCAACAAATTGCTCTACGCCCTCCGCAGACTCGACGCTACAGAAAGTTCGAGTTGTACGGCCGCCGAGCTCTCGGAGGTAATGTTCCATTGGATGGTCTGCTCCTCCACCCAGTACGAAGTAAATCAGGACGAGACCTGATGCACTCAAGAGAACGAGGATATTTGCAAGAAGAGCCAGCTGAGGTATCCAAAAGGCAAGGAGACTGGCCAGCATGAGGCTTAAGGCCAATCGAGGCCATTTGGGTATTGCAAAAAGCAGCTGATAGCCGATTTGCTGGGCCATCAGGAAGCCAAGAGCAGCGCAGAGCCAAAAGAGCCAAGGGATGGATTGGAGTAATGTCGCCAACCCAGTCGAGAACCACTCAAACTTCGTGATGGTGAGTGCAGCGAGCATCGGCAACGCAAATATGATGTAGCCACCCAAGAGGGAGTTCTTCCCGAGAGTTGTCCTTTCCGGGTTCCAGCGGCTGTCCGGGTCTGCGACCACCATTTGATAAAAGAACCAGGCGATTGGTGCAAAGCTGGGAATCATAGCGACGAGCGAGAAAAGCGTCGCAGGGCGTTGCGGAGCCAATCCGGCCGGGGCTGGGGGAGGTGATACTTTTGCCAATGGGTTAATCCTCTGGATGGCCGGGACGGTGGGAGCCGGGGGAGGAATGATGCGGGAACCCAATATGGAATAATCAGGTATCCGAATTGGTTCGCAGACATGAGAATACAGAACCGCGGGCGGAACAATAGCAATGCCGTCCTGATCATGGACATATCGTTTAGTCCTGTCGGACAAGCCGAGGGTATTGTAGCGAGCAACAAACTCCCAGTTTCCGACGCGTGGG
>JAPKZA010000478.1 GCA_026394015.1 Acidobacteriota bacterium
AGTATATCCGAAACATTTCTAGATGGATATGTTATTTCTAGACAATTTCTAAGCGCCCAAGGGATCGAGCGGTTGGATTGAAAATGAGTGGCCCCGGCGGCGATCGACCAAGTGGTTGAGAGCCACATGCGGTCGCGGCGGCACCGCTCTTGAGCGATACGGTGCTGTACGGGGCCTCGTTCACGAAGTCGGCATTCGCCTATATGGTTTTGGACCGGCCAGTGAGGGCGTATCTGGCGAAGCCGTGGGCCGAGTATGAGAAATGGAAAGAGTTGGGAGAGGATCCGCGCTCGAGGCTGATTACGGCGCGTACTTTGTTGAACCATACGTCGGGCTTTGCGAACTATCGCTTCTTCAATCCCGGCGAAAAGCTGCAGATGTGTTTCGCGCCGGGCGAGCGGTATGCCTATTCCGGCGAAGGGATCAATCTGCTCGGGTTCGTGGTGGAACAGGTGACCGGGCTCGGCGTCGCGGAGTTGATGCGGAAACGGGTGTTTGACCGGTTCGGCATGAAGCGGTCGAGCATGGTTTGGCGGGAAGATTTCGCGGGTAACTTGGCAGTGGGACACGATGAGCAGGGGAAGGGGCTGGGGCACTCCAAGCGGATTTCGGCGCGGGCGGCAGGGTCGATGGATACGACGATCACCGATGTGGCGTTGTTCCTGCGCGGGGTGATGCGGGGAAAGGGCATGAGCCGGGCGACGAAAGCGGAAATGCTCCGGACGCAGATTCGGATCCGGAGTCGGGCGCAGTTTCCGACCCTGAACCAGCTCGAGGTGGATGCTTACGACGGCATTCGGTTGGGCTATGCGCTGGGCTGGGGCGTGTTCGAGTCGCCGTTCGGTCCGGCGTTTTTCAAGGAAGGACACGACGACGGTTGGGAGCACCACCTCGTGTGTTTTGCGGCCAAGGAAAGTTGTATCGTGCTGATGACGAATAGTTCGAACGGCGATGAGGTTTTCATGGATCTACGGGGCGAACTGATGGCCGACCGGTCCACGCGGTGGCGAGGGGAAGGGTACGCGCCGCCTACACCCGGAACTGGCGCTCCGCGATAAGTTTGAGTTCGCGGACGACGCCAGCGAGCGCGGGATCGTCGATGCGGTTCGAGAACTCGCCGGGATCCTTTTGGACGTCGAAGAGTTCGCAGCGGTCCCAGGAGAGGTAGTTCAGTTTGTACTGCGCGGTGCGGACCATGAGGAGCGGGGGGCGGCCGACGTAGCGGTCGTCCTTCGTGAAGACTTTGCGGCAGAAATAATATTCGCTATACGCGAATCCGCGCGGGGTGTGGCGGCGGCCTTCGGTGGGCGCCTTCTGGCTGCGGCCGGGTAGCTTCACGGAGCCGAGGCCGCAGAGTTCGGTGAGGGTAGGGAAAAGGTCAATCTGTTCGACGATCTCGCGGCGGACGCCCTTGGGGCCATCGGGGATGCAGATGACGAGGGGTACCCCAACGGACTCTTCGTACATGTTGTGTTTGGTCCAGGTGCGGTGGGCACCGGCCATTTCGCCGTGGTCGGAGGTGTAGACGACGATCGTGCTTTTGTCGAGGCCGAGTTCGCAAAGGGTGTCGTAGACACGGCCGACGTAGGAATCCATCTGGGAGACATTGCCGTAGTAACCGGCGAGAGATAGCCGGGCGGCGTCGTCAGACTGTTGGGCCCAGCCGCGCTCCTTCGCTCGAACCAGATTGCCGGGGAAGCCGTTTTCGAGGTCGCCCACCGGGCGGGGCGGGAGCGTCAATTGCTCGGGGACGTATTTGGCGAAGTAATCGCGATGCGGGCGGAAGGGGGTGTGCGGCTGGAGGAAGGAAGCCCACAAACAAAACGGCTTCGATTTGTTTTGGTGGAGAAACTTAACGGACTGCTCGGCGAACCAGTGGTCCTGGAAGAGTTCGATGGGAAGTTCGGAGGCGGAGCCGTTGATACCTCCGGCGTCGCCGTGGTCGTGACGAACTTGTTGGCGCTGGGCGGGGGTGAGGCTGGCGGTGAAGTCGCCTTCGTGCAGGCGTTGGGCGAAGCCGTGGCGCTGGGTCTCGTCGACGAAGTGCATCTTGCCGATGGCGGCCGTGAGGTAGCCTTTCTCGGCGAAATAGTGAGCAACGGTGCGGTTCGTAGTGGGGAGGGCGTCTTCGAGGATTTTCGCGCCGTGGGTGTGAGGGTGGAGCCCCGTGATGAGCGATCCACGGGAGGGGACGCAGACCGGGGAAGGGCAGTAGGCGCTTTCAAAGCGGAGCCCGCGTTGGGCGAGGCGGTCGATGTTGGGGGTGCGGACCTGGGTATGGCCGTAGCAGCCGGAAGCGCGGCGCTGGTGCTGATCCGACATCAGAAACAGAAGGTTGTAGCGCGGCGGGGCGAGGAAGGCGGGTGCGGCGAGGAGGGCGCGGCGGGAAATCATTACACCCATGCTACAAAGGATTTATGAGAACCCTCGCGCTCGGCCTCCTGTTGGCGGCGACCACCTTCGCTCAGTCGGCCGGAAAGATTGAGATCAAGATCCCTTACCAAAAGTTCGTCCTGAAGAACGGCTTGACGCTGCTCGTGCATGAAGACCGGAAGACGCCGATTGTCGCCGTGAATGTTTGGTACCACGTGGGTTCGAAAAACGAGAAGCCGGGGCGGACCGGATTTGCTCACCTGTTCGAGCACTTGATGTTCAACGGGAGCGAGAACTTCAACCAGGACTATTTTCAAGCGATGGAGCGGATTGGGGCGACGGACCTGAACGGCACGACCTCCTTCGATCGCACAAACTATTTCCAGAACGCGCCGACTCCGGCGCTGGACCAGTTGCTGTTCCTGGAGAGCGATCGGATGGGACATTTGCTTGGGGTGGTGGATCAGGCTCGGCTCGATGAGCAGCGGGGCGTGGTGATGAACGAGAAGCGGCAAGGGGAGAATCAGCCGTATGCGTTGGCGGAGGATCTGATTCTGAAGAGCGTGTTTCCGCCCGGGCATCCTTACTCGTGGAGCCCAATTGGCTCCGAGGCGGATTTGAAGGCGGCGTCGTTGCCGGACGTGAAGGAGTGGTTCAAGCGTTACTACGGGGCGGCGAACGCGGTGATCGCGATTGCGGGCGATGTGGATGCGGCGACGGCGAAGGAAAAAGTAGAGAAGTATTTCGGCTGGATTCCGCCGGGCCCGCCGGTGGGGCGGATGCAGGCGTGGGTGCCACAGCGGACGAATACGATTCGCGAGATCGCGGTGGATCGGGTGCCGCAGGCGCGGCTGTATAAAGTCTGGGCGGTTCCGGGGTACGGCTCACGGGACGGCGAAATGTTGGATTTAGCGGCGGCGATCTTGGCCGGGGGAAAGACGTCGCGGTTGTACCGTCGGCTGGTTTATCAAGACCAGATCGCGACGACCGTGACGGCAGAGAACGAGCGGCTGGAGATCGCCGGGATGTTTTCGATTACCGCGACGGTGAAGCCGGGCGGGAGCGTGGCGGCAGTGGAGAAAGCTGTAGACGAAGAGTTGGCTCGGTTTTTGAAGGATGGGCCGACGGCGGCCGAGTTGGCGCGGGCTAAGACCCAAGGGCTGGCTGGCTTTCTGCGCGGAGTGGAACGGATCGGCGGATTCGGTGGCAAGTCCGACGTGTTGGCGACCTGCGAAGTGTATACCGGGAACGCGGGTTGCTATGAGGACGCGATCCGCTGGACGAACGAGGCGACGGCGGACGAGGTGAAGTCCGAGGCGAATGCGTTCCTGGCTAAAGGCGCCTACATTCTCGAGATCCAGCCGACTGCGACGTTCAAGGAGTCCTCCAAGGACGTTGATCGGAAGGAGTTGCCCAAGCCCGGCCCGACGCCGGCGCTGCGGATGCCGGCCTTGCAGCGGGCGACGCTCTCGAACGGGTTGAAGCTGATTTTGGCAGAGCGGCATGAGACGCCGGTCGTGAATTTCAACCTTCAATTGGACGCGGGCTACGCGGCCGATCAAGGTGGCTTGGCGGGGGCGAGCGGGGTGGCGATGCGGATGGTGCTGGAGGGGACGAAGCGGCGGACGTCGTTGCAGATTAGCGATGAGTCGGCGAACCTGGGGGCTAACCTGAGCGCGGGTTCGAATCTGGATATGTCGTCGGTGTCGCTCTCGGCGTTGAAGATGAATTTGGACGCTTCGCTTGATCTCTTTGCGGATGTGGTGTTGAATCCGGTGTTTCCCGAGGCCGATTTCAAGCGTGTCCAGGCGCAGCAGATTGCGGCCATTCAGCGCGAGAAAGTGCAGCCGGTGGCGCTGGCGCAGCGCGTGTTACCTGGCTTGTTGTATGGGAAGGGGCACGCTTACGGGAATCCGCTGACGGGCAGTGGTACCGAAGAGAGCGTGAAACAGATGACCCGGGCGTCGCTCGAGAAGTTCCATGCGACGTGGGTGAAGCCGAACAACGCGACGTTGCTCGTGGTGGGCGATTCGACGATGGCCGAGATTCAGCCGAAGCTGGAGAAGCTGTTCGCGGGTTGGAAGAGCGGCGGCGTGCCGAAGAAGAACCTGGCTACCGTGGCTCCGCTCGACAAGACGACGATCTACTTGATCGATAAGCCGGGAGCGGTGCAGAGCATGATTCTGGCTGGCCACCTGGCCCCGCCACGGGCGAACCCGAACGAAGCGGCGATCGATGTGATGAACACGATTCTGGGTGGCGCCTTTACGTCGCGGCTGAATATGAACCTGCGCGAAGACAAGCACTGGGCCTACGGCGCGCAGACGATGGTGCTGGGTGCGCGCGGGCAGCGAACCTTTATGGCCTATGCGCCGGTGCAGAGCGATAAGACGAAAGAGTCGCTGCAGGAGATCGACAAAGAGTTGCGGGCGATCATCAAAGACCGGCCGGTAACCGACGAAGAGGTGACCAAGAGCAAGCTGAATCTAACGCTCTCCTTGGCCGGTGAGCGGGAGACGAAGGGCGCCGTGTTGGGGGATATTGCCGACATCAATCGCTACGGGCTGGCCGAGGATTATTTCACGACCTACGCCCAGCGCGTGAACGTTCTAGAGCGGAAAGATATCAGCGCGGCGGCCGAGATTGTGTTGCGGCCGACGCGGATGGTCTATGTCGTCGTCGGAGACCGGGCGCAGGTGGAGAAGGGTCTGAAGGAGTTGGGCTTCGGCGAGGTGAAGCTGATGGATGCCGACGGGAACGTGCTTCCCTAGTCGAGAATCTCCCGCACCCAGGGGAGCTCCCGGTGGCGGCCCAGAAAGGCGTAGAGCCAGGACGGGCCGCGGCCGACGAGGGCGGCGAGTCGGTCGACGTTGTAGTCAGGGTGGCGCTCGTGAGCCAGGGCGACCACGCGGAGGCGAGCCGTTTCGAGGTTGTGGTCAAGGTCGCACCATTGCGGGTCTTCGTCTGGAGTTTGGTAGGGCATCGGCTCCGGGGCCGGGGCGGGCCTGACGATATGCGTAGCGACGTCGTCGAGCAGCGCTTTGGTCCAGGCGTCCTGCACGTGCTCGCGTAACTCCTGACCTGCCGCCAGCGCCCGCTCGGCCGCGAGTCGGTGACCCTCACTGGCTTCACACTTGGCCAGCAGCGCCCAAGCCCTCGCCCGGAGCGCGCGGCCACTGTGGCGTTGCTCCAGGAGTTCAGTCAATTGCAGCCGGGCCGCTCCGGGTTGCCCGCTGGCCAGCGCCAGCTCCGCGCGGAGGAGTCGCCACTCGGGCTCTCCCGCGTCGTCTAATCGTTCGATGCCCGCCGCGGCGCCTTCGCGGTCACCGGAGCGCAGCAGGCAGCCGACCAACTCGGCTGCGGCGACGGTTGCGAGTGGCCCGGCGTCGCTGCCGGCGCGCCGGACGAGGGCGTCCAGCTTTCGCTTCAACCCGGTTAGGTCCAGGGCGAGCGGCTGGCCGATCTGTCGGCGTCGGGCCTCGGCGACCAAGGCGAAGGTCTCGGCCAGGAAGGCGTGTCGACTGTTTCTGGGGCCGAGCCACTCGGCCAGTTCCTTCAATCGGCCAGCCTGTTCGGCCAGCCTTTCGCCGGCCTCAGGGCGCAGCTCTTCGATGAGCACGGCGGTGCCGCGGCTGTAGACTTCCAGACTCTTCCGCCAAGTTTCCTGGCCCAGTTGGGCGAGGATCTGGTGGGCGGCGATGAGCCACGCGCGGGCTTCGACATACCGGCCGCGGGAAAGGGCGATTCCGCCGTGGCCAAAGCCCAGCACGCGCGCCGTCGTGACCCGGCTATAGATCAGCTCCCGGCGATATCGATCGGGATTCGCCGTTTGATACCGGAGCTGCTTATCTTCGAACCGGCGTCGGGTTTGATCCAGCGCGGCATCGAAATCCCAAGCTGCCTGATTCAACTGTCCCTGGTTTCTGCGCCAAAGGCCCTGGTAGTAGTGCAGCAACGCCATCGTTCCGTGGCACGGGAACTCTGCCGCCGCCAAGTGCCCTTCGACGAAGTTTCGGAGCTTGTTCAGGGCCCGTTCGGCCTCCGGCCAGCCGAGGCCGCGCAGGCGGGCGATGATGTAGGCGAGGCAGCACCAAACCCGTTGGCGCAGGAGCCGGCGGGTCGCTTCGCGGTCCGGGGCAATGGTCAATTCGCGATGCCATCCGCTCACCTCGGCGAGCAGTTCCGTCACGGTCGGCTCGAGCAGCGCCACGGCCTCCGGCGCGCGTCCCATCGCATCGAGATAGTCGGCGGCCAGGCCGAGCGCCTTCAGGCGAATTCGATTGTTGGCATCGGCACGCCGCTTGCGATGGACGGCGAGTAGCTGCAACAGCTCGGCCGCCGCGGCGTCCAGCTCCGGGCCGAAGGCGGAGGCGCGTATCCCGGCCTGAAATGGGTCGACGAGTCCGGCAAGGCGGGTGTCCAGAAACATGGAATTAGTATTCCAGAAAACTGGAGGTGCTGGAAGTCTGGCCCCAATCCTGGCTTAATGGGGCCAGAACAAGAGAACAAAGAATGCAAAACCAAAACCTCTACGAATCGCTCACCCGCTTTCTCCTTGCGCCGCCTTTTGCGAAACGGCTTAGCCGGGAGAATGGCTGGAGCATCCACTACACGGCCAAGGCCATCGCGGAGTACAAACGCTTCGTCTACCTCGCGGCGGTTTCGCCCACCCCGGTCACCCCTTCCGAGGTGGTCGACAAAGTCTGGCACCTGCACCTGCTCTATACGCGATCGTACTGGCAGGGCCTCTGTGCCGAGGTGCTCGGCCGCCCACTCCACCACGACCCCTCGGCCGGCGGCCGCAACGAAACGGCTAAGTTTCTGAGCGGGTACGAGGCCACCAAAGCCCTTTACCGGCAGGAGTTTGGCGAAGAGCCGGCGGCGGATCTCTGGCCCGTCACCGCGGACTGGATTCTTCCGCGATCGCCATGGTGGGCGCGGTTCCGGTCCTTCGCAGTCTTTCCGACGGTGCTGCCCCTACTTGGCTTCTCGATCGGTGTAGGCCCGGCGCTCTTGCTCGCCGCTCTGTTCGCCTTCATCGTCGCGATCCCGCTGCTGGCTCAACTGGGAGAGGGCAAGCGTCGTCGGCACGCCGAAGGTGCCGACGTGAGTGGTATCGATTTCAGCGGCGATAGCTCCGATTGCGGCGACGGCGGAGGAGACTGTGGCGACGGGGGAGGCGGTTGCGGCGGAGGCGGTTGCGGCGGAGGCGACTAGGTTGCTCCCCGATCCAGGCGATCATAGAGCGATGGTCGACCTTGCCCAAATCCAAGCCGCCGCAGGGCGCATCGCCGGCTCCGTTTCCCTTTCGCCCCAAGTCCGTTCGGAAGAGCTATCGCAACTCACCGGCAATGATATCTACCTGAAGCTCGACAATTTGCAGATGACGGGCTCGTTCAAGGAACGCGGAGCGCTGAACAAAATCCTGACGTTGTCGCCGGAGGAGGCCGCCCGCGGCGTGATTTGCGCTTCGGCCGGAAACCATGCGCAGGCCGTGTCCTATCACGCCACCAAGCGGGGCATCCGCGCCTTCATCTACATGCCGCTGCATACGCCGCGGGTGAAGGTCACGGCCACCCGTCGCTACGGCGCCGAAGTGATTCTGCATGGCAGCAACTACGACGATGCTTTTGCCGAAGCGCGTCGTCGCGCCGACCTCGACAATTTGACGTTTCTCCACGCCTTCGATGATCCTGCCGTCATCGCCGGCCAAGGGACGCTCGGCCTCGAAATGCTAGCCCAGGAGCCCACGCTCGAAGCCATCGTCTGTCCCATTGGCGGCGGCGGCCTGATCGGAGGGCTCGCGTGTGCGGTGAAATCGATTCGCCCGGACGTCCGCATCATCGGCGTGCAGACGGCGCGGCTGCCTTCGATGCGCGCTGCGCTCGAGCACCGTGAACCGGTCACGATCCCCCGGGCGACCACGGTAGCGGACGGCATCGCGGTCCGCCGCGCCGGCGACCACACCTATCCGCTCGTCCGTCGGTATGTTGATTCGATTGTCACTGTGGAAGAGGAAGAGATCGCGAAAGCGATTCTGCTGCTGCTCGAACGCGAAAAGACGCTGGCGGAAGGGGCGGGCGCCGCGGCCCTGGCTGCGGTTCTGCATGACAAAACCGGGCTTACCGGGCGCCGCATCGGCGTGCTCGTCTGCGGTGGCAACATCGACGTTACCTTGCTGAGTCGGATCATTGAACGGGGCCTCGTGAAAGACGGGCGTCTGGTTCGACTCCGCATCCATCTGCCGGACCATCCGGGCTCCCTGCATCGGCTCACCCACGTGATCACCGAGAACGACGCCAACATTGTCGAGACCTTGCACGACCGCGCTTACTACGGCGTCAACCTGGGCGATACGGTGATCGATATCACGATGGAAACGCGCGGCCCCGAGCATATCGCCAGCCTGATGCAGTCGCTGCTCGACGCTGGCTTCCCGCACGACCGGGTGCTGTAACCTACTTAATCGATGCGAACCGGTTTGCGTCGCTCGACGAACGGCGCAAACCGGACTCGATCTTCTTCGCCCAAGCGCACCGGCTTCCCGTCGACGATCCGGACGAAGAGCCCGCGCTGGGTTGCCTCGGCGACCTCTTCGCCGCGTTGGTTCGTGAGCCGATAATGCACCATCGCCGAGGCCTTTCCAAAGTCTCCGACCCACGCTTCGAGAGTCACCCGGTCACCGAAATGAACGGGCCGCTGGTAGACGATCGAGGTAGCGGCGACGATCGGGGTGATGCCCCGCTTGGCGACTTCGGCCACCGATAGACCCACCTCTTCGAGCAGTTTCAAACGGCCGATTTCCAACCACTGGATATAGACGATATTGCTGACATGACGGGCAAAATCGATCTGGTAGGTATAGACTTCAAATTCACACGTCACTCGAGCCATATTATGCAAACTAGCACGGTCGCCCAGGGCCGCATGGCCCGGCGTGGCGATTCAGCGTGGCGGGGCCATACGACCAGTTCAACCGCCGCTAGCGTTTGCGCCCACGGTAAGCCAGCAAGCCGCCGCCGGCGAGCATCATCGCCCAGGTGGAAGGCTCCGGTACCGCGCTGTTGCCCGTTGGAGCAGCAGGGAAGCCCAAGGTCAGGCTCATGCGAATCTCTTCATTGCCGTCAACGCCGGACGTTCGGCCGAGCGAGGAAAACGTAGCGGGATTCCCATCGGCGGCGTTGAGCTGCGAGTTCGCAACATAGCCCGCGAACCCCGGGGTGAACGCGGTGATCGTATTCGCGTTCACGGTCCCCAAGCCCCCAAAGTCAAGAATCACCTCCGCAATGTTCATGCCCACTCCATTGAAGAGGAATTTCGACTCAATCGTAATGTAGTCTCCGTTCGCATCGAGCACCCCGGCCGCGTTCGAATAGAACACATCGTAATGCTCTAATGGAGCTCCGACGAAATCAGCGCTTTGTGCATTCAAGCTGAGCCCCACGAGTTGCGTCGTGAGCCGCGGGTTGTTCGGGACGAACGAAAACGTGTTCGTCGTCCCACTCACTTCGAGAAAGCGAATCGCGACCAAACCGGGCAGGGTCTGGATCGGGGCTGCTTCTAGGCCGACGGCGCCCATCGTGGCGACCGCCATCAATATCCATTTCTTCATTAAATTCCTCCGAATATTGGGGCGGAACCGTTGGGTAACCACCCTCCCGATCAAATGCGCGAAGCGGAGGAAAACGGGGTAAAGATAAGGAAGAAGATTAGTGCTTCAGCGGAGTGCACTTGCCGAAGCGACCGGCTCGATAGATGCCCTGGATCTCTTCGGGTGAGAGGGCTTTGCGATAGAACGCCAGTTCGTCGATGGCCCCATCGAAGTAGATGTCGTCGGTCCGAACCACGGAATTACGGTGATGGCGGCCCAGCCAAAGCTCCACTCCGCTATCCAGGTTTCCTAGGGGCGAGTTCCTGGTCGATTTCGCTTTCAGCTTGCCATCGATATAGAGCAGTAAGGGCTGCGTCGGTAAGCGCCTGGCGACCCCGGCGAGGTGGTGCCATTGCTTGTCGTTCAACGTCCGATCGGCGTCCAAGGCATAGAGCACTTCGCCTTCATTGGACACTTGAAACCCCGCCCGGCCGTAGGTTGCGTAGATCAGGTAGCCATGGGGCTGCGCGTCCCGCTTGTCGACGATGTTCATGGTGCGGGGCGGGTTGGCGACTCGCACCCACAGTTCGAGTGTAAAGTCACCCCTGCCCGCCTCCCAGTTCCGCTGGCTCGCCGGCACCGTCCAATGCTGTTGCTTGCCGTCCAGTTGCAGCCCCTGACCCACGTGGCCCGGTGCCGCAAGGGGCCCGCGGAAGAGCGGTTCATCGAAGGTGAACCACGCCGCCAAACCGGCCGGTGGCGGCACGCAACGTCCGGCCTGCTGCGCGCTGGCCGTCTCAATAAATGAGAGTAAGCCGCACGAAATCAAAAACCGTATCATCGCTTGCATGTATGTCCAGGTAGGCAACGTCTTCTTTAGCGTAGCTGCGGAAGCATTCGGCCAGCAAGGCCGGGCCCAACTCATAGCTAACGGTGCGTTCCCGTAATCCGGGGCGATCAGACCACAGTGCCCTGCGGTCCGGGGCAGTGGAGGGTAAAAACGGAGCCACCCCGAACGTGATGACATCGTTCATCCGGCCCATATCGGCGTCTTTGGCTCGAATGCGGACCTGAACGACGGCAGAGCAAAGCCGCACCGGCGGCAAAGGGAACGAAAGCCGCAACTCGCCTTCAGCGGGGTCCGCATCGTCGAACAGGATGAGCCGAGTGGACGACGCTGGCTTCGGGAAGGCGCTGGAGACAAATGGAATCGGATCCATGGGGGCAGCGAACTGATCGTTTGTGCCGGCCATCAGGGTTACGGTGCTCGAGCAGCGATCGCGGCCAGGGCTGATCGTTCCGGCCAGGTCCTCCTGCGCCCGTTGCCAATCGCCGGCGGCGAGCAGTTGCATACCGCGACGCGCGCCCACGGCTCGGCTCATCTCATTGTTCCCTCTCGCCCGGAAATAGGTTTGCGCGGCATGGAAGCCATCCCGTGATTCTTCCATCCGGCCCTCGCTCGCGGCCGCCTCCGCCAAGCGCAGCAGGGCGACGGGATGGTCGGGTTTTCGCGTGTTTACCAGGGTCCACCAAGCGGCGGCCTCGCCTGAGTTTTGCAAGTTTCCGAACCAAGCCAAATCCGCCCACCGCGCCGCGTCTTCGGGTGCCTCGTCCGCTCGCCGCCGCAGCAGGGCCAAGGCTGCCGCCGGATCACCTTGAACCTGGGCATCCACCGCATGGACGAACAATCGATCGCCGGGCGGCAGCAGCCAGCTATTCACCTCGCCGAGTTCCTCCCGCGCCTGGGCGCGAAACCCCGCGGTCCACCACGCCATCGCCCTCTGCGCCTTTTCCACCTGGCCCAGCGGTTGCCCTCCCGCGATATCTTCCATGAGCCGCAGCGCCGCCGTCGGCTCTCCGCTCTGCAGCGTATAGATGGCCTGTTCCCAAGGCGCCTGCTTGCCCAGAAGGCCGCCCGGCCACGCGCGCACCCCGGCGCCAAGCAACGCCATGGCCAGTACCGACGCTGCCACCGCCCATCGCCACCCGCGCGGGTATTGGCTCAGCCATCGCTGCAACCGCTTCCAGCGAAATTCGAATTCTCCGCGCGTTTCCAGCCCTTGCAAAGCCTGCCCCACGCTGGCAAATCGACTCTTCGGATTCGGGTCCAGGCAACGCAGAATCGTCCGCGACCAATTTTTTCGCATGCCCGGGGCCAGGCTCTCCGGGCATGCCGCTTGCTGGTTCGTCTTCCGCACCGCCATCGCCAGGGCGCTCTCGTCGGCAAAGGGCAACTCGCCAGTCAGCATTTCGTGCGCCAATACGCCGAAAGCGTACTGGTCGGCCCGAGCGTTCACGGTTTGTCCCGCGATCTGTTCGGGTGCCATATAGGCCGGGGTGCCGAACGAAGCCACCGTCGAAAGCGCCGCTGACGCCGTGTTTCGACCCTCGGCCCGGGCCTGTCGTGCCAATCCGAAATCGGTGATCACCACGCGGGGCGTGCCGCCGGCTCGCGGAACGATCATTACGTTGCCGGGCTTCAAATCCCGGTGTACGACCCCGGCTTGATGAGCCGCTTCCAACCCTGCCGCAATTTGACGCAGCAGCGGCAACGCCCGCCGCTCGGGAAACGGCCCCTCTCGCTCCAGCAAGGCCGCCAGCGTCTCTCCGGCCAGAAATTCCATCGTGAGGAAGCTGACCTCATCGCTTTGAATGAACCCGTATACCCGGCAGACGTTGGGATGCTTCACCCGACGGGCCGCTTCCACTTCGCGCCGGAGCCACGCCGCATGGCTGGCGGTCGCATACAGGGCCCGCAGCGTTTTGACCGCTACCTGCTCCCCCTCT
The DNA here is from genome assembly GCA_026394015.1 of Acidobacteriota bacterium. GTDB lineage: Bacteria > Acidobacteriota > Terriglobia > Bryobacterales > Bryobacteraceae. The sequence continues at coordinate 12,752 of JAPKZA010000478.1, forward strand.
TCGATGTCCTCGGCTTCGTACACCTCGCCCATGCCACCCGTTCCCACCATGCGGACAATGCGATAGCGACCGGCCAACAGCTGCCCCGCGCGCAACATCCGCTGGTCCGCCGCCGATTGCGCCATCTGCTGCATCGGTGCGGCTAACCGGTCAATGGGAGAGTCCGGCTTCGCCTCCAACGCGAGCAATCGAGCCGTTTCTTCGATGACCACCGGGTCTGATTCCGCCGCGTAGACAAGGCCCAGCCGCTCGTCCGGGGGAAGTGCCACCGCCCGGTCAAACAACTCCTTCACCCGGTTCCACTTCGCCGGAGTCATTCGCCGTCGACCGCCTCCAACTCCCCGCGCAGCCACGCCCGGGCGAACGTCCAATCCCGCTTCACCGTCTTCTCGGATAGACCCATCGCCGCCGCCGTTTCTTCGATCGACATGCCGCCAAAAAAACGAAGCTCCACGATCTCCGCTTGGCGCGGATCCATCCTTTCCAGCTTATGCAGCGCGCTGTCGATCGTGAGATATTGCTCCAGATTCCGCCCACCCTGGCTCTCGGTCCACGGCTCGGTCCACTGGGCGTGGTCCCGCTTCCGGGCATTGTGCGACCTCGAATGGTCGATCAGCACTTGGCGCATCGTGCGCGCCGCCAGTCGTAGGAAGTGCGCCCGATCGTTGCAAGCAATCCCGTCCCGCTGCGCCATTCGCAAGTAGGCCTCGTTGATTAAAGCAGAAGGCTGCAGCGTGTGGTTGGTCCGCTCGTTGCGCAAAAACGAACGCGCCAATCGGTGCAAATGCTCATAAACCTCTCGTAAGAAGGGGTCATCCAGGCGCGTCACGACCGGTTGCAACACTGAGGGCACTACTTTGTTATACATTGTTCGCCGCTATCGCCTTATCGGCGCAAAAAATAGAAAGACCCATGGAGATCGTCCAATGCGCAAACGAATCGAAAACCGGGTCAAATAAAATGCGATTCTGATAAATCGTGCCTCTTCGCATCGCCATCATCGGGGCTGGCAACCTCGGCTCCTGGCTCGCGGTCCACCTGGCGAACGCCGGCCACGCGGTTCACCTCTGCGTCCGCCGCGACCCCGGCCCCCTGCACGTTCACGGATTCCCACTCCTCACCTTGCCCCATTACCTCGATTCCGGTCCTCCGGCCGATTTCGCCTTCCTCACGACGAAGACCTACGACAACCCCGTCGCCCTCTCTCGTGTGAACGCTCCCGTCCTGGCGGCCATCCAGAACGGCCTCACCCAACCCGGCATCCCCGTCCTCTCCTACGTTTACATCGAATCCCAAAACGGCGTCCGCCACGCCTTCCCCCCGCCCCGCCCCCACGTCACCGTTCCGCCGGGTACGCCCCTCCCCGCGCTGTTTCGCGATACCCCGATCCAACTCCTGGAAGACCCCGATTTCGTCTCCGCCGCCTGGCGCAAGATGCTGCACAACTGCATCTCCAACCCTTTAACCGCCCTCGCCGGCCGCGGCCTGGAGATCCTCCGCGAACCGCTCTACCGCGATTGGGCTGAACAAATCCTGGCCGAGTCGCTCCCTCTGGCCACCGCCGCCGGCGCCAGCGTCGATCCTGCACAAATCCTGGACACGCTCGCCTCTTATCCGCCTGGCACTCGGACCTCCATGCTCCAGGACCGCCTTCTCGGTAAGCCGCTCGAATTGGCCGCGCTCAACGGCTACCTCGTCGCCCTGGGCATTCGCTACCAAATGCCGACGCCCGTCAATCGGGATCTCCTATCCCGCCTTGGCTACCCCCTCCCATTTAGGGTATGATCTCGGCACGCCATGTTTCGCTTAGCCTTGCTCTTTCTCACCCTTTCAGCCGCCGCCTTCGCTCAGGAGGTCCGTGCCAGCATCTCGGGCACCATTACGGATGCCTCCGGCGCACCTGTCCCCGCCGCCGTGATTACGGTCACCAACGTCGGCAAGAATACGAGCATCGTCTCGAATAGTAACGAGTCGGGGCTGTACAGCACCCCCCTCCTCGAACCCGGTGCCTACACCGTCGTGATTACGCGAGATGGTTTCCGCCGCGTCGTGCGCGAAAACATCGTCCTCCAAACTCTCGACAAAGCTCGGCTCGATATCCAGCTCCAAGTCGGCGCGCTTACCGATTCGATCACCGTCGACTCCTCCATCTCCCCCCTGCAAACGGAAACCGCCAACCGCGATACCGCCATCGCCAATCAGCTCATTGCGAACCTGCCCACCCAGGGCCGTAACCCCTTTCAGATCGCCTGGGCCGCCCCGGGCGTGTTCAAAACCGGTGGGTGGCGTTATCTGCGGTCCTTCGATATCGGCGGCACCACCGGCTTCTCGGTCAACGGCGGCCGCAGCGGCGAAAACGAAGTCCTCATGGACGGCATGTCCAACGTCCGCTCCAGCCGTACCGTCATGAACGTGCCCACCATGGAAGCCGTCCAGGAGTTCAAGGTTCTCCAGAATACCTACGACGCCCAGTATGGCCGTACCGGCGGCGGCATCGTCACCATCGTTACCAAGTCCGGCTCCAACCAGTTCCACGGCAACCTGTTCGAGTACTTCCAGAACGATAAGCTGAACGCGAATCAGACCGAACTCAACTCCGCCGGCATCAAAAAATCGCCGAACAATATCAATGCTTACGGCTTCTTTCTCTCCGGTCCCGTCTTCGTTCCCAAAGTATTCAACGGCCGCAATAAGCTCTTCTGGACCCTCGGCTATGAAGCGATGCGCCAGCGCTCTGCTGACCCGGGCGTGCAAACCGTGCCTACGATGGACTGGCGCGCCGGCGACTTCTCCACCCTCCGCAACGGTCAAAACCAGCCGGTTCTGGTCTACGATCCGCTCACCACCATCGCCGACGGCACCCGCCAACCCTTCCCCGGAAACCGTCTCCCGGCCAATCGCATCAGCCCCATCGCCACGGCCGTCCTGAAGTTTCTCCCCGCGCCCACCTCGCAAGGCGTCGGCCCGGCGTTCGTTCAAAACTATCCTTACCCGTCCCGTTGGGTCGGTGACCTTGACCAATGGTCCGGTCGTATCGACTACCAAGTCAACTCCAAAAACAACACCAATTTCCGCTACGGCCAAAATCCCTACAGCGAGTATCGTGGCTTGGTTTTTGTCCGCAACGTCACCGACGCTAACCCCGCGGAACCCACCGGCAACGCGCCCCTGCTTCGGAACGGGCGCACCATCGGGTTCAATTGGACTTCCACCCTCAACCCCACGACGACCTTTGACCTCCGCGTCGGCCTCAATCGCTGGGAAGAGTCTTCGGGCAACTCCTACGGCACCGGCTACGACCCCAAGCAACTCGGCTTCGATGCCAATCTCGTTTCGCAGTTCACTCGCCTCGCCTTCCCTCGCTTTGATTTCACGAACGGCGCGTTTCAATCTATCGGACCCGGTACGCTTGTCAGCGCCGGTACGAACGATGTTTATACGATCCAGCCCAATATGAACAAAGTGGTTGGTCGCCACTTCCTAAAGTTCGGCGTCGAACTTCGCCGGTACAACGACAACTCACAAAGTCCCGGCCTCGCCTCCGGTGCCTATACCTTCGGCAAGAATTGGACCCAGGCCGTTTCCAATCGCGCCGACGCCACCTCGGGCCACGAACTGGCCACCATGCTCCTCGGCTATCCTACCTCCGGTTTCGTTGATCGCAATATCGACCCGGCCTTCGTCCACTTCTTCTATGCCGGCTTCTTCCAGGACGATTGGAAGGTTTCGAACCGCCTCACCTTCAACCTCGGCCTGCGTTGGGACTACGAATCGCCGATGACCGAACGCCACGACCGCATGGTGCAGTCGATCGACTTCAACGCCGCCAGCCCCATCGCCGCCCAGGCCGCCGGGCTCAATCTGAAAGGTGCCGTCCGCTTTGCCAACGTCGGCGGGGCGCCCCGGGGCTCCTTCGCCTCGGACAAAAATAACTTCGCTCCCCGTGCCGGCTTCGCTTACCGCATCGGCGAGAAAATGGTCGTCCGCGGCGGCTACGGCCTTTACGTTCTGGGTCAAAACGCGACCGGCGTGAACCAGGGCTTCAGCCAACGCACGAACGCCGTGACAACGGTGGATACCCTCACCCCGGCCGTCAACCTTTCGAATGCCTTCTCCAACCAAGTCGGCGGACGTCTGCTCAGCGCCGTGGGCGCGGGTGACGGGGCGGCCAGTTTCATCGGCCAAGGCCTTACCGTGAATTGGCAGCAGCGACCCCTGCCGTACTCGCATCAGTACTCGTTCGATATTCAGCGGGAACTCCCCGGCGGCGTGCTGGTGGAAGCGGCCTACGTTGGCAACCAGACCCGCAAACTGCCCCTATCGACGAATGCAAATTTCGTTCCGACCAACGAACTCAATCGCCGTACCGCTGCCGGCGGGATCGACAACGCCTACTACAACGCGCAGATCCCCAACCCGATGCGAGGTCTCGTCCCGAACAACGCAGCGTTGAACGGCGCCACCATCGCCCGCCAGAACCTGCTCTTCACCTTCCCGCAATTCAGCCCATTGGCCGTCGCTAACCTGCCGATCGGTAGCCAGCGCTATGACGCGATCCAGATCAAGGCCACCAAGCGCTTCTCGGGCGGGCTCACCTTCCTCGCCAGCTACACCGGAGCCAAGACGCTGGAAAAAGTCAACTTTCTGAACGCCCAGGATTTCAACCTGGCCGACCCCGCGAGTTCTCCTCTGGCGAAGCTCTCCGCGGATCAGATCGATATTCCGCGCAAGTTCAACCTGGCCGGCGTGTGGGAACTCCCCTTCGGCAAAGGTAAGCGCCTCGCCAACAACCTCAACAGAATGGGCGACTTCTTCATCGGCGGCTGGGAACTCAACGCCAACGTCACCTACATGAAGGGCTGGAATATTCAGTATCCCAACGCTGGACAGGTCGGCAGCGGCAGCGCGCAACTCGATAGCCCCACCATGGGCCGCTGGTTCAATACCGACTTGTGGAACAACGCCGCCGGTCGCCGTGTCTCGGCCCAGGAGCCATTCACCCTCCGGGATTTCCCCCTGCGCTTCGGCGACGTCCGCGTCCCTGGGTATCAGAATTGGGACGCGTCCATCTCCAAGTACTTCCCCATCCACGAACGCGTCAAAGCGCAGTTCCGCTTCGAAGCGGTGAACGCCCTGAACCGTCCTTGGTTCACCGGCATCGCTTCGGTGGACGTTACCAACGCTTCGTTCGGCCGCCTCAACCCGGTCCAGGGGAACCTGCCGCGGTTCCTGAAACTCGGCTTGAATCTGCAGTTCTAGTCGTTGACGAGTATCGATACGGCTTGGCTCTCGATGATTCGCTCATCGTCGGTCACGAGCACCAAGCCGTAAGCCCGCGCCGTAGCCACCAACACATGGTCCGCTGGATCTCCGTGCGGTAGCGAAAAAGTGTGGCCTTCCATGGCTACGTCCCGCGTCATGTCAGCCGATCGGATTTGAAATCGGCTCAACGAATCGGAGACCCACAAAGTGAAGTTGTCGATCTCGCGCAACCTCCCTCGGCGGTAGGCGGCCTGGGCCTCAAAGATACTTACCGGCGAAACCCACAGCTCCGCGCGCGGATCCTCCAACCGCCGTCTCACCACTCGACCGAGCCGCTGCGGCGTGATCGACATCCAAAGCCAAATATGCGTGTCCAGCAGAAACCCGGCCATCAGCGGGTCCTGTCTTCGCCCCATCGAACGGTGTCTTCCGCCGTAAAGAGTGATTCCTTCACATCCCCCACGATCCGTCCGGGCATGCCCCCCAGTACCCGTTTCTTGTTCTTCCGTTCCGCCGGTGGGGTGACCTCCGCCACCGGCTTCCCAAACCGCGTCACCAGGATCGGCTTCCCCGTCACCCGCACCTGTTCGAGCACCGCTAAGCACGTCGCTTTGAACTTAGAAATCGCGATCTCTTCCATGGTTAAATTACACCATAGTCATTTGACCATGCCTACTCCTCGCCCTCGCCGCCTGCACCGACGGCCCCCCCGCCAAAGGTCAACCGACCCTGGCCGAACTCGCCGCCCGCCAACCCTACCAGCCCCAACCCCTGCCCCCCAAAGCCCAGGCCGCGGTCGACGCCGAACGCCTCGCTCTGGCCGCTCGTCCTCTGGCGGATCTCCTCGCAAGCCCCGACGAAGCCGACCGCTTTCTCGCCCTCCCCGAAGCACTCCGGCTCGCTTACGCCGCCAACCAACTCGATCAAGCCGCCGCCCACGCCCAAGCTCTCATCAAGCTCCTCCAGCGTTTCGCCGGCCATCCCCGCTATGGCGATGCTATCTTCCTCGCCCACCAAACCCTTGGAAAAATCGCCCTCCAGAAGGGGGATACCAAAACAGCGGTCGCCGAACTCTACGCTTCGACCAACAATCCGGGCTCGGACCGCTTAACCCACGGCCCCATCCCGATGGACCTCGCCCGCGCTCTGGTCGACCTCGGCGAACGGAAAGCCGTCGCCCACTTTCTTGACCGTTGCTCCCATTTCAATCTCGAACGCGACAAGCTCATCGATTGGGGCGTCCTCATCCGCAAAGGCATCAATCCCGATCTGGTTCCGTACTCCCCCGGCTGCTCTCCTGGTCCCTGCTGAACTCCTCCTCCGCTTGTCTCCAATCCTCTTCTGCCGAGCCGTCCTGCTCCACGCCCGCCCGCGATAGGTAAATCTCATAGGCCCGTCGCGCAATCCGCGCTCGATGTTCCTCGTCCATTGCTGTTGGTTCCATGCCGAACTTGCTTGCAATCGGACGACCATGCCATAAACCCACCTCGCGGCCTCGCTACTGCCTCATCCCGTCCACTGCAATCCGATATACTGGCCCCCCATGGACACTTTCGCCCGCCGGGCCTTCTTTCAGTTCCTCGCTGCCAGCCCGCTCTATCCCCAACCCGCCCCCCTCATCACCAAACCCGACGAGGCCATCAATGTCTTCGACTTTGAAGCCGCCGCCCGCCAGGTCCTGCCCCCCGCTCACTTCGGCTACCTGCAAACCGGCGTCGTCGATGACGCCACCCTCCGCGCCAATCGCACCGGTTACGATCGCTACCAACTCCGCCCCCGCCGTCTCATCGATATCTCCAAAATCGACCTCTCTGTCACCCTCTTCGGTGCCCGCCATGAAACCCCGATTCTCCTGGCCCCGATCGGTAACCAAGGGGCCTTTCACCCCGAAGCCGAACTGCCCGTCGCCCGCGCCGCCGCCGCGCAAAAGACGATGCAGATCCTCTCCACCATGACCAATAATAGCGTCGAAGCCGTCAACGCCGCCGCCGGTCGCCCCGTCTGGTACCAGCTCTACACCACCGGCAGCCTCACCGTCGCCGATCGTCTCTGGCGCCGTGCCGAAGCCGCCGGATGCCCCGTCATCGCCCTCACGGTCGATACTCAAGCCGGTCGCAATACCGAAACCGCCGAACGCTCCAAGCGCTTCGATACCCGCAAGTGCGTCACCTGCCACGACCCCGCCCCGGGGGGCTTCTTCAAGCGCAAGCCTATGTTCTCTGGCGTCGACATGGCCGGGATTCCCACCGCCAACGCCGCCCTCACCTGGGACTTCGTACGCCAACTGCGGAAGTCGACCAAACTGAAACTGCTCATCAAGGGAATCGTCACCCACGAAGACGCCCGCCTCGCCTTCGAACACGGCGTCGACGGCCTCATCGTCTCCAACCACGGCGGGCGGGCAGAAGAATCAGGTCGCGGTACCATCGAGTGTCTCCCGGAAGTCATCGACGCCGTCGGCGGGAAAATGCCCGTTCTCATCGACGGCGGCATCCGTCGCGGCACCGATATCTTCAAAGCACTGGCCCTCGGCGCCTCCGCCGTTTGTGTCGGCCGACCCTATATATGGGGCCTTTCCGCCTTCGGCCAACCAGGGGTAGAAAGAGTGATCGAACTCCTCCGCGCCGAACTCACCCTGATCATGAAACAGTGCGGTCGCCGCTCCGTGGCGGAGATCAACGCCTCCGCCCTTGTCCCCACGAAATCCACCCCGCTTTAGGGTTAATCCTAAGAGAATAATGGCGTTGGTTTCGCACGTTGTATCGAATGTCCGAGCACCCCGCTGAGGAATTGCTGGAACAGTTCGCCCTGCGTCGTCTGTCGGCGGCTTCCGTCATGGAAATCTACCGCCACATCGACGTCTGCGCCCACTGTCGAGAGCGCTTGCAGGCCGAACAGGCTTTCGTCGATACGATCCGCGCGGTCCTGCGCCAGGTGCCGGACGAGCCGGTCGGTTCCTCTTCGAGCTCGTAAGGCCAACCGCGGGCTACCGCGTTCCACCCCATCGAGGAGCCGCCATCTCCCCATTGAGCTTCGCCAATTCCACCTCTAGCCGCTTCCTCACCTCCGGCTGCTCACTAGCTAAATCCCGGGTCTCCCCCACGTCCCGGCTCAAATCAAACAGTTCAAACTCCGCCCGATTCTGCCGTACCAACTTCCACTTCCCCTGCCGCACCGCCACGCTTTTTCCATATCGCCAGAACAACGTCCGCTCGCCCACTTTCCCTGCTAAATCCACCCCGTCAAACTCCCCGTCGCGAAACCCAATCCCCGCCGCCCGCAACACCGTCGGCACAACATCGGTCGCGATCACCGGCGTATCCACCGTCCTTCCCCCCTTCCCTTGCCCCTTCCATTGCACGGCAAACGCCACCCGAATCCCGCCTTCATAAAGCTGCCCTTTCCCACCCCGCAGCGGCTTGTTACTCGACGTCAACTCCGCCGTCGGCCCGCCGTTATCACTCAGGAAGATCACGAGCGTATCCCGCTCTAAGCCATGCTTTCGCAGCGCCCCCAGCACCCGTCCCACCCCGTCATCGAGCGAAGCCAGCATGCCGGCAAACACCCGCCGATGCTCGTCCGCAATGCCAGCGAACCGCTTCTGCGAATCCTCCTTCGCCTGCATCGGGCTATGAATGGCATTCCACGGCACATACAGGAAAAACGGCTTCGCCTTATGTCGGTCGATGAAACTCACCGCCTCCCGAGCCAAAGCGTCGGTCAGATACTCGCCCTCTTGGATGGCCTCGGTCCCCCGCATCATCGGGTTCTCAGCATCGTACGGCGGCTCATTCTTCCGCAGATACGACACCACCCCGGCATACGGTGGCGGCACAAAGAAATGCCCCTCGTGCAAGAAGCCATAGAACTCGTCAAACCCGCGCTTCTGCGGGTGAAACGCGGAGGTCGCCCCCAGGTGCCATTTCCCCACCACCCCGGTCGCATAACCCACTTTCTTGAGCCGCTCCGCCAGCGTCGTCTCCGTCAGCGGCAGCCCCACGGCCGGGTCCAGATTCAACTTCCCTGTCACGTTCAACTCATGCCCGAATCGCGTCTGATAGCGCCCGGTCAACAGCCCCGCCCGTGACGGCGTGCAGAACGGGGCCGTCACATAGCCATTCGTATACCGCACCCCCGCCTTCGCGATCGAGTCCATATGCGGCGTCGGGATTTCCGGGTTCCCCTGGAATCCCAACTCCCCGTATCCCAAATCGTCCACCAGCAGCAGCACGATGTTCGGCCGCCGCTTCATCAGGCTGGCCACCAGAAACTGTCTTCGCGTCATCCTAACATCCTATCCCGCGCTGCGCTTACGCTAGTATCGATGTCCCTCCGTTCCCTCGCCGCCTCCATCGTCGCCTGCAACCAGTGCCCTCGACTTCGCGAACACTGCGCCAACGTCGCCGTCGTCAAGCGCCGCGCCTATCAAGCGGAAACCTACTGGGGCCGCCCCGTCCCCGGCTTCGGCGACCCGGCCGCCCGCCTCCTCATTCTCGGCCTTGCCCCCGGTGCCCACGGTGCCAACCGCACCGGCCGCGTCTTCACCGGCGACCGCTCCGGCGATTTTCTCTTCCGCGCTCTCCACGAAACCGGCTTCGCCAACCAACCCACCTCCACCCATCGCGACGACGGTCTCGCCCTGAAAGACGCCTGGATCTCCGCCTCCGTCCGCTGCGCCCCGCCCGACAACAAACCCGACCCCACCGAAATCCGTACTTGCCAACCCTTCCTCGAACGCGAAATCAAACTCCTCAAAAATCTCCAGGGCGTCGTCGTCCTCGGCCGCCTCGCCTTCGATGTCTACTCTCGCATCGCGAAACTGCCGAAGCTCGATTTCGGCCACAATCTCCTCCATTCCGAGCCCAAACCTTGGCTTCTGTGCTCATACCATCCAAGCCAGCAAAACACCTCCACCGGCCGTCTCACTCGCGAGATGCTCCACGATGTCTTTGCCCTCGCCCAGCGCCGTTTGGCCACAGAATCAAAGTCAGCCTAACGTTTCTCTTCGCGGTAACTCTCGCCGCCACAGAGCTAACAGGCACGGAAGTTGCCGTGTCGAAGTGGTCCGTTGTTCTGCTTCGGTCCTGGCGCGCGGACACCCCGCACTCGAACCCCGGCCCCAACCTGTTTGTTGCGGATCGCCAAGGAAAACCATGATTCGGTATCGACTTTGGCTCCCCGATGCTAGCGCCGTAAAGATCTCCGACGTCGCCGCCAGTGACGCAAAGCTACCTCCGCCACACCACTTTTACCGCAGCAGCGGCCGGCCGGCCCAAGCTTGGGCCAAGGCCCAGAAAAACAGTGCGGCAATCGCCGCGAACGCCGACGCAACCACCCCACTTCCGGCTTGCCGATCGGTTCTCGATACGAAGAATCCCAGCAAAGGCAGCATCTGGATCCCGTGGATGCCAATAAAATGAGCGATCCGCAAATCACCAGCGACCGTACTCCATCGCAGGAACGGCAAGCCAGGTCCGCCGTCGCTCGCCCCCACGGTGTGGCCCTTGTGGCCCACAATCTGAAAGCCCTGAAAACTGCTGAACAAAAACAGAATCAGCCCCAACCGGATGCCCCAAACCACCGCCGGCGGCAGTTGCGACTGCGGCCCGAAGCTGATCACGCAAAGCCAGCCCAGCGCTACCGTGTTCAACACAATCGCCACCGCCATGAAGTTGTAGTGCGAAGGCACCCCGCGCGCCGCCTGCATCACAATCGCCGAGATCTCGACGAACATCGCCACCGCCACCACCCACCCAATCACCCTCGCACTCAAAACCGGCATCACCATCCGCTGCAGCAACCAGCCAATCGTCAGATTAAAAATCAGGATCGACAACTCAAACTTCACCGGCTTTACCCAAGGGTTCGCGCCCGATCGACAACTCAAACTTCACCGGCTTTACCCAAGGGTTCGCGCCCACCACCACCCGCGAATCGAAGATCAGGAGCGCCAGCGACGGCACCAGCAAGATCGCCGTATATACGCTGCTCCAAAAGAGCAGCGAGAACTCCTGCCTCAAACTCATTATGGCTTCCATCATGGCTTTTCCTATTTTGACGACTGTGGTTGACGGTGTCTGCCTAGTAGGTTACGATCTTCGGTAGACTCTGTCAGCCGAAGGAGCTTTTGTGCTGTCAAGAGCCCTTATCTGCTCACTCTTGATACTCCCATCTCTCTATGCCTCCGAACTGATCGTCACCGTCTCCGGAATCACCGCCGACCAGGGCGAGATCGGCTGCGCGTTATTCAACGCAGCGCCCGGCTTTCCCATGGACTCGGCCAAGGCCACCAGTTCTTGGGTCAAAGCCAAGCTCGGCTCGGTCGAATGCCGGTTTGCTAACCTCAACCCGGGTGCCTGTGCCCTCGCGGTTTCCCACGATCGCAATGGCAATCGAAAGACCGACACCAATCGCGTCGGGATGCCGAAGGAAGATTGGGGCGTCTCGAACGATGTCCGGCCTCGCTTCAGGGCCCCGCGGTTCGACGAGGCCCACTTCGTCATCAAGGACGGTGAGGCTCGCCCGATGACCCGATCACTTCTGTTGTCGGTCCTTGTGGCGACCCTGCATCACCGCGTGCAGGCGCAGGCTCCGGCCTATGAGCCGCCGAACTTGAAAACCGTGCTCTTTGGCGGGTACTCCTCGGTCCGTATCTAGCCGGGCAAGAACTTGGACCGCGTCTCACTCATCGGTTCGGTCGCCTCGATTACGAACTACTCATAATTTCAGCGGTGGGGGCTGACGGCTGAATTCGGTGGGAACAGCGACAACGGTGCCCGCCATCGAACCTTCCTTTTTGGCGGCACTTTCCTGAGTGTCCAGCGAAAGCGTTTCGCAGAATCCTCGCCGGTGGCACGACGTGGGATCCGAAGGCTCCCACGTCGGCATCCTATCGCAGCCAGACGGCCTTTGCCTTCGGTTTTGGGCAAGCCATCGACGTCAAGTTCTCTGAGCAGTTCGCGTTCCGTGTACAGCCGGACCTCCGCTTCGTGCGCTTCCAGAACCCGACTGGATCCTCCAGCCTCTCCCTCGTGCGACCGATCGCGGTCGGCTTGGTCTATCAGTTCGGACGCCGCTAGTGGCCACGGCCCATCTACTTGCTGCAGCTCTGAAACCGGGCGTAATCCAACCGGACTCCGTTCGACGGCTGGTATCCCGTCCCGTCGAACTTCTCAAAGTAACGAAAAGTGTGCTGCCGACACAAACTCTCGCTCGGCATTTTGTACAGTACAAAGCCGCGCCGGCTCCGTTCCAGTGGAATCCCTAACTTGTTCTTGGTGATATGCCAGGCTTCGTCGTCCATCACCGATTTCATTACGTTCCCGCCCGGGTGCCAGCGCTCCACCACGATCCGCACAAACCCGTCCAGTCGGGCGTCCTTGGACCCTTTCGGGAACGACCAGCGCGGAGCCAGCAGGTCAATCTCCTTCTGCAGTCGGTCCAGCGCCGAGCTCGTCGATGGATCAGGAAACCTGCTGAGTAACTTCGCTCGGTCAAAGATTGCCTCTTTTTCCACCGTCGTGTCGGCCGGGATAAACCCTTCCCGTTGTTCAATCTTCGAAATCAGCTTGTCGATCTGAGTCGCGGCAAAGTCGCCGCGGGCAGCAAGCAGTAGCGCGGCAGTCGCCGCCAGCGGAGCGCATCGAGAAATCATTCGCATGCCCCTCTCTCGGCAAATCCGCCGGAACCGTATCATCCAACGTCGAGCCTTGCCAGGGAACTGATAAACTGCTTCCTGACTTCATGTCCACCCCACTCGCTATTGGTATTGTCGGCCTCGGCCGCATGGGCTCCGTCCACGCCCGCCATCTCCTCGAACTCGAACGGCAGGACGGCGTCTGCCGCCTCGCCGCCCTCGTCGATATCGATCCCGCCAAGACCCAACGCTTTGCCGCCGAAACCGGCTGCACCGCCCCGGCGTTTCTGTCGCTCGACGCCTACCTCGCCGCCGGCATCACGGCCGCCACCATGATCGTCGCCCCCACCGAAAAGCATCGAGAGCAGGCCTCCGCCGTCGTCCGCGCCGGCCATCGCGTCATTCTCGAAAAGCCCCTCACCGGCTCGCTCGAAGGCGACATCGCCTTCTGCGCCGAACTCGACCGCGACGCCCCCCACGCCCTCATGCTCGCCTTCCAACGCCGCTTCGATGCCGCGCTCGCCTATGGCAAAGAGTGCATGGACTCCGGCCAAATCGGCCGCGTCTTCAAAATCTATTCCGCTCTCGAAGACTCCGCTCCCACCCCCGATGGCTATCAAAGCGACGGAATCCTACCCGACATGGCCGTCCACAACGTCGACGAAATCCTCTGGCTCACCGGCCAAATGCCCACCCGCGCCCTCGCCCTCGGCTCGCGGATTTACAGCCACGCCCTCACCACCGCCGTCGAAGATTTTGACGACGCCCTGCTCTGCATGTGGTTCGGCGACGATCTCGCCGCCCAGGTCCAAGTCACCCGCAATCACGTCGCCGGCTACCGTGTCGAAACGGTCATCTACGGCGACCAGGGCCAAATCCGGATCGGCCATTTCGAACAGCGACCCGACCAGATTCTGGTCGAAGTCTACGGCCGCCGCGGAACCGCCGAACCGCTTGCCCGCCGCGTCTTCCCCGGCGGCTTCGGCGGCCCCGGAGCCCCCGAATTTGTCGACCGCTTCGGCCCCGCCTACAAAGCCGAAGTCGCGGCGTTCATCGATTGCTGCCAGCGCAACGTGCCCTTCCCGACCAGCCACAACGACGGACTCCGCGCCCAGCAAGTCATCTCCGCCGGCATGAGAGCCGCCATCACCAAAGCCGACGGAGCCACCCTTTAATCTGGGTTCGCATTAGCGAACCTCCTCCGGAATCATCACCCCCGCCAACCGCGCAATCGCCAACGCGTTCTGCTCCTGGGTCACTCCCGACTTCAACAAGTAATCGAAGTCCAGTGGATCCCCCTGTCCCCGCGATCCCATATGCACGTTCACCCCCCGAATCCCCGGCAAATCCGCAATCTCGGTCAACGCCAAATCATGCGTCGATAGCGCTCCCACCGCTCCCGCAGCCACGAGCGTCCTCACCACCGCCTCTGCCGCAATCCGCCGATCCCGCGAGTTCGTCCCGCTGAAAATCTCGTCAATCAGAAACAGCACCGGCGGCCTCTTCCCCGCCATCTCAATCGACGCCCGCAACCGCTCTACTTCCGCCTGAAAGCGAGACTTCGCCTCCTGAATTGAATCGAGCAACGACAGCGACGCGCAAGTCGCAAACAGAGACAACCGCAACCCCCGCGCCCGCACCGGCACCCCCGCCCCGGCCAATACCGTCGCCACCCCCACCGACCGCAGCAGCGTACTCTTCCCCGCCATGTTCGACCCGCTAATCACCAGCACCCGCGTCCCCTCGCCCTCAATCCGTACATCATTCCGCACGCAAGCCGCCGCGTCCAGCAGCGGATGCCCCAACCCCTCCGCCACAAACACCGCCCCGCCCTCCACCAACTCCGGAGAGCAGTCTTCCGGCGATTCATACGCATAACAAGCCAGCGCGTTCAACGCTTCAAACTCCCCCCACGCGTCCAGCCAAACCAGAAACCGCGTCTTATGCTCCACCCGCCAAGCCTCCACCGCCATCGCGCACTGCGTCCCAATCATGAACAACAGCGAAGGCGTATAAAACCACTCCTTGTTCCGTTCCTCTAACAGCCGCCAATACCGCTGCACCTTCCGAATCTCCCCGCTCGCGCCTTCCCGTTTCACCCGCTCCGCCAATCCCCGCAACTTAGCGGAAGTGAACTCTTGCTTTTCCAAAAGCGCCAACCCTTCCCGAATCATCCCGATCTCAATCGACACCATCCGGCTGTTTTCAATGATGCCGTTCACGGCCTCCCGCAGCGTCGACCCGAACGCCGTCTGCAGCGCCAACCCGCCCAACAAAATCTGTCCGTAGTTCTGCCAATCCACCACCCCTGTCGCCAGCAGTGCCCCGCCCGTTACCACCATCACATTGCACCCCACCGCCGCCCACCGCATCCACGGCGCGAACGGCGTTGGCGGACAGTTCAGCCAAGCGGCAAACGTTCCCGCCTGCGCCTGCGTCGCTTCCCAACCTAGCGTCGCCATCGCCTCCCGCAGCCCCACATTGTCCCGTAACTCCTGCACCGCCTCCTGCCGCTCGCGGCCTTCGGTCACGGATTGGGTCTGCTCGGCCAAGTAGTCGGCCAACCGCTGTTTCCCCGCCTCCGTTCGTGCCCGGCAGATCCGCTCGAACAGCGATCCCTCTCCAAATACATTCAGGTCCCGGGCATACAGATGGCCCTTCGCCACGTACTCCTCGCCCGTCTCCCCCGTCCCCGCCCATTCGCCGTCCAGCCGTTCCAAACCCTTCGCGTAGAAGGTCAACAAGCGGTTCGTCGCCTTACGCGCCGTCTGCACCCGGGCGAACTTCTGCGCGCACCACCAAGCCCCCGGCACCACCACCAGCGCCACCCAAACCGGAAAAGCCTGCTGCCGCAGCGCCATGTAGCCAAGCCAGAAGAACAGGCCCGCCGCCCCGATTAGCCCCATCAGCAGCCCCGACTGCTCGCCTTCCATCTCGACTACGTTGGCTTGCACCGTCCGCCGTCGTTGCTCATAAGCCAGCCGTACTTCTTCCGTGGACATTGCCGTAAGTGTAGCGGCTTCGCACTCGAATCGGTTAACTTTCTCCTAACGGCAAAGTCCCGCTGTCCGGCAAACCAGCACCGTCTGCCCTTGTGTCACGCGGACTTTCAAATACCCTTGCTCTTCCCCCGGAGTTACCCGCAGCCACTGCGCCCCCGTGCGCTGGTAAACACTGAAATCCCCCGGCGGCGTCGGCACCCGTGCGTCAATCCAACTCCCCCCCGGGGCCGGGCCCAGCTCCAACGTGAAACTCCGTGGCGTCTTCCCCGCGTTGTAATCCAGCGTATAGGTCCGCCGCGTCGCCACGTTAGCCTGGGCGAAATGCACTTGGTCGATACACCGGCAGTGACCCTCCGCATACGCCTTCGCCCCATCGTCCCGTGTCATCAGAATCGGCACCACCGAATTCTGATTCGACGTCGGCGCATCCGGCCGCCAATAGAAAGCCGCCGCCTCCACCTGGCACGATTGCGCCGTAATCGGTCGCCCATGCCGACTGCCGGACCCCAACTGCCCGCTAATCGGCGCAAACGTCACGTTCTGCACCTCCACACAGTTCTCTCCCAACAGCGGCCCATTCTCAAATACCGTCGACCCTGGCCGTCCCGTCAACGACCCGTCCAAATCCAACAGCCCCGACGGTCTCGCCCGATCCTCCGACGCCGTCGGCTGCGGATTGATCGTCGCCGCGTCCCGATCCTTCCACAAAAAGAGCGCCGAACCCGGCTCGTACGTAATCCCCTCGGTCGAGTTATCGTAAGCCGTATACGCGCCCTGCACCTCTTCAAACGCGGCGAACAAAGGCCCCGGCGACTTCGGTACGAACCCGGCGAAATGCACCTGCCGCATCCGATGCGGCCCATCATAAAAACCAAAGCCAGTCTGCGGCATATCGTCTCGAATCTGCCGCAACGGCAACGTGCGGCCGTATGCCTTCTCCTGGCTACTCCGTGGAGTCCCCACATTCGCGCTCTCCGCCACGATCAGTCCGCCGTCCAGGATCTGGCGATAAGTGAAGTTATACCCGTGCCGAAAGTCCGCTACCGTGAAGTTCCGGAAAATCGCATCGGAGAACGTCAAATCACCCTTCCGCACGCTCGCATCCAGCCGCGCCCGAATCCACACCACCCCGGATTGCCCCCCCGTATCGCCGGTAATCTTGTATCCCGTAAAGTTCTCAAACACCGGCAAGTTGAAGGAGTGAAAAAATTCCTCGTTCGTCCCCACGGACCCCGCCTCGTCCTGCCCCCCCTGCCCGGAGACAAAAAGACCCGTCCGCGACGAATGTGCGACATTCCCATTGAACTCGCCAAAACGACGCCGAAACGGAGCAATCTCCTGGTACAGCGCCCGAAACGCCGGCAGCTTCCACGTCTCGCCCACCGCCCGACTCAGAGGCATATACCAAAACGCGGACCCCTCGCTCCCCGCCGCCACGTTCCCCCGAAACTCATTGTTCGGGTTCGAAATCCAGAACGTCGCCGGCCCGTTGAACGAAATGTCCGAAGCCAGCAACTGTTGGCCGGTTCGCGGTCGCCGGGACACCAGCCCCAGGTTCCCCGTGAATGTGTTCCCTTCCTCCACCCCGTCTTCGAGAAAGAAGCCATGCCCTATATGGTCAAAGCACACGTTGTCTTTCACCACCGCCTGATGCGAGGCATGAACCGTCACGCAGCGGTTGTAACTATGGTGGATCGACGATTGCTCCACATACTGCCCCTCCACGCTTCCCATCATGTGCCAATGCACCGGGTAACGAGCCAGGCGGCCCCGTTGGCCCATCCGGTTCAGCTCCACGCCGGAAAGGTAGAGCTTCGCCCCGCTCATCGCCATAATATGCCCGCCGAAGCCCGCCACCCCGGAAATCTCATCGCCTTCAATCACAATGTTCCGCGACAGCAGCCCCACCTCAGCCCGCTCGTCCAGCATAGTCAGCCCCGAAAGGTTCTGGTTGGGGAACTCTTGCAGCGTTCCCCAATGCAGAAAGCTCAGCGGTTCGTCCAACGTCACCTTCTCCCCGGCCATCCCGGCCACCGTCCGCTCCTCCGCCTGGTCCCAGTAGTAGTCGGTGGAGGCAATCACCACTCGGTCCCCGGCGCGCCACTTCGGAGCAGCTTCGAGCAACAGTTCTGCATCCCCCGCCCGGCCGTTGCGCGCCAGCCGAAGCCACGAACGGCGGGTCTCGCCGTGTAGTTCAATCACCCCGCCAGACATCGCGCCCAAGAACTTCGCCCCCATCCCCATCTCATTGGCTTCGGTTGCCCCGCCCGTTAGGGTAATGCGGAGCCGGTTCGTAAACGGCTCCGCCACCGTCCCACAGACGAGTCTGCCCCCCGCATGCACCATCACGAAGCCCGCCCGCACGGCCAGGTCCTGCGCCGCGCAAACCAACTCCCCCGCGATCGTCAACGAGGCGACATCAATGTCCTGGTCCAATACAATTCGCTTGCCCGCGGGAATACTCACCGCCGTTCCCGCCTCCGGCGGCGCTCCATCCCACGACGTCGGATCGGACCAGTTCTGCGACCAACCGGTCCCGGCGACCAACCAAATACTCAGCGCGAGGCGACATCCAATCAGCATCGCTCTTATCTTATACTCAGAGCTTGATCGAGAGTATTTGTGTCTATTGCGGATCGAACGGCGGGCGGGACCCGCGCCATCGGGCCATGGCCCGAGCGCTCGGCGAGCAGATCGCCGCGCACGGCCTTCGCCTCGTCTACGGCGGCAGCCATCTCGGGTTGATGGGAGAGTTGGCGGAAGCCGTGCTCCTCCAAGGCGGCCAGGTTACCGGCATTGTCCCGGAGCTATTGGTCGAAAAGGAAGCGGCCCATCGCGGGTTGACGGATCTGCGGATCGTCGGCTCCATGCACGAACGCAAGGCGCTGATGGCCGCACTGTCCGACGGGTTCGTCGCCATGCCCGGCGGCTTCGGAACCCTCGACGAACTCTGCGAAATGCTGACCTGGGCCCAGCTTGGCAGCCACGAAAAACCGATCATTTTATTCAATTACGACGGCTATTTCGACCATCTCCTCCGCTTTCTGGAGCACGCTGTAGTCGAAGGCTTCTTACGGGACGCTCATCTCAAACTCCTCCGCGTCGCGACGACCCTCCCCGAGGTTTTCGAAGCTCTCTCGCTCTCCCCTGCTCCCTCTGGGGAGAAATGGATAACCTAGCTTCAAGGTTCGCGCGCGTCCAACGGAGCGTGCGGAACTCCTAGACTTGAAAGCCGGGAACGGCAGCATGCGAACGGCGAGTCGAGACCTGGATCGAGGCGCGAATCCGCTACAAATGACCTAACTACAGGGGTTCAACACGCATCGCGGACTGCCAATGAGCCGTGCGCAAAAACTGTAAAACCTCGCCACCCAAAGTTTGATAGTATACGGTCCGCACACATACGTGCCCGGAGCGACTATGAAAATCCGTTCTGTTTTGCTTGCCTTCATGATTGCGTCGCCAGCCACCGCGCAATTCTCTTCGGCAGTCCAGGGGACCGTCCTCGATCCCTCGTCGGCCACTGTGCCCAACGCAAAGGTGACGCTAAAAAGCAACCGGACCGGCATCGCATCGCAAACCGAAACTACCACCTCCGGTTTCTATCGCTTTAGCGCCCTGGCTCCTGGCGATTACGAAGTTACGGTCCTCGCTCCCGGCTTCCGCGCCGCGACCATCAGTCTCAATCTCACCACCAGTCAGACTCGCGACCTCAATCTCTCCCTCGAAGTGCAGGGCACAGGCGAAACAGTCAGCGTGTCGAGCGAAGCCTCAGTCCTCGACACCGCCGAGTCCCGACAGCAACTCACCATGGACCAGAAAAAGATCCGCGACCTGCCCCTGCTTAACAACAGTATCTTTTCCCTACTCTCCCTCGCTCCCGGCGTTACTGGGTTGAACGGAGCCTCCGACAATTTCAATCCCGAGTATTTCGCCGGTATGAGCGCCAACGGAGCCAGCCCCCGCGGAAATACCTATAACGTGGATGGCCTCAGTATCACCTCGAACATAACGAATGGCACAGCGAACATGGGCGTCAACCCGGAGGCTGTCGAAGAGCTAACCGTCGAGACCAATACATTTAAGGCCGAACAGGGGCTGGGCAGTTCCATCGTCGTCTCCGTCACCACGAAGGCAGGAACCAATGCTTACCATGGCGCTGCGAACTACTGGTTCACTAACCAGGATATGCGCGCCCGCACCAGTCTACCGTTCATTCCCCGCTACGCTCCGTTTAAACGCAATAATCTCAGCGGCGCTTTCGGCGGGCCCATTCGCAAAAACCGAACTTTCTTTTTCACCGCTATCGAAGTGCTACGACAGAACGACGCGACCGCGAGTAACGTCACCGTCGAAAGCCCCCAATTCATCAACTGGGCCCGCATCAACTTCCCGAATACGCTTGGCACCAAGCTACTCGTCGACTATCCCGCCTCTGTCGTCCCCATCGAAAATCCGAACTTTCGCAACGCCCAACAGGTCATCGGCAACGAATGCGGAACCGCCGCTGCTGCCAACATTCCGTGCGACTTGCCCGTACTCGCCCAAGGCACCTGGAATCGCGCCCCGAAACGGAATGGCCTACAATACAGCTTTCGTGGCGATCAGTACTTCCGCGAAGGGAAAGACCGCATTTTTGGCAGCTTCATCCGGACCGAGTCCGACAACGAAAACCCGGTCGCCCGGCCCTTCTTTGACAATAACAGCGACCGCTTCGTCAATGCGTTCCAAGCTAACTATACCCATACTTTCCGGCCTTCTCTCCTCAACGAATTCGCCGTGTCCGGCAATCGGGTGCAGGGTTTCAACGGCTTCGATGCCAAGCTCCGCATCCCCACCATCAATGTGCAAGGCACGCTCGGTCTAGGCGTCGGCGGCGGTCTGTTCGTCCAGAACAATTGGAATTGGCGGGACGTTCTCACTTGGGTCAAAGGTACTCACTCGCTGAAGTTCGGAGGAAACTATTTCTGGGGCAACGATTGGGCCGATTTCCCGCAAGGAAACAGTCGCCCTGTCTTTAATTTCAACAATGTTTTGGACTTAGTTCGAGATCAGCCCTTTAACGGCACGGCGTCATCGCGCGATCCTCTCACCGGGCAACTAAAACGCTACCGCTTTGGCGCAAAAGCCGATACGATCGGCCTCTTCGTCCAAGACGAATGGAAAGTCCGTCCTAATCTAACGCTGACTCTAAGCCTGCGATACGACGATTTCGGCAACGCAAGTGGTATCCAGGATTTTCTCTATTCCAACCTCATCGTCGCCCCAGGGGCCACCTACGTCGACCAGTTCAAAAACGCGAAAATCGTACCGCAAAAAGCTCAGTTTCCCGGGCGCCTCACGAACAACTGGAGCCCCCGCTTTGGCTACGCCTGGTCCCCCGGCAAATCCCGCAAATGGAGCGTCCGCGGCGGCGTCGGTCTCTATTACGATTGGATCACCCTCGGAGAATCCATTGATCGCGTCAATATCAACCCCCCCAATTTCCTCTTCCCCAACGTGGGTCAACTCCTGCCGATCAAGCCGCTTTTTGCCATTGGCACCTCGGATACTTACCCCTACGGATTTCCGCTCCCAGCCATCCCCTCCGTTGGCTTAGACCAGCGCGGCGGCTTGGCGGGAGTACAGACCGCCGTGGGTGGCCTCGACCCCAACCTCAAAGCACCACGGACCGTGAACTTTCTTATAGGCGTGGAACGGGAACTTCCGGGACGCACCGTCGTTGGCTTGAACTACAGCGGCTCCCGCGCCTCCAATGGCCTAGTCGGGACAGACTTCAACCGGGTCGCCGGAGACTTGATCGACGGTCGACTCGATCGCCTCAATCCTAGCTTTGGCGCCATGACTTACATCGTTAACTCGAATTCGATCTCCTATCATGCGCTCATTGCCAGCGTCCGCCGAAATTTCGGCCGGCAAGGCACGATCCAAGGTTCCTACACCAACAGCACCACATCAGACTACTATCAGGGCGGCTCCCGCTCCACTGGTGCCGGCAACGTACCCGAGCCCTCGCAACTCCGGGCGTACCGGGCCAACTCCGCCTTCGACGTCCGCCACCGCCTTTCCGCGTCGGGCGTGTATCGCTTGCCCACCCCCTTTAAAACGAACCTGCTCGCTCGCCACGCCCTGGGCGGTTGGGAGATCGGCACCACCGTTATCGCCCAAACCGGCACGCCTTATTGGCTTGTAAATAATGGATCTTTCAACCCCATCCGTGACGCCGCGGGCCAGATCACCGGCTTCCGTCCGCTCAGTGGCGACTACAACGCCGACGGAGTGAACTTCGATCTTCCCAACGTCCCATCTGGTCTCCCCTCCAGCTTTCCTCGCTCTAGCTTCCTGGGCACGAACGGGGGGCGCGCCGTCATGAATGCGGCGGATTTCACCGCCCCACCCGTAGGTACCCAGGGCAATAGCCCGCGCAATGCGTTTCGCCAACCCGGTGTGCTGCAGGTAGATTCCAGCGTCCTCAAGAACAATCGCCTCCCCTTCTTAGGCGAAGCGGGAAACCTACAATTGAAGTTCGAGTTCTTCAATGTGCTCAATCGGGTCAATCTTGGCAATATCAATCCGAATGTGGCCGATCCTAACTTCGGTCGCATCCTGGGTCAAAATGGAAATGCTGGACCGAGATCCATCCAAATCGGCGCACGGATTGCCTTTTAAAGTAGGAGTCGTCGCTCTGTGTCTGTTCACCACTTCGCTCTCCGCCGATGTAGTGTCAATTCGCTCCGCCCTCCAAGCAGGTAGGTTCGCCGAAGCCATCGCGGCGTGTGAACAGGAACTGAAAAACGACCCCCAAAACGCTGCCCTTTTTACACTGAAAGGGTTAGCGCTCCAAGCTTCGGGGAATGTAACCGCAAGTCTCTCCTCCTTTCGCCAAGCGCTTGGCGCCGCCCCATCGTATCTTCCAGCCTTGCAAGCTGCCGCGCAGATCGAATTTGATACCCGCGACGCGCGCGCCCGCCCCACGCTCGAAGCCATCGTCAAGCTCGTTCCTGCCAACGAGACAGCCCACTCGATGCTCGGCGAACTCGCCGTTGAAGCGCGCGACTGCCCGCGCGCCCTCCTCCATTTTTCGAAGATCGCGTCCGCCTCGCGCCGCCCGCTTGCCCGTTGGCAGAATGGCGTGTGCCTCTTCGAACGCGAGCGCTGGCAGGAAGCCGCCTCCGAATTCCAGGCACTCCTCGAAATCCGCGAACACCCTCCTACGCGCTTCAACCTCGCCGCCCCCGACGCGGACGCCCTCAGTTTAAAGGCGTTGGTCCTTCGGGAGCGCAACGAAATCCCCCAAGCCTTGGAGGTCCTTCAAGGTGCCGTCGCTGCTTACCCCGGAGACGAACGCCTACTCCTCGATCTCGCCTTGCTCTGCCTCGATCAAAACTCGGTCGATCTTGGGACGGCCGTGCTCGAAGCGGGGCTCTCCCGTCTCCCCCGTTCAGTCCGCCTTCTAACTGCCCTTGGAGTCTTTCAGGTTCGCTCCGGCGATATGAAAAGGGCCGAAGAATACTTTCTCGCCGCCGAGCAACTCGCCCCGCAAAGCGGCCTGGGCCAGGTGGCTGCGGCCACGGCCATGATCCAGCTTGGCCTGCCAGACGATGCCATTCGCCGATTGCAAACCATCATTAAACCCACTCCAATAGTCTCTCTAACGCTTGCTCGCGCCCTCCTGCAAAAGGGTGGGCCCTCCCAGCATCGGGCAGAGGCCAAGCGCCTGCTGGCTTCGGTCGTCGCCCGCGAGCCCGGGAACTCCGTGGCGCATAGCCTCCTCGGTAAGACCCTCGCGCAGGATGGAGAAGTCACTCGTGCCACTCAGGCTCTGGAAATCGCCTTCCGTTTGGATCCCTCCGACCGAACCGCGGCCTATCAGTTGTTGTTGCTCTACCGTCGCGTCGGCAAAACGGCGCAGGCTGCTCTCCTAAACACACAGCTACGACAGGCTTTGGCGAAAGAGAACGCCGATATCCTCGAAGCCCCGCGCTATCAGCTCTCCCGTTCTCCTGGCCAATAGTTCGGATGGCGCTTCCCCGCCGCCCAATTCTGCGCCGGACGCGGCACCCTCACCGGAACCTTCCGCATGTCGACCCTCCGTGTCAGCCTCTTCGCCGGCCCGGTCACGGTCACGGATAGACGAGACATCGAGTCCCTCCTACTCGCTGTTGTGCGCCCACAAATGTGACGCCTCACAACCCCAAAACCCCAAAAAGAAATATTGGTCCACTAACCGTTATCTTTTCAACGCTTTACCGTCGCGGCTGCCAATCGCTGATTCGTTTGGTCACCTTGCCACCGCCAAAGTGGTCTTTGGGGCCGTCCCCGACCCGTCTTCCTAATTTCCGGGTTGTCCAGCCAATTTCCATCCCTGACAATCAGGGTCACCCCGTGTCCACCCCCGTTCGGACCGGCGCGTAACCCGCCCATGGCGAACAAGAGGCAAAAATAAAACGGATGGACCCAGGAAGTGGTTCAAAAGAAATCACTTATCCATTTGGTCCATCCGTTTTCCGGTCCCGTTGGATCCGGTTTTAACCCAGATTCAACCCGTCCAGCCGCCAAACGAACCGGCCGTTCACCATCGTCGCCACCTGGCCGCCGCGGAATTCATGCCCATGAAACGGCGTATTCCGGCTCTTCGACAGCGACTTGTTCACGTCAAACGTCCATTTCCGATCGAGATCGAAAATCGTTACGTCCGCATCGGCCCCCGGCGTCAACGTCCCCTTCGGCAGGTTCAAAATCCGTGCCGGATTCACCGTCAACAGTTCGACCATCCGGCCCAACGAAATCAGCCCCGGATGTACCAGCTTTTCGAGTGACAACGAAATCGCGTGCTCCAGCCCCGTAATCCCAAACGGGCACCGCTCGAACTCCTGCATCTTCTCGCTACCCGGATGCGGCGCATGGTCGGTTGCAATCGCGTCAATCGCGCCGTTCACCAAACCTTCCGTCACGCCTTCAACGTCGATGCAGCCCCGCAGCGGCGGCTTCATCCGATAGTTCGAATCGTAAGGTGGCATGTCAATATCGGCCAGGGCGAAATGGTGCGGCGTCACTTCCGAAGTCACCTTTAACCCGCGCTGCTTGGCGAAATTCACCATCGCTACCGAATGCCGCGCCGAAATATGGGCCACGTGATACTGCGCCCCGGTCACCTCGGCCAGCAAAATATCGCGGGCCACCATCACGTCTTCGCTGCAACCCGGAATGCCGCGCAAGCCGAGCCGGACCGACTCAAAGCCTTCATGCATATCGCCACCGGCCGAAAGGTGTAGATCCTCGCAATGGTTGATCAGCGGCAGCCCGAAACTCTTCGCCGTCTCCATCGCCCGGCGCATCACCCGGGCGTTCATCACCGGCCGACCGTCGTCGGAAATCGCGACAATACCAGCCTGCTTCATCGATCCGATCGCGGCCAACTCTTCCCCGGCGCTGCCCTTCGTAATCGCTCCGATCGGGTACACGTTCACCGGCGATAGCCGCCGCGCCCGTTCGACAATATATGTCGTTACCGTCGCCGAATCGTTCACCGGCATCGTGTTCGGCATACACGCGACGCTTGTAAATCCGCCGGCCGCCGCGGCCTTGCCGCCCGATTCGATCGATTCGGAGTGCTCAAATCCGGGCTCGCGAAAATGCACGTGCATGTCGACAAAACCCGGCGCGACCACCATTCCCGTCGCATCAAAAACGAGTGCGTTCGATGCCGTCAAGTTCGGGCCTACCGCCGCAATCTTGCCGTCCATCAACAACACATCGGCCACCGCATCGATCCCATTCGCGGGGTCCAATACCCGGCCGTTCTTAATCAACCACGTTCTCATTGTTGCGACGCTCCCATCACCCGTTCCAGAACCGCCATCCGCACGGCAATCCCATTTTCGACCTGATTCAAAATCACTGACCGGTTCGAGTCCGCCACTTCCGACGAAATCTCTCGCCCCCGGTTGATCGGCCCTGGATGCATCACAATCACGTTCGGCTTAGCGTGCTGCAAATGCTCCAGCCGTAGCCCATAAAACTTGAAATAATCGCCTGGAGGAAACGGTGTCTCGTGCTGCCGCTCCAACTGCACCCGCAGCATCATGATCACATCGGCGTCCTGAATCGCCTCCCGAATGTTGTACGTCAGCGTCACGTTCGGAGCCAACTGCGCCAACTGCGCCGGCAGCAGTGACGCCGGGCCACACAGCACCACGTGCGCCCCAAACTTCGACAGCAAATGAACGTTCGACCGCGCCACCCGCGAATGGGCAATATCCCCGATAATCGCCACTCGAAGGCCTTCGAGCGAAGGCCGGTTATCTAAAATCGTCCGGGCATCGAGCAACGCCTGCGTCGGATGCTCATGCGTGCCGTCGCCCGCGTTGATGATCGGCGTCGGCAGGTAACGAGCCAGAAAATGTGGGGCCCCGCTCGCCGCGTGGCGCATCACAATCGCATGGGGCCGCATCGCGCCCAACGTGTTCAACGTATCCACCAGCGATTCGCCCTTCGAGGTGCTCGAAGCCGACGCCGTAATCGAAATCGTATCCGCCCCCAGCCGTTTGGCGGCGATCTCAAAACTCGTTCGCGTCCGCGTCGAGTTCTCAAAAAACAGGTTGACCAGCAGCCGATTCTTCAACGTATCGTACTTCGCCGTCGACGCCTGAAAGTCTTTCGCCCGCGTCAGAATCGCTTCGATCTCCGGACGGCCCAAGTCTTCGATGCCCAGTAGGCTCATGCTTCGATCTTCTCGACCAGAATCACTTTTTCCATCTGATCGATCTCTTGGAATTTCACTTCGATGATCTCGTTGGCCGAAGTCTGCACCATCCGTCCCACGTAGCGGGCTTCGATCGGCAGTTCCCGCCAGCCGCGGTCGATCAACACGAGCAACTGGACCCGGGCAGGCCGGCCCTGATCGAACAGAGCATCCAGCGCGGCCCGAATCGTCCGGCCCGTGTAGAGGACATCGTCCATCAACACAATGTCTTTGCCGGTGACATCAAAAGGAATATCGGTGGAATTCAGAATTGGCGACGCGCCGACGGTCGTCAGGTCGTCCCGGTACAGATTAATGTCCAGGGTGCCGGTGGGCACTTCGCGATCTTCGAGGTCCTTGATCTTGGCGGCCAAGCGCTTGGCTAGCGGAACCCCGCGCCGGCGAATGCCGATAAAGGCTAGTTTGTCCAGGTCGGTAGTCTTCTCGAGAACCTCGTGGGCCAAGCGGACCAACGTGCGGTCGATCTCGGAAGCGGTCATGAGTTGCGATTTCAGACGCGTGGAGGGCATTGCGGTCAGATTAACATGCGGCGGGCCTATCGGAACCGGACCGAGCCCCATTTTTCTGGTAAGTGCATGTTGATCACCCCCTGCGGCGACCAAACCCAGTTGTCTTCCTTCGTTCCCGGCACCTTCTCGTATTTGCCGTCGGTGACGCGGAGTTGCCATTCCACCCGCGAAAAATTGATGCGCCATGCTTCGCCGGGCTTTGGCGCCACGGCCGGCCGCTTGCCCCGATTGAACGCGCTCCAGGGAAAGGCGATCTCCACCGTCCAGCCGCCGTCCTGGTCGCCCGGTTGGTTCAACGTGCCGCGCAGCGAAACGGCCGTCTTCAGCCCCGGGATCTCCCAGCCGTTGTCGGCCTTGCCTTTGTCTTTGTACGGTCGGTCGAGGTGCAGGTCCCAGCCGGTGTTCCGCGCGTTGATCTCGAACTCAAAATAGTCGAGCCCGTCCCCATCCGGGTCCAGGAAAACTTCGAAATCGTGCTCGTGAAAAATCACCATGTCGTGTTTGTCGTAGGTCGCCCATAAGTTGGGTTCCTCCATCTCGGCGGCGATGTAGAGGTAGTTGGCGTCCCACAGCATCTTCGCCCGGGTCTTAAATCGCGGCTTCGGTTTGGCGTCGCCTTCGATATCGACGAAAAACGGAGTCCAGGGGGCCTTCTGCCAGGCCGCTTCGTCCATTTTGCCGTCGATTTCGAGCGGCTTCGCCGCCGTTGGCGCCTCGTAGGACAACCCAAATGCCAGCAGGAAAAAAGGAGTCATTAGAATCGTTTCATCCGGCCCCGAATTCGTTTCGTGAGCTTCTCGATTTCGTCCAACTTTTTCAACGCCCCGACCGAAAGCACATGGCGGTCATGCTTTTCGAGTTCCATCGTGATCTCTTCGCTCAGCCGCTTGATCGCTTCCAGATCCTTTAGATTGGAAGCTAGATCCGCTTTGAGTAAATCCTGGGTTCGGTCTTTGCCATCCGGGCCGCGCATCGGGGACTCATTCGGGGACAAGTCGCCGAATGGTCGCGGCAGGCTTTGGGCCCACACGGTACCGGCCAATACCAGTAAAAACAGGGCTTGAAACGCCATATTGCTATCATAGCGACTTATGCGTGATGTCAATATTGGGATTGTCGGACTCGGCAACGTCGGCTCGGGAACCATGGCGATTCTGGCCGAGACGAGCGATTCCATCGCTCAGAAACTTGGTTTTCGCTTGGTCGTCAAGGCGCTCTGTGCTCGAACGATCGAAGGCAAGCAGATCCCCGCCGCCCTGGCCGATGCGCTGGTTACGACCGATTGGCGCGAAGTCGTCAACCATCCGGAAGTCGAAATTGTGGCCGAACTCATCGGCGGTCAAGGCGTGGCGAAAGAGATCATCGACGCAGCCCTCGCCGCGGGCAAAAGCGTGGTGACGGCGAACAAAGAACTCATGGCCGCCCAGGGCCCGGCCCTCGTCGAAGCGGCCATCGCCCATGGCGCGAACATCGCGATGGAAGCCAGCGTCGCCGGCGGCATCCCCGTGCATACCGTCCTGCGCGAAGGCATCAGCGGCGACCGCATCGAGGCTTTCTACGGCATCCTGAACGGCACCAGCAACTACATCCTCACCGAAATCGAGCGCGACGGCACCGCCTTCGCCGACGTTCTGGCCGAAGCCCAGCGCCTCGGCTACGCCGAAGCCGACCCCACCGCCGACGTCGACGGCTTCGATGCCCGCAGCAAACTGGCCATCCTGGCGGCGCTGGCCTTCGGCGAAAAAATCACCGCCGCCGATATCTTCACCGAGGGCATTCGGCGCATCTCCCCGATCGACTTTCAATACGCCCATCGCCTGGGCCATACGATTCGCCTCATCTGCGGAGCCCGGCTAACCGCCGAAGGATTGATCCTCTCCGTCCGCCCCGCTCTGATCCCGGAATCCACGATTCTGGCCAGCGTCAAGGGTGCCTACAACGCCGTTTGGGTTCGCGGCAAGTACGGCGCCGATACGTTCTACTACGGCCGCGGTGCCGGGCCGCATCCCACCGGAGTTGCGGTCGTCAGCGACCTGATGCGCGTCGCTCGCGAAATTCGCAGCGGCAGCCCGACCCGTGTCAGCCCCTTCGCCCACGACCGCCTCGAAGCCAACCAGCCCGTCAGCGTCCTGAAGCAGAAGCGGGCTTATTACCTTCGGTTCTTCGTAAGGGATCAGCCCGGCATCATCGCGGCGCTGGCCAGCATCCTGGCCGCCAAGAAGATCGGGCTCGACGCCGTGCTGCAACTGCCCAACGAAGATAAAGCGGCCTTGCCGTTCGTCATCACCGTCGAACCCACCTCCGAGCAAAGCGTGCGGGAGGCCGTCGCCGAAATGGCAAAACTCGAATTTATGGTGGAGCCGGTATTGGCCCTGCCGATGGAGACTGCGCTATGAAGATTCTAATTGGCTTCGTTTCGTTCCTTTCGCTGTGGGGCCAGGCGGCCCCCGGCTCGAATGATCGCTACAAAACGGCGGAAGGCCGAGCCGGGATGGCCGCCACGCTGGACGGAGAGCATCGCGATACGCGCCAGAAGCCGAAGCAGCTGATCGCCGCGATGAAGATCGGCCCTGGCATGACCGTCGTTGACATCGGAACCGGCGTCGGCTACATGCTGCCGTTCGTGAGCGAAGCGGTCGGCAAGAGTGGCCGGGTCATCGCCGAGGACATCTTCCCGGATTTTCTCGCGAAAGCCAAAACGAAGGCCGAAGCGCTCGGCAACGTTAGCTTCGTCCTTGGGACCGAGAAGGACGTCAAACTCGACGCCGGGGTCGCGGACCTGATTTTTATCCTGGATGCCTATCACCACTTCGATTTCCCGGCCGAGATGATGGCCGGGATTCGGAAGGCGCTGAAGCCTGGCGGGCAGTTGGCGATCGTCGACTACTACAAGCGGCCAGGGGCCATGGCTGGGGCGGACCCGAACTTCGCGTTGAACCATATTCGGCTCGACGAGTCTGGGGTCGTCGAACAAATCGAGGGTTTCGGGTTCCGTTCGGTCCGTCGGGAAGAGTTTTTGCCAAAGTCGCAGTACCTGGTCGTGTTCGAGAAAAAGTAGTTGTGGTATTCTAGAAATCGACCGGCCCTTACTCGCGGAGAGATGGCTGAGCGGTCTAAAGCAACGGTTTGCTAAATCGTCGTACTGGAAACGGTACCTAGGGTTCGAATCCCTATCTCTCCGCCAGATTTCCTCAGTGTCTAAAAATTTGACACACTCTTGAGGCAGCCAATAGAAATAAAGGGCTTACACGTTTGGTTGGTGACGTGCAAAAGAATTCGCCGTGCCCCCCAAACTTTACGTCCTAATCGCCGTCCTAATCCTCGGCGTGATTGGTTGCGCTGCGACCCTGACGGCGATGAACTTCGAACCGGAATCGCCTACTGCGCGAACTCAGCAAAGTAACGGTTGAATTTTTCGACCTTCGGGCGAACGACGAACTGGCAGTAGCCGCCGTTGGGGTTCCGGGCAAAGTATTCCTGATGGTAGGCTTCGGCTTCGTAAAACACGACGGCCGGGGTGACCTCGGTGACCACCGAGTCGGCCACATCGAGCGCGTTGATCACGGCGCGGGCGGTCTGCAACTGCTCCGGCGACTCGTAAAAGATCGCCGACCGATACTGCGTTCCCGCGTCGTTGCCCTGCCGGTTCAATGTCGTCGGGTCATGAACGGCGAAAAACACCGTCAAAATATCCTTGAACGTCACTTTCGAAGGGTCGAAGGTGATCCGGACCACTTCGGCGTGACCGGTCGTCCCCAGGCAGACCGCCTCGTAGCTGGGGTTGACGACTTGGCCTCCCATGTACCCGGATTCGACGGAGAGAACGCCCTTCATCCGGTCGAACACCGCTTCCAGACACCAGAAGCAACCACCGCCTAAAGTCGTGATTTCAGTAGGATTCATACAGCGTTAGATGCACGCCGAGGGGGTTACGGTTTAAGCTGGCAGATATGAATCTGCGATGGCTTTTATTTGTGGCGCCGGCGATGCTCCTGGCGCAGCCTCCCGCGGCGGCTCCGAAGCCGGCCGTTCCGAAACCGGTGGTGGTGGCTCCCCAACCAGCGGTGGTCGCTCCCAAACCAGCGGTGGCCCCGGCCAAACCGGCGCGGGAACCCGGCACCTACGCCTACTTTACAATCACGCAAGGCGCCGTCACCCTGGGCACAATTGTTACGAAGATGTTCGTAGACGAATCTCCCATCACGGTGAAGAAATTGCCATACTTCTCCGATCTCGCGATGGGACGGAAGGAATGGACGAACCCCCGGACGGGAGTGAAGTCGAAGCTGCCGCTTTACAATGGCTTGACCTTCCATCGGGTGATCCCGGGCTTCATGATCCAGGGCGGCGATCCGCTCGGGACCGGCACCGGCGGCACCGATCCGATTCCAGACGAGTTTCACCCTTCCTTGAAGTTTGACGTTCCTGGACGCTTGGCGATGGCCAACGCCGGACCGAACACGGGTTCGAGCCAATTCTTTATCACGGAGGGCACCCCGTCTCATTTGAACGGGCGGCACACGATTTTCGGCCAGGTGATTGAAGGGCAGGATTTGGTGGCGAAGGTGGCGAATGTGCCGAAAGGCCGCGGCGATTCTCCGGCGGTCCCTGTGAAAATGCGCGTCGTGGTTCGGCGCGAAGGATATCCGCCGGTGGCTGCTCCGAAACCTGCAGCTCCGAAACTCGCTGCGCCGAAACCCGCAGCGCCGAAAGTGGTCCCGGCTAAGCCGAAGCCGGCGGTGGCGGAGCAGAAGAAAGCCGCCTAAAGCGGGCCATCTCGCGGTCCTTGTAAACGTCGTGAATGGGGAATACCTGGCTATGGATGACCAGGTAGACCCCGGCCGGGAGGAGTCGGGCGGCGAGCAGGCTCTCGGTTAAATTCTGAAGCCCGTCGGAGCCTTCAAATCCGAGTGGGGTCATCGCTCCGGTCAGAATAACGGGAAGGGTCAGGTTCGGGAGACCGGCCGCGAGTACATTTCCTGTTTCGACCAGGGTGTCAGTGCCGTGGGTGATCACGATTCCTTTGGAGCCGGTTTCGTGTTGGCGGACGGCGGCCAGGATGAATTGACGGTCGCCGTCGGTCATCTCGAGGCTATCCTTGTTCATCAAGCGGATCGTCTCGACGGTGAGGTCGGGCAGCCGGAGTTGGCGGAGATACTGTTCGACTTTGCTCTCTTTGTTATGGACCCCGCCGGCCTGTTCGGAGTAGGTTTTTTCAAGGGTTCCGCCGGTGGAGATCAGGATGATGCGCTCCATGCTTACTTGGCGCCGAGCGGGACTTCGACGTAGAAGAGTTCCTGGCTGGTTTGGGCTTCGGTGATGCCGGTGATGTAGAGCTTAGCGGTCCGCGTATGGCCCGTCTGGAAGTAGACGAAGCCGTAGGCCGACTCGCCGGGCGGCAGCATCTTCGCCGAGAAAGCGCGTTCAATAATCACGGGGTTTTGGAGCGGGTTCTTGTTTCGCTTCATGCCCGGGATAGTAGTGGGCAGCGGCGTCGGGTTGTAACGGGGACGGGACGGGCCCTTCAACCGGGCGAGGTCTTCGGCCGGGGTTTCGTCGAGCTTGCGGGAGCCGGGGACGAAATATTGGAAGCGGGCGAGTTCGAGGTTCAGCGTTTTCTTGCCCTCATTCTTGAAGAGCAGGAGAACGGGCAGAATGCCATGCTCATAGGGGTTCACTTTCCCGAAGGCGGCTTTGGCCTCGTCGGCGTCATCGTAGGCGACGGCGGCGACGGTGAGTCCCTGGTTGGTCTGCTTGGAAGCGTAGGTCTCGATGGCGGCGGGCCGAAAGGGTTCTTGCTTCTTTTCGGCTTGCACAGAGGCGGTGAGGAGTAGGGCGACGCAGAGGGCCTTCATGAGTTTCATTGTAGGGGACGCGGCTATACTGGGGGCTGTCGATTGCAGACCTTTATTTTTCTTCTCTATCGCTTGGCGCAGTTCGTGGGATTTCCCGCGCTGTTTGTCTATCTGATGGCTCGCTACGGCAAAACGCTGCCGGAGCGGTTCGGCGGTCTGCCTTTTGCTGTGACGGCACCGGGGGGCATTTGGTTGCACGCGGTGTCGGTGGGTGAGGTGCTCAGCGCAGTTGAGTTAGTTCGGGCGTTGCGAGGGGAGTACCCGGACACGCCGATTTATGTCTCGACGACGACGACCACGGGCCGACGGATGGCCGAGGAGAAGTTGACGGATTGGACCGATGGCGTTTTCTATACGCCGCTCGATTTTTGCTTCGCCGTGCGCCGGGTTCTGCGGGCGCTGCGACCGACGCTGGTGGTGATTCTGGAAACCGAGATTTGGCCGAATTTGTGGCGGGAGACCCGACGGAGCGGGGCGCGGCTGATCGTCGTGAACGGGAGAATCTCGGACCGGGCCCTGCCGCGCTACGAGCGGTTCCGGTGGTTGTTTCGGCCGGTGATGGCGATTCCGCATCAGGTCCTAACGCAGAGCGCGCAGGATCAAAAGCGTTATATAGCACTTGGCGCGACCGAGGCGATCGACAACGGCAACTTGAAGTACGACTTCGCCCCGGAGATGATTCCGACACCCGCCGATGTGACGGCTTGGGTGACCGGGGCGGAGAAGGTGCTGGTGGTGGCCAGCACGCATTGCGAGGATATTGACGAAGACGATTTGGTGATCGCGGCGTGGGGGGAGTGGGTCCGGGCTTTTCCGCGTCTCGTGATGATTTTGGCGCCGCGAAAGCCGGAGCGGTTTGACGGGGTGGCGGAGAAGTTAGCGGCGGCGGGGATTCCGTTTCGGCGACGGACGGCGTTGACGCCGATGGCGGCGCCCGGGGTGTTGCTGCTGGATTCGATGGGCGAGTTGAGCGGGGTGTTCCGGCTGGCGGATGTGGTGGTGATGGGCGGGACGCTGGCGCGGCGAGGCGGCCACAACATCCTGGAACCGGCGTTGTTCGGCAAACCGGTGGTGGCGGGGCCGCACATGGAGAACTTCGCCGAGATCGCGGCGGCGTTTACGGCGGGCGGAGGATTGAAGCGATGCGGGCGGGCGGACATGGCCGCGGTGGTGGCGGAGTTGCTGCGGGACCCGGGAGAATGGGGCGCGAGAGCGAAAGCGCTGGCCGAGCACCGGCGCGGGGCGCTGCCGAGGACGTTGGGAGTTCTGCGCGAAGAGATTGAGCGGGCTTGGCCGGTGCCGCTGCATCCGTGGGTGTTCTGGCTGCTGTTGGCTCCGCTCGCTTGGCTCTGGAAATGGGGAGGGCGGTGGAATCGACAGCGGGCGGTCGCGCGGCGGTTGGATACGCCGGTGGTGAGCGTGGGCGGGATCAGTATGGGTGGGGCCGGGAAAACGCCGACGGTGCTGTGGCTGGCGCGGCATTTTACGGATCCGGCGATTTTGACGCGCGGTTATCGGCGTCTCCTGACCGAACCGGTGACGGTGATTCCACGGGGGACCTCGATGCCGATCGAACGGACGGGGGACGAGGCGCAGATTTTTGTCCGGTCGGGAGCGGCGCATGTGGGGGTGGGGGGAGACCGCTACGCGGTGGGCCGGGCGATGGAGGCGGCGCTGCATCCGGAGGTGTTTTTGCTCGACGACGCCTTTCAGCACTACCGGTTGGCGCGAGAGTTTGACTTGGTGCTGCTCGATGCGCGAGACCCGTTTGCGGGCGACGCATCGTTTCCACTGGGGCGGCTGCGAGAGATGCCGGAGGCGCTGGGTCGGGCTTCGGCGATTTTGTTGACGCGGACGGAGCGGGGCAG
This sequence comes from Acidobacteriota bacterium, assembly GCA_026394015.1. Classification (GTDB taxonomy): domain Bacteria; phylum Acidobacteriota; class Terriglobia; order Bryobacterales; family Bryobacteraceae. The sequence goes on from JAPKZA010000478.1 coordinate 47,649, forward strand.
GACTTACGGGGCGCTGCGGGCGCGGTTGGCGATGGTCTCGATTTATCGGTCACGGGTGGTGGCCGAGAGTTGGGTGGACGCGGGGACTGGGAAGGACGTGATTCTGCGTCAGCAGCGAGTGGCGGCGTTTTGCGGGTTGGCGAATCCGACGACGTTTTGGTCGACGCTACGGGAGCAGGGTGCGGTGCCGCTGTTCCGTTGGACTTTTGGCGACCACCATTCGTATCGCCACACGGAACTCGTCCGTTTGCGGGAGCACGCGAAATTGCAGGAGGCCGAAGTCCTGTTAACGACTGAAAAAGATTTAATGAATTTGCCGCCGAACGTGGCGGAAATCATGGCTCCGGTGAAGGTGTTTTGGTTGCGAATCGGGATGGAAATCGAGGGCGAAGCTAAATTGGTCGAGCAGATCCGGGCTATACTGTAACTGATCCGTTTCTATGGCTTTCGGCAAGAAAATTATCCTTTTGACGCCGCGCGGCTTCTGCGCGGGGGTTGTGCGCGCGATTGACGTCGTGAAGATTGCGCTTGAAATGTACGGCGCTCCGATCTACGTGCGGAAGGAGATCGTGCACAACAAACATGTTGTGGACGAGCTTCGGGCGGCGGGAGCGATCTTCGTCGAAGAGCTTGACGAAGTCCCGAGCCAAGGGCGGGTTATCTTCAGTGCTCATGGGGTGGCTCCTTCGGTGCGGACGGACGCAGTCGAACGGAACTTGCAGGTGATTGATGCGACCTGTCCGCTGGTGACGAAGGTGCATTTAGAAGCGGTGAAGTTTGCGCGGAAGGGCTATTCGATTGTCCTGATCGGCCACGAAAACCACGACGAAGTGGTGGGCACTTTGGGTGAAGCGCCGGAAGCGATGAAGCTGGTTTCGACGGTGGAAGACGTGGATCGGCTGGTGGTGCCGGATACCACGAAGATGGCGTATTTGACGCAGACGACGTTGAGTCTGGACGAGACGAACCACATTGTGCAGCGGCTGACCGAGCGTTTCCCGCTGATTCAGGGGCCGCATTCGCAGGACATTTGCTACGCGACGGAGAACCGGCAGGTGGGCGTGAAGGCAGTGGCACCGTTATGCGACTTGCTGCTCGTGGTGGGTTCGAAGAATAGTTCGAATTCGCAGCGGTTGGTAGAAGTTTGCCAGAACACGGGGGTACCGGCGTACCTGGTGGACGATGAATCCGATGTGCGGCCCGAGTGGATGGTTGGGGTGAAGACCGTGGCGATTACGGCCGGGGCTTCGGCGCCGGAACATCTGGTTGAGGAGATCATCGCGTATCTCAAAGTGAATGGATTTGACGAGTTGGAAGAGTTGGAAGTGAAGGAAGAGGACGTCCGGTTCCAGTTGCCTCCGGAGTTGAATAGCGCCCGGTTGACCCAAATCACGACTTCCGCTTCCCTATGACCCCAAGTCTGCAAGTTAGTGACGCGTTAGTTGCTTCGACCGCCCAAGCGGCGAAACGGTCGGTGGATTGGTTTGTCGCCAATCAGCACGATGCGGGCTACTGGTGGGGCGACTTAACAGCGGATACGACGCTGGAATCGGACTTCGTGTTGTTACAGTTGTGGCTGTATCCGCCGACGAACGGAAAATGGGATCCGCCGACGCGGATTCAGATTGACCGGGCGGTGACGTCGATTTTAGAGCGGCAGTTGGAAGGTGGCGGGTTCAATATTTTCCCGGGCGGTCCGGCGGATGTGAATGCTTGCGTGAAGGCGTATTTTGCGCTGAAGACGGCTGGCATTTCGGTAAATGATACTCGGATGGCCGTTTTGCGGGCCACGATCTTGGGCCTCGGCGGATTGCAGGCGGCGAACAGTTACGTAAAGATCAACCTGAGTCTGTTTGGGTTGTATCCGCGGCAGCACGTGCCTTCGATTCCGCCGGAGCTGATTTTGCTCGGCAGAGTGATCTACGAGATGAGTTCGTGGACGCGGGCGATCGTGATTCCATTGTCGATCGTCCACGCGATGACGGTGACAGCCCGGCCGGTGCCGGATGGATTCACGCTGGAAGAGTTACTGGTCCCCGGGGTAACCCTGGAGTTGCCGCGGGATGATGGGTTCTTCAATCGGCGGAACACGTTTCTGCGGATTGATAAAGTTTTCAAGTGGTGGGAACGGTTCGGCAGCGGGGCGATTCGGCAGCGGGCGATTCGCAAGTGTATGGAATGGGTGGTGGAGCGGACGCGCTACACCGATGGGTTGGCGGCGATTTATCCGCCGATGATGTACACCGTGATGGCGATGGACCTGCTGGGTTATGCGCCGGAGCATCCGGATCGGAATGAAGCCGAGAATCAGTTCGCCAATCTGATGGTGGACGACGGCAAACGATTTTTCTTCCAGCCCTGCTTTTCGGTGGTTTGGGATACGGCGATTGCCGCGCACGCGCTGGGCGAAAGTGGCATGGCTCCGGCGTCGGTGATGAACCGGGCGGGCGATTGGCTGCTGACGAAAGAGGTTCGGCGGAAGGGCGATTGGAGCGTGAAGCGCCCGAACGTGGAGCCGTCGGGTTGGTACTTCGAATTCGCGAACGAGTACTACCCGGACATCGACGACACGGCGATGGTGATGTTGGGGCTGCACTTTACGAAGTGTGAAAAGACGGGGTCGCAGGCGAGTTGCGAGAAGCGGGCGGTGAACTGGCTGCTGGCGATGCAATCGAGCGATGGGGGATGGGCGGCGTTTGACGTCGATAACAACTGGCAGTTTTTGAGCGACGTCCCGTTTGCGGACCATAACGCAATGCTGGATCCGACGTGCCCGGACATCACGGGTCGGGTGGTGGAGTCGCTGGTGTTGCATGGCGTCCCTATTGAACACGCGGCAATCAAAAAAGGCTTGGCGTATTTAGAAAATTCGCAAGAGGCGGATGGAAGCTGGCAGGGGCGTTGGGGAGTGAACTACATCTACGGCACCTGTTTTGCGGTGCGCGGGTTGCGGGCGGCGGGCGAAAGCGACCGGGAGGTTGCGGTGCTGCGGGCCGGCGAGTGGATTCGATCGATTCAAAACGCCGATGGCGGCTGGGGCGAGAGTCCGGAGAGCTATCGGGGTAAAGGGTTTGTGGTGGCTCCTTCGACCCCTTCGCAGACGGCCTGGGCGGTGCTGGGGCTGATTGCGAGCGGCGATACGTATTCGTCGAGCGTGCAACGGGGCGTGGAGTTTTTGATTGAGAAACAGAACGCGGACGGGTCTTGGGATGAAGACGCGGCGACGGGGACAGGGTTCCCGAACGTGTTCTATCTGCGGTACCACCTTTACCGGAACTCGTTCCCGCTTTTGGCGCTTTCGACGTTCCTGAAAGCAGAGCGTTGAAGCCGGCACTCGTCACAGGGGCCTCAGGATTTGTAGGTTGGCATGTGGCCAATCTGCTGGCGGAGGCGGGGGTGCCGGTGCGGGCGCTGACGCGGGGGCGGAACCCGGTGCGGGAGTTGCCGGAGCGGTATGCGAATTTCGAGGTGGTGACCGGGGACTTGCAGGACGCGGCGTCGCTGGAACAGGCGGTGGCGGGCTGCGGGATGGTTTACCACGTGGCGGCGGACTATCGGCTGTGGTCGCCGGAGCCGGAGGAGTTGTATAAGTCGAACGTCGAGGGGACGCGGAATTTGCTCGAGTCGGCGCGGCGGGCGGGAGTGGAGCGGGTCGTGTATACGAGCACGGTGGGTTGTGTGCAGTTTGTGAAAGACGGCTTGGGGGATGAGTCGCTGCCGGTGCGGGTGGAGGACATGACGGGGCACTATAAGCGGTCGAAGTTTTTGGCCGAGCGGGTGGCGCTGGAGTTTGCGGCGGAGGGGTTTCCGGTGGTGATTGTGAACCCGACGGCACCGGTGGGGGACCATGATTTTAAGCCGACGCCGACGGGGCAGACGATTGTGGATTTTCTGAGCGGGCGGATGCCGGCGTATCTCGATACGGGGTTGAATGTGGTGGATGTGCGGGATGTGGCGCGGGGGCATTTGTTGGCGGGGGAGAAGGGGCGGGTGGGGGAGCGGTATATTTTAGGAAGCGAGAACTTAACGCTGCAGCAGATTTTTGCGGCGTTGGGGGAGGCTCCGAAGTATCGAGTTCCTTACGGGGTGGCGTATGTGGCGGCGCTGGTGAGTACGGGTTGGGCTCATGTGACGGGGGCGGCACCGCGGGCACCGTTAGAGGGCGTGAAGATGGCGCGGAAGAAGATGTGGGTGTCG